>CAZITJ010000074.1:0-10409 GCA_964542135.1 uncultured Verrucomicrobiota bacterium
CGGCGCTTTTCAATGGCCGGATCATTGCTGACGGCGAGCACCCCGAAGCGTCGGGATCGCTTCGGCCGCGAGCCGCACCGCACCGGAACGCGCATGATGTATGCTCTGCCGCCGACAATGTCTCAACTATAGGCTTGTTCAAAACCTGTTCCGCTCAATAATTGGTTTATGACTGCAGGTTCAAAGCAGAATGCGCACACCGTAACGTTGGCCGGCCTCGGCGTCAATCTGGCGCTGGCGGCACTCAAATTCGTGCTCGGGATCGCCGGCCGCTCGCAGGCTGTTGTGGCCGATGCCGTGCACAGTCTTTCGGATATGAGCACGGATTTGCTCGTGCTGATCGGCCTGCGCTTCTGGTCTACACCGGCCGACGAGAAACATCCGTACGGTCATCAGCGCATCGAAACCTTCGTCACGCTGCTCATCAGTGTTCTGCTGGCTGCAGTGGCGGTTGGTCTCGGCTGGAATGCCATTCATCGTCTTGGCGGAGACGCCTCCTGTCCGCCGCTGAGTATTGCGCTGTTCGGTCCGCTCCTCTCCATTATCGCCAAGGAAATTCTTTTTCGCCGCACGCGCGCCGTCGGCAAACAGATTCATTCCTCGGCGCTGATCGCCAATGCCTGGCACCACCGCAGCGACGCGCTCAGTTCCATCCCCGCGCTGGTTGCCGTCACCGCCGCGTCGTTCAGTCCGCGCTGGGCTTTTCTGGACCCTGTGGGGGCATTGATTGTCGCGCTGCTGGTTCTGAAGGTCGCGTGGGATATCGCCTCGCCTGCGCTCTCCGAGCTCACCGAGCGCGGTGCAGATCACGAGGAAGTTCAGGCCATTGCCGATCTTACCCGTTCGGTTGACGGCGTCTGCTCCGTTCATAAAATCCGCACCCGCCAACTCGGCGCGGGCTGGTTCGTGGATTTACACGTTACGGTTGACGGGAATCTGCGGGTGCGCGACGGGCACAACATTGCCACACGGGTCCAGCACCGCCTGCTCGAAGACGGCCCCGCCGTCGCGGACGTCACCGTTCACATCGAACCGGAGCCGGCTCATGAGTAAACGCGCGGCAGTCGGGATGAGCGGCGGCACGGACAGCTCCGTAGCGGCGGCACTGCTGGTGGAGCAGGGATGGGACGTCATCGGCCTCACCGCGCACATGTGGAAAGAGGGGTCGCGCTGCTGCTCAATGGAGGATGTGGCCCGCGCGAAGAGTGTCTGCGCCGAACTCGGCATCCGTCATTACGTGGTGAATGCACAGGACCGTTTTACCGAACGCGTGGTTGCGCCTTTTGTTGATGAATATGCCTCCGGCCGCACTCCGTCGCCCTGTATTTCCTGCAACCAGTTCATCAAATTCGGCTTTCTGCTCAACCGCGCCGTGCAGCTCGATTGTCAGATTCTCGCCACCGGCCATTATGCACAGATCGAAGAGCGCGACGGGCGGTTTCATTTACTGCGCGCTGCCGATCCCAAAAAAGACCAGACCTACTTCCTGCACCGCCTCTCCCAACAGCAGCTCGCACACATCCGCTTTCCGCTCGGCGGCTGGACCAAAGACGACGTCAAAAAGTGGTCGGACGACCACAGGCTGCCCGTCGTCCCGCGCGGCGAAAGTCAGGATCTCTGTTTTGTCGAGGCCGGAAAATACGCCGAGTTTGTTGAAACGCATGCACCGGAGGTGAAGAAAAAAGGCAAACTTCTCGACGAACAGGGCAACGAACTCGGCGAACACGAGGGCATTCACCGTTTCACCGTCGGGCAGCGCGGCGGCACCGGCGTCGCCACCGGCGAACGCGTCTACGTCAGCGACATCAACGCCGATGAAAATATCATCACCCTCTCTCCGCGCGAACACGTCATGCAGTCCAACTGCATCGTCACCGACGCCCATTGGATCAGCGGAGCCTTTCCTGTTGGCACCCAACAGCCCGAAAGCAATCTTACGGTGCAGCCGCGCTACGGCCACCCCGGCGCACCCGCCGCCATCGAAAAAATCAATGACACCGAATTCCGTGTTGTCTTCGATGAACCCCAGTTCGCCCTCACACCCGGTCAGGCCGCTGTCGTCTATTCCGGCGATGAAACCCTCGGCGGCGGATGGATCAGGAACGTGGATTGAGGACCTGCCGGAGGGCCGGTTTGCTGAACCCGCGGGCGAATGAGCGCAAAACCCGATTGATGCACAGGCGGCGAAGCGCTACATTGGGTGTTCAGTTAACGAAAGGAACTTTCCATGGCGCGTACATATAATTTCAGCGCAGGGCCGGCCATTCTGCCGGAGGCCGTTCTGCGGCAGGCTCAGGATGAACTGCTCGACTACAACGGAACCGGCATGTCCATTATGGAGATGAGCCATCGCGGCAAGGACTATTCCGCGGTGCATCAGGAGGCCAAGGCGAATGTAACCAAACTGCTCGATCTGCCGGAGGAGTACCGCATTCTGTTTATGACCGGCGGCGCCACAACGCAGTTTTCGCTGATTCCCATGAACCTGCTGGGAGAGGGACAGTGCGCCGATTATATCAATGCCGGATCCTGGGGAACCAAGGCTCTCAAGGCGGCACAGAAACTCGGCAATGTCCGCACGGCGGCCGATACCGCCGGCGAAATCCCCACCCGCATGCCGTCCAACGATGAACTGAAACTCACTGACGGGGCCGCGTATGTGCACATTACATCGAACGAAACCATCGCGGGCACACAGGTCAAGGCGTTTCCGCAGACCGACGCGCCGCTGATTGCGGATATGTCCTCGGATATTCTGTCGCGGAAACTGGATGTATCGCAGTTCGGCCTGATGTATGCCGGAGCGCAGAAAAACCTCGCCCCGGCCGGTGTGACGCTGGTGATTATCCGCAGGGATCTCGCCGAAAAATCCCCCGCGGCGCTGCCGGATCTGTTTCGCTATCAGCACGTGATGGAAAAGGATTCGCTGTCGAACACGGCGCCGACGTTCCCGATCTATATGCTGATGCTGACGACCCGCTGGCTGCTGGAGCAGGGCGGTATCGACGCGGTTCAGCAGCGCAACGAGCAGAAGGCCGCCGTGCTGTACGATGCGATTGATGCGTCGGATTTCTATACCGGAACGGCGGTTCCGGAATGCCGTTCAACGATGAACGTGACCTTCCGCCTGCCCGGCGAAGAGCTGGAAGCGCAGTTTGTGAAAGAAGCGGCGGAGCAGGGGATGGCCGGGCTGAAAGGACACCGATCCGTCGGCGGCATTCGTGCCTCGATCTACAACGCGTTCCCGACGGACGGCGTGGAGGCGCTCGTCCAGTTTATGAAAATGTTCGAGGACCGCAACGGCTGAAGCGCTTCCGGCGCTTCGGAATCATCCGGAGCTGAGCTATGACGCTGTTCGAAAAAATTGTTCATCGCGAAATTCCCGCCGTCATTGTGTATGAAGACGATGAGGTGCTGGCGTTTATGGATATCGGGCCGATTATCAAGGGCCACGTGCTGGTGATTCCCAAGGTCTGCTACGATCCGGTGTCGGCGGTTCCCGATGCCCTGCTCGCGCGGCTGATCATTACGGCCGGGCGCATTGCCGAGGCGCAGACGCGCGGTCTCGGCGCGGACGGGGTGAATATTATCCAGAACAACGGCCGGGCCGCCGGACAGGAGGTGCCGCACGTTCACTTCCACGTCATTCCGCGGTTTGAAGGCGACGGGCATCACTGGAACTGGGATGCAAAATCCTATGAGGATCCGGCGGAGATGGAGGATCTGGCCGGACAAATCCGCCGGGAGCTGGAGCGATGAATCAACCCAATGAAGCCGATAGTCTGCAGCGGATCCTGCAGCAGGATGACCGCTATACCGAAGAGGCCTATGCGTTTGTGCGGGCCGGTCTCGACGTCACGGTCCGACGACTTGAAAAACCGCGTCATGTCAGCGGCCGGGAGCTGCTGGACGGCCTGCGCGGGTTTGCTCTCAGCGAGTTCGGTCCCATGGCCCGCACGGTTCTGAACCGCTGGGGGGTGTATCGCACAGAGGATTTCGGCGAGATCGTTTTCAACCTCGTCGAAGCCGGCCTGCTCGGAAAGACTGAAAACGACAGCCGCGCCGATTTTGCGGACGGCTATGATTTCGATGAGGCCTTCTGCCGGCCGTTTCAGCCCGCCTCGCTGACGAACTGAACGGGTCCGGACGGAGGAGGGCTCAGTGCGTGTGGGGTGCGGTTGCGCTGTCGCCGAAATAGAGATGTTCGAATTCGTGGATCAGTGTGCGGAGTGTTTTGACCTGTTCGAGGTCCACGGTCTGCTTGGCTTTCATGGAGGCGACCATCATGCCGTGCAGCACTTTGAGCTGTTTCACGTAGGTTTCCTCCGGCGTTGACGATTTGATGCGCTGTGCCAGAAAGTAATAGGTGACGATTTCGCTGAGTTGATCGGCGTGATCCTCTTTGTTCATGACCCAGCGCACGAGCTGATTGCTGTGCTCCGGTGTGTCCGGTTTCAGGCGGATGATCTCGTTCATTGATTTTTCGATGGTGGTGACGTGTTCCTCCATTTCAGTGATGCGTGCGGGATCGTCATAGATGCCGCAGGGAATCTGGCAGTGTGCAAAAACGGATGCGGAACTCAGCGCAGTTGTCAGTAAAAGCAGGTGGATTTTTTTCACAGGGTCTCCTTTCGGGGGTGGTTTTCGGGTTATACAAACAGAAGCAGACTGACCGCCATAACGGCCATGCCGACCACCATGCCGTAGATGGCCAGGTGGTGTTCGCCGTATTCCCGGGCGGTGGGCAGCAGTTCATCGAGCGAGATAAACACCATGATGCCCGCCACGCCTGCAAACAGGATGCCGAACACCGAATCGGTCATAAACGGGGCCAGGACGGTGTAGCCCACCAGAGCGCCGAGCGGTTCGGCCAGTCCGGACACGAAGGACAGGCCGAAGGCTTTACGGCGGCTGCCGGTGGCGTAATAAATCGGCACCGAAACGGCAATGCCTTCGGGAATGTTGTGGATGGCTATCGCCACCGCAATGCTCAGGCCCAGCGCCGGATCCTTGAGTGCACCGACAAAGGTGGCCAGTCCTTCGGGAAAATTATGAATGGCGATAGCCAGTGCGGAAAAGAGGCCCATGCGCAGCAAGCGGCCGGCATGGGCCAGACGGGCCTCTTCGCTCATGTCTTCAACGGTGTGCGGTTCATGCGGATTTTCAAACGAAGGAACCAGTTTGTCGATCAGGGCGGTCAGCAGCATGCCGCCGAAAAAAGAGATGACGGTAATCCAGTAGCCGGCCCGTTCGCCCATCTCTGCGCACAGGGCGTCTTTGGCTTTAAAGAAAATTTCGATCATGGAGACATAAATCATCACCCCGGCGGAAAATCCGAGCGAGATGGACAGAAAGCTTTTGTTGGTCCGTTTGGAAAAGAAGGCCAGCGCACTGCCGATCCCGGTGCAGAGTCCGGCGAACAGTGTGAGTCCAAATGCAAACCAGACGGTTGGATTGTCCATCAATAGATCCTTGTGCTCGATGAGTCCGTCAAAACAAACCTTGAAGCCCATTCCAATTAAAAGCATTCCTCCGGCGATTTCGAGCTTTTTCTCGAAGATGTGCCCGAAGAACTCGCCGATATAGGTTCCCGCGCTGCTCATCACAAAGGTGACCGCGCCGATGATCAGTGCGGGCATCACGATGGCGGTTTTGAGCATGGACAGGCTCAGGCCGACCGCAAACGCATCGATGCTGGTGGCCACGGCCAGCATCAGCAGGACCTTTGGATTGAGCCGGTCGCTTTGTTCGGCTTCTTCGAGTTCCTGCGCTTCGATGATCATGTGTGCGCCGATGCAGACCAGCAGACCGCCGGCCAGCCAGTAGTCCAGTGCGGACAGCAGCGGCGCGGCCCACTGCCCCAGCCACCATCCCAGCAGCGGCATGATCCCCTGAAAAAAACCGAATGCACCGCCGATGATCAGCGCGTGTTTCAGGTGCAGTTTGCGAAGGCCGATCCCGCAGGCAATGGATACCGAAAACGCATCCATGGCCAAGCCCAGAGCGATCGGCAGGATAGAGGCCGGCGACATGCGTTCACTCTATCGCGTTTCGTCGTTCCGAAAAATCATTTTTACGAATCGGTTCGTTTGCAGCGGCGGCAAAAAAAGCCCGCCCCGGCGAACCGGGGCGGGATCTGCACAGGGCAGAAGCGACAGGCTTACATCATGCCGCCCATACCGCCCATGCCGCCCATGCCGCCCATGTCGGGCGCGGCCGGTTTTTCTTTTTCCGGCAGGTCGGTGATCATGCACTCGGTCGTCAGCAGCAGGCCGGCAATGCTGGCCGCATTCTGCAGTGCCGAACGGGTCACTTTGGTCGGATCAATGATGCCGGCAGCGACCATATCGACGTAGTCGCCGGTGGCGACGTTGTATCCGCCGGTCTGCTTGGCCTTCCTGACCTCCTGAACAATCAGGGCGCCTTCGAGGCCGGCGTTGTCGACGAGCTGGCGAAGCGGCGATTCGCAGGCTTTATAGACAATCTGCGCACCCACGGCTTCGTCGCCTTCGAGCTCCAGCTTTTCAAGCGCTTTCTGCGCGCGGATGAGTGCGACGCCGCCGCCGGGGACGATGCCTTCCTCCACCGCTGCGCGGGTGGCGTGCAGCGCGTCGTCCACGCGGTCTTTTTTCTCTTTCATTTCGGACTCGGTGGCTGCGCCGATATTCAGCACCGCGACGCCGCCGGAGAGTTTCGCCTGGCGTTCCTGCAGTTTTTCGCGGTCGTAGTCCGAGGTGGTTTCCTCGGCCTGCCGTTTGATCTGCTCGACGCGTGCGGTGATGTCGGCTTTCTTGCCGGCACCGTCCACGATGACCGTCTCATCTTTGCTGACGGTGATGCGCTTGGCGGTTCCGAGGTCGTCCATGGTGACGTTCTCGAGCTTGATCCCGAGATCTTCGGTGATGAATTTACCGCCGGTCAGGATGGCGATGTCCTCCATCATGGCTTTGCGGCGGTCGCCGAAGCCCGGGGCCTTGACCGCGCAGACATTCAGGGTTCCGCGCAGCTTATTGACCACGAGGGTCGCCAGCGCTTCGCCTTCGATGTCTTCAGCGATAATCATGAACGGCTTGCTGGTTTTCGCCACGTTCTGCAGCAGCGGCAGCAGATCCTGCAGGTTGGAGATCTTCTTTTCGAAGAGCAGGATGTAGGGATCTTCGAGTTCCGCTTCCATGGAGTCGGCGTTGGTGACGAAGTACGGGGAGAGGTAGCCCTTGTCGAAGAGCATGCCTTCTTTGACTTCGAGGCTGGTTTCCATGGATTTGGATTCCTCGATGGTGATCGGTCCGTCGTTGCCGACGGCCGCCATGGCATCGGCGATGATCTGGCCGATTTCCGCGTCGCCGTTCGAGGAGATGGTGCCCACCTGGGCGATTTCCTCGTTGGACTTCACTTTTTTGCTGAGTTTGGCCAGCGCGTCAACGAGGGCGTCCGACGCTTTGTCGATTCCGCGTTTGAGGCTCATCGGATTCGCGCCGGCCGTCACATTTTTCAGTCCCTCGCGATAGATGGCTTCGGCCAGAACCGTGGCGGTGGTGGTGCCGTCGCCGGCCACATCACTGGTTTTGCTGGCCACTTCGCGCACCATCTGGGCGCCCATGTTTTCGAAGGGTTCTTCGAGTTCAATCTCCTTGGCCACGGTGACACCGTCTTTGGTGACCGTCGGGGAGCCGAATTTTTTGTCGAGGATGACGTTGCGGCCCTTCGGGCCGAGCGTAACCGCGACCGCGCGGCTCAGCTTTTCCACGCCCTTGAGCATGACGTCGCGGGCATCGACATCGAATTTCATTTGTTTAGCCATTTTTCTAATCTCCTTTTGAATTAGTGGGGTTATCCGATCACGGCGAGGATGTCATCCTCCCGCATGATCTGGTAGTCTTTGCCGTCGAGTTTGACTTCCGTACCGCCGTATTTCGGCATCAGCACGGTGTCGCCTTTTTTGACATTGAACGGAACCGTTTTGCCGTCGTCGTCGATCTTGCCGGTTCCCAGCGCGATGACCGTGCCCTCCTGCGGGCGTTCCTTGGCGGTATCGGGAATAATGATGCCGCCCTTTTTCACTTCCGCCTCTTTGAGCGGTTCAACCAGTATGCGATCACCTAACGGTTTGATCTTCATGGGGTTCTTTCCTCC
The DNA here is from genome assembly GCA_964542135.1 of uncultured Verrucomicrobiota bacterium. Taxonomy (GTDB): domain Bacteria; phylum Verrucomicrobiota; class Kiritimatiellia; order Kiritimatiellales; family Tichowtungiaceae; genus Tichowtungia. Next base: position 8,134 of record CAZITJ010000074.1, read on the forward strand.
TTCTATGGGTTGTCTGTTCGGTTGACTTTCATCATCCGGCCGCACGGCGTACGGGTGCAGCCCGCCGGCATACGCCCGGATGATTCCGGAATTTATTTCTTATCGTCGTCGTCCATTTCATAGTCGGCGTCGATTACATCGTCGTCGGCCGGTTTTTCATCGTCGCCGGAGGGCGGCGGGGATTCGCCGCCGGGCTGCTGCTGTGCCGAATCGGCCTGTGCCTGCGAATACATTTCGGAGGCGGCGGCCTGCATGGCGCCGTTGAGCGTTTCCATGGCGGATTTCATGGCCTCTTCATCGTCGTTTTTAACCGCATCGCGCAGCGGATCGAGCGCTTTTTCCACCTCGGCCTTTTTGGCGTCGTCCAGTTTATCGCCGTTTTCCTTCAGGAATTTTTCGGTCTGGAAAACGGTGGCGTCGGCCTGGTTGCGCAGGTCCACTTTGGCCTTGGCTTTTTCGTCCTCGGCGGCGTGGGCTTCGGCATCTTTAACCATGCTGTCGATTTCGTCTTCGGACAGTCCGCTGGAGGCGGTGATGGTGATGTGCTGCTCCTTGCCGGTACCGAGGTCCTTGGCGGTGACGTTGAGGATGCCGTTGGCATCGATGTCGAAGGTGACTTCGATCTGCGGCACGCCGCGCGGGGCGGGCGGGATGCCGTCGAGCTGGAAATGGCCGATGGTTTTGTTGTCTTTCGACATTTTCCGTTCGCCCTGCAGCACATGAATGTCCACCGCGGGCTGGTTGTCGGCTGCCGTCGAGAAAATCTCGCTCTTCTTGGTGGGGATGGTGGTGTTGCGCTCGATCAGCGGAGTGGAGACGCCGCCGAGGGTTTCAATGCCCAGCGTCAGCGGAGTCACATCCAGCAGCAGCACGTCTTTGACCTCCCCCTTCATAATGCCGCCCTGAATGGCGGCGCCGACGGCCACGACTTCGTCGGGGTTGACCCCTTTGTGCGGCTCTTTTCCGTTAAAGAGCGTTTTCACCGATTCCTGCACGCGCGGCATGCGGGTCGATCCGCCGACCAGAATGACTTCGTCAATCTCTGCGGTGCTCAGGCTCGCGTCCTTCAGGCAGGCTTTGACCGGGCTTTCGGTCTGGGTGATCAGCTCATCGACGAGCTGTTCGAGTTTTGCGCGGGACAGCGTGACGTTCAGATGTTTCGGTCCGCTTGCGTCCGCGGTGATGAAGGGCAGGTTGATGTCCGTTGACTGCGAGCTCGACAGTTCGCATTTGGCTTTTTCCGCGGCTTCTTTGAGCCGCTGCAGGGCCATGGCGTCCTGCGAAAGATCGACGCCCTGATCCTTTTTGAATTCTTCGACCAGCCAGTTAATGATCTTCTGGTCGAAATCGTCCCCGCCGAGATGGCCGTCGCCGTTGGTGGCCGCCACTTCGAACACGCCGTCGCCGATATCGAGAATCGAGATGTCGAAGGTCCCGCCGCCGAGGTCGTAGATGGCGATTTTTTCGTCGTGTTTTTTATCGAGGCCGTAGGCCAGGGAGGCCGAGGTCGGCTCATTGACAATGCGCAGCACGTCGAGGCCGGCGATTTTGCCGGCGTCTTTGGTGGCCTGTCGCTGCGAGTCGTTGAAATAGGCCGGAACGGTGATGACGGCCTGTGAGATTTTTTCGCCGAGGTAGGCCTCTGCATCGGCTTTCATTTTCTGCAGAATCATGGCCGAAATTTCCGGCGGCGCGTAGGTTTTGTCTCCCGCCTTGATGTGGGCGTCGCCGTTTTTGGCTTTCACCACTTCATAGGGAACGAGGTCGATTTCATGAGCCACCTCACTGTGTTTGCGGCCCATGAACCGTTTGACGGAAAAAATTGTGTTTTTGGGGTTGGTCACCGCCTGTCGTTTAGCGGCCTGTCCCACCAGTCGCTCACCGTCTTTTGTGAAAGCGACCACGGAGGGTGTTGTGCGGCCGCCCTCAGCGTTCGGGATCACGGTGGGCTCTCCGCCCTCCATGACAGCCATGCAGGAATTGGTCGTTCCGAGATCAATACCCAGTACTTTGGTTTCTGTAGCCATTGTGATGTTCCTTCCTGTTTTTGTTCAAAATCTGTGCCGCTTGTAAAAGCAGGGACCGTGCCTTTTAAGCTCCGTTTGTTATAAAGCATTTAACCAAAACAGTTTATGGGTTTGCTTTCCCGGAAGATGTTTGGAGCGGGGGCGGGTTTGTCACGCTTTTTCAGGCGGATCGAGACAGAATGTCTCTACTCTTCGTCGGCGGGGGGCGGATCGTTTTGTGCGTTGCAGGCGACGGCGGGCTTCGTTAGG
>CAZITJ010000075.1:0-8858 GCA_964542135.1 uncultured Verrucomicrobiota bacterium
CCCCTCCAGGGCCCCCAGCACATCTTTGGGGTCGGCGATGACCGGGAAAATTTCAAGTTCGGTCTGCGTTTTCAGATTCTCGATCCCCATAATATTGAAGGGATCGCCGACGGCCACCGTCAGCAGCCGGCCGGTTTTGCAAAGCGGGATCATTTTGAGCTGCGCCCAGGTGGCGCCGGGCAGCATTTCAACCAGCGAACTGTCCGGGTGAAATCCGTCCAGATTCACCGGCGTCATTTCCAGATATTCCGCTTTGGCCAGCAGCATGACCGACGCGGGAACCGATCCTTCATCGACCAGTACATCCTCCAGCGGTGCGCCGCTTTTCTCCGCCTCGGCCCGCGCCGCCATGACCGCTTCTTCGGACAGCTCAATGCGGTCCGCAAGAATCTCCATCAAATTTCTGTACGCTGTTTCGCCCATGTCAATCTGCCGGCTGTTTGTGCGGTTCAATAGCACGAAGAATGCCAGTCGAAATCAAACATAGCTTTTTATCCGGCCGGAAACAAGCCGCCAGATTCGACCTCCGCACGTTTACGCACCGGTCGCGTCCCGGTCGGCACAGCCTCAAAGATTGTTCTTTTTCATTTATCGCCGACGGGTCTCTGTTCTATTCTCATTTTCGAATCTGCGACAAAACCCCTCCGCCCGGCGGCGACAGAGTGAACCCTATGAACTATATCAGCACACGAGGAAAAACGGACCCCATCGGCTTTCAGGATGCCGTGATGACCGGGCTGGCGCCCGACGGCGGCCTGTTGCTTCCGGAGAGCCTTCCGGACATTGGAAAGAAACTGGCTGACTGGCAGCACCTGAGCTATCGGCAGCTCGCCTTCGAGGTGATGAGGCTGTTCACCACCGACATGCCGGACGACGACCTCCGCACGCTGATCCAAAAAAGCTATGCCGCGTTTCGAACCCCGGAGGTCGCGCCGCTCGTTCCGGCCGGCGATTTCCGGATATTGGAACTCTGGCACGGCCCCACGCTCGCCTTCAAAGACATCGCCCTCCAGTTTCTCGGCAACCTGTTTGAGTACATCCTTCAGAACAAAGGGGGCGAGCTGAATATCCTGGGCGCGACCAGCGGCGACACCGGGTCCGCCGCCATCTACGGCGTGCGCGGCAAAGAAAACATCAACATTTTCATCATGCATCCCAAAGGGCGCACCAGCCCCGTGCAGGAAAAACAGATGACCAGCGTGCTCGACGACAATGTCTTCAACCTCGCTGTCGAGGGCACCTTCGACGACTGCCAGCACCTCATGAAATCCATCTTCTCGGATGTGGAGTTCAAAGCACAGCACTCGCTCGGCTCGGTCAACTCCGTGAACTGGGCGCGCGTGCTCGCCCAGATCGTGTACTACGTCTACGCCTTTTTCCGCACAGGTGCCGATCCGATTCAGTTTTCCGTGCCGACCGGAAACTTCGGCGACATCCTCGCCGGCTGCCTCGCCGCGCAGATGGGCCTGCCGGTCAAAAAACTGATTCTGGCCACCAACGAAAACAACATCCTGTCGCGCTTCTTCAACACCGGTGAATACAGCCTCGGCGAGGTCGTGCCGACGCTCAGCCCGTCGATGGATATTCAGGTCGCCAGCAACTTTGAGCGCTACCTGTATTACCGCCTGGGCGGCGATTCCGAAAAACTGGTCGCCCTGATGGAACAGTTCAAACAGACCGGCTCGCTCACGGTCGAGGGGTCCGATGACCTGTTCGCCGCAGGCGAGGCCGGAACGTTCCAAACATTGGAAACCATTAAAAAAATCCACGCTGAAACCGGTTATATTCTCGATCCGCACACTGCCGTCGGCGTCGCCGTCGCTGAGCAATTGCAGGGTGGAGCGGGCACGCCGTGCACGCTGAAAACGCGCCGGGACGGTGCGTTCCGCCCAAAGGTTCCGACGGTCTGCCTCGCGACCGCCCATCCGGCCAAATTCCCGGACGCCATCAGACAGGCCATTGGCGAAGCCGCGCACCATCCGGTGCTCGACGCACTCGCCAGCGCCGAAACCCGCTGCGAAACCGTCGCCAGCGATGAACAGGCGATTCGCGATTATTTAATTGCCAAAACATCCCGATAAAAATAAAGCAGAGTCATGACCATGGTCATATTTTTAGATGTGATTTGGTGATCCGGATGAATAATAAAAAAACAGCCAATCATGCGGCGTGGTCCGTTGAACGCTCGGCAGAACTGTACGGTATCCGCAACTGGGGCGCCGGCTATTTCAGCGTGTCCGGACAGGGCGAAGCCACCGTGCACCCGCGAGGCGGGAACGGCCCCGCCGTCAGCCTCTACGAGATCGCCCGCGGCATCCGTGAGCGCGGATTCGATCCGCCCGTTCTCGTGCGCATCAGCGATATTCTCGATGCCCGCATTCAAAGCCTCCATGAAAGCTTCGCCGCCGCGATCCGGGACTATCAATACGGCGGGTGCTATCGCGGCGTGTACCCCATTAAAGTCAACCAGCAGCAGCAGGTGGTGGAGGAAATCTGTACCTTCGGCGCCGGCTGTCACCACGGTCTGGAGGCCGGCAGCAAGGCCGAACTGATCGCCGCCGTCTCTTTCCTGACCGACCCGCAGGCCTATCTGATCTGCAACGGATACAAGGACGAGGAGTTTATCGATCTCGGCCTGTATGCGCTGAAAATGGGGGTGCGCTGCGTTTTCGTGATCGAAATGCCCTCGGAACTGGACCTCATTCTGGAGCGCTCCCGCGCGCTGAATGTAAACCCCGTTCTCGGGGTTCGTATGAAACTCTCGACACAGGCCGGCGGACAGTGGGCCGAATCAGGCGGCGAACGCAGCGTGTTCGGCCTCAATACCGCCCAGGTCATGGACGTGGTCGACCGCCTTCGCGGGGAACAGATGCTCGACTGCCTTCACCTGCTTCATTATCACCTCGGCTCGCAGATTCCCAACATTCGTGATATCCGCGAGGCGGTCAAAGAGGCCTGCCGAATCTACGCCGGACTCGTCAGGGAAGGGGCCGCCATGGGCGCGCTCGACCTCGGCGGCGGCCTGGCCGTCGATTACGACGGATCGCATACCGACTTCGCCGGCAGCTGCAACTACGGCACCGCCGAATACTGCTCGGCGGTGGTCGAGGAAATTATAAGCATTCTCGATGAAACCGGTACGCCGCACCCGGACATGATCACCGAGTCCGGACGCGCCACCGTCGCCTACTATTCCGTTCTGCTCTTCAATATCCTCGATGTCAGCCGCTTTGAAACGCACGCGCTTCCGGACACCCTCCCGGACGGCTCGCATGAGCTGCTCGAAAATCTGATGGAAACCCTTGAAACCATCGGCACCGAAAATGTACAGGAGTGCTACCACGACGCCGTCTATTACCGCGATGAAGCGCACGAGCTGTTTAAACGCGGCGGAATCACGCTGCGCGAACGAGGACTCGCCGGCCAGATTTTCTGGCATATCCTGCGCCGCATTGCCGTCCTGCTCAGAGAACTCGACTACGTCCCGGATGAATTCGAACACCTTCCCGCCGCCCTGGCGGATGTGTACTACGGAAACTTCAGTCTGTTTCAGTCGCTTCCCGACAGCTGGGCCATCGATCAGCTCTTCCCGATCCTGCCCATCCATCGCCTCGATGAAAAACCCGGCCAGGAAGCGATTCTGGCCGATATCACCTGCGACTGCGACGGCAAAATCGACCGCTTTATCGACCGGCACGACGTCCGCCGCACCCTGCCGCTCCATGCACTCAAAGACGATGAAGACTATATCCTGGGCGTCTTCCTCGTCGGCGCCTATCAGGAAACCCTCGGCGACCTGCACAACCTGCTCGGCGATACCAACGTCATCACCGTGCAGCTTGACGAAGACGGACAGATTCACTATACGCGTGAACTCGAGGGCGACACGGTGGCCGACGTGCTTTCGTATGTTGAATACGATCCCAAAGCCATGATTAGCCGCATGCGCCGGATGGCCGAAAAGGCTGTGAAAGAAGGTCGCATGTCGGCCCGCGAGCGCCGCGCCGTGATGGAGGCATACATCAGCGGCCTGCGCGGCTACACCTATTTCGAGAGAGAAAACTGAAACTTGAAATTGGAAACTTGAAACTGGAGTTTTCCAGCCATTGGAAATTTGTTTCGTGCTTCGAAATTAGAAATTCGAGTTTTTGGGAGATATTATGGGAACAGTTTTAATAGTCGGAGCCGGGGGCGTGAGCAATGTCGTGGTTCAAAAATGCGCGCAGCACCCGGATGTATTTGAACACATCGTGCTGGCCAGCCGCACCCGATCGAAGTGCGACGCCATCGCCGCACGCATCGACCGGCCGATCGAAACCGCGCAGGTGAACGCCGACAACGTCCCGGAGCTGGTGGCGCTCATCAAAAACGTGCAGCCGGATGTCGTCCTGAACGTTGCTCTTCCGTATCAGGATCTGCACATCATGGATGCCTGCCTTGAAACCGGCGTCCACTATCTCGACACCGCCAATTATGAACCGCCGGATACCGCCCGGTTTGAATACAGCTGGCAGTGGGCGTATCATGACCGCTTCAAAAACGCCGGCCTCATGGCGCTGCTCGGCTCCGGCTTCGACCCCGGCGTTACCTCGGTATTCTGCACCTATATCCAGAAGCACCACCTCGATGAAATCCACACCATCGACATCATCGACGTCAATGCCGGCGATCACGGCTATCCCTTTGCCACCAACTTCAACCCCGAAATCAACATTCGCGAAGTCACTGCCAAAGGCCGCTACTGGGAGCAGGGCGAATGGATCGAAACCGATCCGCTCTCCGTAAAGCGCTCCTTCGAAGTCCCGGAAAACATCGGCACGCCCAGCATTTACCTGATGTATCATGAAGAACTCGAATCGCTCGCCAGACACATCCCGCACCTCCGGCGCGCCCGCTTCTGGATGAGTTTCGGCGACAGGTACCTCCAGCACCTCGACGTGCTCCGCAACGTCGGCATGACGCGCATCGATGAGGTGGAGTTCAACGGACAGAAAATTGTTCCGATCCGGTTCCTGAAAGCCCTGCTGCCCGATCCCGCCACCCTCGGCCCGCGCACCAAAGGCCGCACCTGGATCGGCTGTCAGGTCGCCGGCCTCAAAGACGGCAAAGAAAAAACCGTCACCATCTACAACACCTGCGACCATCAGGAATGCTATCGCGAAGTCAAATCCCAGGCCATTTCCTACACCACCGGCGTGCCCGCCATGATCGGTGCAAAACTCATGCTTTCCAGGGTTTGGAAAGGCCGGGGCGTTTTCAACATCGAGCAGATGGATCCCGACCCCTTTATGGACCATCTCAACACCTGCGGCCTCCCGTGGAAACTCCTCGAAAAACCGGTGGTCGACCTGGACTGACTGAATCGACCCTCGGCCGTTCTCCATCAAAAAAGACCCGAAAAAATGCTCCCTGTCCCATAGTTTTAAAGGTATGGGAAATAAAAACACGCAATTACTTAATAAAAAACAGCTTACATATATTTTTTAATGACATATCCCACACCTTTAAAACTATGGGACAACAATTTAAAAATTTGATAGAGAATGGCTTGTAAATATACTGGTTTCGGTCGGTATTCGGCCGGCCGTGCGCATTTTTCCGCCTGTTGACCGCGAAACAGGACGGATGGACCGTCCTGTTTACGGTGCGTCGGGTTCGTCCGCAGTGACGGGACGGGTTTCAGCAATAAACCGATGGATGGCCTTGAAATAATCCGGATGTTCGCTGATATCGTTGTGCCCGGCCGGCAGCGTGATGATGGTTTTCGGTCCGCCCCATGCTTCGCCCAGTTTTCGTCCGCTTTCCACAGGGATCACTTCGTCAGATTCCGCCAGCAGAATCAGTGCGGGCAGGGTCAGACGGGGTGCATAGTCGATGGAACGAAACGGATGGCGCAGGATACCTTTGGCCGGCAGCCACGGATATTGAGACCTGGCAATTGCGGCGATGCTTTCATAGGGCGTTACCAGAATAACGCCGGCCACATCCGGTCGTGCGGCGGCCACCTGTATGGAGACCCCGGTGCCGAGGCTGCGCCCCATCAGGTAAATCGACGAAAGGGGAACCTGCTGCTCTTTGCTGAACAGATCCAGCACATCAACGGCGTCGGCAACCAGTTCTTTTTCGCCGGGCGTGCCTTCGCTCTGTCCGTACCCCCGGTAGTTGACCAGCAGGGCGTTGAAGTCGAGTTCAGCAAAGATCCGCTCGCAGTGCCCCGCCATATCCTGGGCATTGCCGCCGTGAAAAACCACCGTGATGTCGGCGCCTTTATCGAGAAACCAGCCCTGCAGCGTTACGCCGTTAACCTGCGGGTCCCAGCGGCAGCGCTCGAATTCCGGCAGCGCTTCCCAGCGGTTCGGGCGAAAAAGGTAGGATTCCTGCCGGGCCCACATCCAGAGCACGGCACCGAGCCAGGCTGTAAACAGAAGCAGGACGATTCGGATCAGCAGCATTCCCGTCTCACGCTTTGTGGGTCCAAGTCTCATAGCACACCAGCTCATCCAGGGGTTTGCGCTCCTTTGGCCGTCCGTCTTCGTTCGGGTGACCGAGCGTCAGCAGGACCAGGGGGGAATAGGCGCTGGGAAGCCCGAGGACGGTGCGGACAATCTTGGTGTCAAAGGCACCCACCCAGCAGGAGCCGAGCCCCGATTCCGCTGCGGCGAGCGTCATATGATCGGCGGCGATGGCGCCATCCACATCGGCAAAATTTTTGCTGTCGTGTTTTTTGCGTTTCCATGCATTGGACCGCTGCGTACAGACAGCAATAACGACCGGCGCCTCGGCAAACCACGGAGCGGGGTATCCCTCCGCCAGCGCGGCCAGGGTTGCTTTTTCCTGGACGACAATAAACTTAAAGGGCTGATAGTTGCAGGCCGTCGGTGCCAGTCGTCCGGCTTCGAGCACGTACTCCATCGCGGCCTTGCTGACCGGTTTGGACTGATAGGATCGTATACTGACGCGTTTTTCGGCGAGTTCGTTGAATTTCATAATGGGTCCTTTCGTCAGGGAGTTTTTACAGAAGGGAGCAAAGGAAACCAAGCCTGCTCTGATTGTTCCGGCAGCGCGCGCGGCGTGCTGATGTAAAAAAAAGTTCGGCAAAAGAGGGGGGGCAGGGCATTATGCGATGTATGATGTTTCGATTGAACCGGATACTTTTTACAACGGCGTTCGGGCTGATTCTGCTGCTTGGGGCGGCCAACCTGTTTTTAGGCGATCTGAATCAGGATGAAGGCTGGTACCTGTATGCGGCGAAGCAGGTGACCGAAGGGAATGTGCTTTACCGCGACTTTATGTTCACACAGGGTCCGGCGCTTCCGTTCGTGTACGGCGTGTTGTTTCCAATCATTGAAAAATTCGGCGTTGCGGGCGGACGGTTGGTCAGCGCGCTCTTCGGGCTGGCGGCGGCGGGGTGTGCGGCGTGGCTGGCGGCACGGTCTGTTTCATCCCGGTTCTGGAAGCCGGCCGCGCTGGCGGCGTTTGTTCTGGCGGGTGTGAATGTGTATCAGAGCTATTTCACGACGATTGTGAAGACGTACAGTCTGTGCGCTTTTTTTCTGACGGCGGGCTTCGTGGCGCTGAGCTATGCCGATTCGAAACGCGGCGCGAGCGCCGCGTTCTGGGGCGGTTTTCTGCTGGCGCTGGCGGCCTGCACCCGGCTTTCGGCGGGTATCGCCCTGCCGATTGCAGGATTGTGGCTTGTGTTTAATCGAAAGAAAGTTTTCCCGCACGGTCATGGTGTGGAGGTTCCTGCTTTCAGGTTTCACGTTTCAAATTTCAAGTTTCTGCCGGCCTGGCTGGCCTTCGGCCTGGGCGGCGGCTTTGTGCTGCTGGTCGGGCTGGGGACGTTTTTTGTGCTGGCTCCGGAAAATACGCATTTTGCACTCTTCGGTTATCATGCAGGCCGCTCGCCGGGGGGGCTGATGCAGCTGCTTGCGTTGAAGGCGGGGTTTGTATCCCGCTTTGTGCAGGCCTATTTTGTTTTTTCGGCGGGCTGCGTGCTGGCGTTTTTCCTGCGGCGGCATCATCGCCATGTACGGGAGGCGACCGGTATGGACTGGGATGTTCGCCCGCGGCTGACGGAGCTGCTGCGGCAGGCCAATCACCAGGAATCGCCGTTTTCGAACAGCTTGATTTCGCTGCTGTGGATGGCAGGCGCGGCTGTTACGCTGGTGCATTTTGCCGCGCCGTTTCCGTACGATGATTATCAGGTGATTGTCTATCCGGTTCTGTCGGCGGCATTGGCGGCGACCTTGATCCCGCGCTGTACGGAGCAGCAGCTTGAGCGGGCCGTTCCGTTGCTGCTGCTGGTGTGCACAGCGGCGGCGTTTTCCTCGCCGATTAATCAGCAATGGATGGTGCGCGGCCGTGACCGCATCTGGTGGAATTTCAAGGAGACTCCGGATCTGATCGCTTTACAGAGAACGGGGGCACAGATCCGTGAGGAGCTGGGCGAGGGCGGTCTGCTGCTGACACAGGATACCTATCTGGCGGTGGAGGCGCGCGCGCGTGTTCCGCACGGCATGGAGATGGGGCCGTTCTGCTATTATCCCGAGCTGTCGCGCGGGCAGGCGGAGAAACTGAATCTGCTGAACAAAGAAATGATGCTGGAGCTTCTGAAACGGGCGCGTGCGCCGGTCGCGGCGTTCAGCGGCTATGGCCTTTCGATCGAGTCTCCGGGGATTGGAAAACTCCCCCCCGACCATCGGAATGAGCTGCGCGCCGCGTTGGAAATGAATTACAGGAAGTCGGATGAAATTCCAAACTTCGGACAGGCCCATACGACGCTTGAGCTTTTTATGCGTAATCCGTAATGCGTAAGCGGTCCCTTTTGCAGCCGCGTCCGGCGGGCGCGGTCATTT
>CAZITJ010000075.1:8958-10359 GCA_964542135.1 uncultured Verrucomicrobiota bacterium
GCCTTCTGTAGCCGCGTCCGGTGGGCGCGGTCATTTCCCGCGTCTACAGAAAAAGGACTGCTCTTTATTTGATTACGAATTACTTGTTACGCATTCCAAAAAAAAGCCCCCGGCTTTCGCCGAGAGCTTTCTGCAGTTGATGCGGGAGCGCTTACCAGCGTCCACCGCCTCCACCGCCGCCGCCGTAGCCACCGCCACCGCGCGGGCGGTCGTTACGCGGTTTGGGCTGCGATTCGTTCACACGAATCGGGCGGCCCATGAATTCATAGCCGTTCAGGGCGTCAATGGCGGCCTGTGCTTCTGCCTGTTCAGGCATTTCAACAAAGCCGAAGCCTTTGGATCGTCCCGACATGCGGTCGAGAATGACACGTGCTGATGTGACCTTGCCGTACTGCTCAAAGAGCTCTTGAAGATCGGGGTCGGTCGCTGCATACGGAAGGTTTCCGCAATAGATATCCATCTGTTCTTTCCTCTCAATGTGTCATACTCAACTATCAACCAATTCGCAACCCATGACACGGGGTCCCTGAACCGATGCGCGTCCCGTTGGACAAACGCAGGCAGACGATGCCACACTGTGTTTAAAATGCAAACAGTTATTTTGCTTGTAAACCGCATGAAAAATAAACTTTAGACTGCCGTCGGCGGCGGCTTCCGGTTATCTTCGGGCGCTATGAACCTTTCGATTGTCATTCCGGCCCACAATGAGGAGCATCGGCTTCCGCCAATGCTCGAGGCCTACGCTGCCTATTTCAGCGAACAATACGGGAACGAGGCCGAGCTGATTGTGGTGCCGAATTGCTGCGAGGACCGCACGGCCGGCATCGCCCGGGATATCGCACAGCGTTATCCGCTGATCAAGGTGCTGGACGACCCCGGCCGGGTCGGCAAGGGCGGCGCGGTGATGCTCGGTGCAGAAGCAGCACAGGGCGATCTGATCGGCTTTGTGGATGCGGACGGCGCGACGCCGCCGGAGGCCTTTGATGATCTGGTGAAAAAGATCAGTCTCGACGGATGCATCATTGCCTCGCGCTGGATGAAGGAATCGGATGTGAGCCCGAAACAGCCGCTGTCGCGGCGTTTTGCCTCGCGCTGTTTTAATCGGATGGTGCGGATTTTATTTGGTTTAAAACTGACCGACACACAGTGCGGCGCGAAGGTATTCCGTCGTGAGGTCATGCAGGGAATTCTCCGCAACCTTGGTGTCACGAGCTGGGCCTTTGATGTGGACATGCTCTTTCAGGCCAAACGCGCCGGGGCCTCCATCCGCGAAATCCCGACCGTCTGGCACGACAAAGCCGGTTCTAAACTGAAAGTGGGCCGCGCCGGACTCAATATGTTTATCGCCCTGATCCGCTTGCGTATGTTCTATTCGCCATTGCGCGGACTCATCCGGCCGCT
>CAZITJ010000076.1:0-10316 GCA_964542135.1 uncultured Verrucomicrobiota bacterium
ACGTGCCGTCCGCCAGACTCGACCAGAAAATCACCATGCTCCTTCCGTCCGGCGTGTTTACAAAGTCCGTTGTGCCGCTCCTGTGTCGCGGCCCGATCGCTCCCGTCGGATTTTTTCAGGAACGATGCGGACCCGGGCCCAAGGCCGGGTCCGATGTCGACGGCGGCGCCCCGACTATTTCATTGCTTCTTTTCAGCATGATTATTGTCGTTTCCTCTCCTGAAACATTTCATAGTCATCATAGGAATGAAGATTAAACGTCCAAAAATCATCCAGGGGGGAATGGGGTTCGGCATTTCGGACTGGAAACTCACCCGCGCCGTATCACGACGGGGACAGCTCGGTGTCGTTTCCGGCACCGCGCTTGACGTGGTCGTTGCACGGCGCCTGCAAAACGGCGATCCGGGCGGCCACGTGCTTCGCGCCCTTGAACACTTTCCTTTTCCCGACATGGCACAACGTATACTGGATCGCTTCTTCGTCCCGGGCGGGGTTCCCAAAAACGCTCCCTACAGTCCCCTGCCCATGCACAATCTGAACGGGAAGATTGAACCGCAGGAACTGTGCATCGTCGGTAATTTTGCAGAGGTCTTTCTGGCACGGGAAGGACATGACCGGCCGGTCGGCATCAATTACCTTGAAAAAATCCAGATTCCACACCTGCCCTCCATCTATGGAGCGCTGCTGGCCGGTGTTTCAGCGATCATCATGGGAGCGGGAATTCCCCTGGCCGTTCCGGAAATACTGGATGCACTGGTTCAGCATCAACCGGCCGAATACCCTGTCAACGTCACAGGCCCCGACGGTAAAAACGAAACCTGCAACCTGACATTCAATCCGCAAAATTTCATGGAAGGTGCGGTTGTTCCGGCCGAACTGAACCGTCCGGATTTTCTGCCTATTGTCTCCTCCGAGACGCTGGCATCCATCCTTCTGCGCAAAACGAACAGACGCATTGAAGGCTTTATCGTAGAGGGCAACGTGGCCGGCGGGCACAACGCACTGCCGCGCGGAGTCATGATTCTCAGCGCCGAAGATGAGCCCGTCTACGGCCCGCGGGACAAAGCCGACCTCGCGGCATTCCGCGAGTTCGGGCTGCCGTTCTGGCTGGCCGGTCACTATGGATCTCCGGAAGGATTGCGGTGCGCGCTGAACGCAGGCGCTGCCGGCGTGCAGGTCGGCACAGCCTTTGCTCTTTGCAGAGAATCCGGACTGCTGCCCGCTGTCCGCCGCGAGCTGGTTCGCAAGGCGCTGGCTGGAAAGGCGCGCATCTTTACCGACCCGCAGGCATCTCCAACCGGATTCCCGTTCAAGGTGGCCGATCTCACCGGGAGCCTGTCCGAAAAAGCCGTCTATCAGCAGCGCCGCCGTATATGCGACATCGGATTCCTGCGCCAACCGTACCGACGCCCCGACGGAAAAATCGGTTATCGCTGCCCGGCCGAACCGGTCGCCGCCTACCTTGCCAAAGGCGGAAAGCCGGACGATACGGTGGGTCGCAAATGCCTGTGCAATGCACTCGCCGCCAATATCGGACTCCCTCAGCGTCTTCCCGATGGAAGCTACGAAAAATGCCTCGTCACGATGGGCGACAATCTCGTCGACATCGGCCGCTTCTGTACACCGGGGAATGTTGACTATTCCGCCGCCGACGTCATCCGCACCATACTCAACGGCTGAAGCCCCGGGTAGACCGAAGCAACGGCATCAAACGCACCGGCCTTCATTTGGATTTACGGCTTCTGTTTTTACCGGCGGTTCGGTACAACGGATTCCATGCAACTGGTACTGGCAACCCGCAATCCGAACAAGCTGCAGGAAATCCGCGCGATCCTCAATCTTCCGAATGACGAAATTCTTTCCGCGCTCGATTTTCCCGATCTGCCCGAAACGGTTGAAGACCGCGATACGCTGGAAGGCAATGCCGTCAAAAAAGCCGCCGAACTGTGCAACGCAACCGGCCTGCCCGCCCTGGCGGATGATTCCGGCCTGGAAGTCGAAGCGCTGAACGGCGCACCCGGCGTGATTTCCGCCCGCTGGGCGGGCGAAAACTGCACCTACGCCGACAACAATGCCAAGCTCCTGCGGGAGCTGGCGGAGCACGACAACCGCCGGGCCTGCTTCCGTACGGTCATTGCGCTCGTCCGCCCGGACTGCGAACCGCAGAGGGTGGAGGGCCGCTGCGAGGGCGTCATCACCCGCGAACTGCGCGGCGAACACGGCTTCGGCTACGACCCGCTGTTTCTCCCTGACGGATACCTCAAAACCTTTGCCGAATTGCCGACCGACGAAAAAAACCGTATCTCCCATCGTGCGCGGGCGCTGGAAGCCGCCGCGACCGCCTGGCGCCCTGTCCTCTCCGCCCCGGCCCGTTAACCGCATCTCATTATGAAACGTCCCATCGAATGGAAGCATCAAACCGACGACGGCGCCAAACGCACCGTGCGCGTTCGTTTTCCCGGCCGTGGGAAAATCAAGTGGCAATTTAAACGGTCCGATCAACCGAACTGGGACTATGACACCCCGCCCTCCGCTGAAGACTGGCAGATTCTCGAAGAAAAGATGGAGGCACTCTACAACCGCCGCCGGGCCGGTTTCGACGATCTCGAACAGGTGCGCCGGATGCGCAGAGAACAGATGGACCGCCCTCTATGAACACCAAACCGCCCGATCCTGTTCTCGTGTATATAACGACGCCCGACCGCAACGAGGCCGCGCGCATCGCCGAAACGGTCGTTGCGGAAAAGCTGGCCGCCTGTGCCAATTTTTTCGACGGCGTATCTTCTGTTTTCCGCTGGAACGGAAAAATCTGTCACGAGCAGGAATGCGTGCTGATTCTCAAAACCACCGCCCGGAAAAGCGAGACGCTGACCAACCGCATCTGCTCGCTGCATTCCTATGAGTGCCCCTGCGTGGTGACCCTGCCGATTACCGGCGGCCACCGCCCTTTTCTCGATTGGGTCGCTCGCGGTGAATAACCCGCTCTACCCTGAATCGATCAGACCCAATGCGCCATCGGAAAACACCGGCCCGTCCATACAGTAAACAATTTTTACAAACGATTTATATACAGAATAATACGGATTTTAAATCCCATACTTTTACAAGTATGGGACAATAAAGGTACAAATTATTTATAATAAACTAAATACACATATTTTTACTGATATATCCCATCGTTGTAAACGTATGGGAAAATCGCCGCGAATCAGGCCGCTCAAACAACATCAAAAGGTAAGCCCTTACTCCGGCTGCAGGTTTTCAATCATGCGCAGCACGGTATCGCCCACGGTCTGCAGACTGTCGACGGACAGTTTATCGAGCGTGTCGTTGGTCGTATGCCAGTAATCGTTTTTGCCGGGAGCCGACCCGAATTCGAAATCAATCACATCAATCGCCGGCATACCGGCCAGTTGAAACGGCACATGATCATCCAAAATTGAACCCCTGCCCAGACGAAACGCAGCACGCGAGCCTGCCTGGTGAGCGGCTGCAAACAGCTCCCTGACCAGCCGGGACGAACTGTTGCGCGGAACTGTAATGTTCAGATCGCGATCACCGATCATATCCAGCACAATTACAGCCTCCACCTTGGGGGCGCCGCCTGCTTCGTAAATCTGCTGTGCCAGACGGCGGCTGCCGTGCAGACCGTCGCGCGGGCCGTACTGCTCGCGGCATTCTTCGCCGTCGAAAAAGGCAATCATGAATTCGGTCTCATACGGAGCACGGGCACACAGGACCCGGGCCAGTTCCAGCAGCAGGCCGGAACTCGACCCCGAATCATTCGCGCCCTGGAAATCGCCCGGTATTCCCGCTTTGGTATCAAAATGCGATGCCAGCAGAATCAGGCGGTCGCTGTTCCCCGGCAGCCTCGCCAGTACATTATGAAAGACCGGTTCGCCGTACGGAGTCTGTTCGGAAAATGAATCCACCGTCGTTTTCAGCCCAAGATTTTTCAACCGTGTTTCGAGGTGTTCGGCCGCCCGGCGGGCACCGGACGTGCCGGCATCGCGCGGCCGAATAGCCACCAGCGCCTCCACTTCCTGCATGGCTTTTGCACCCGACAAAACCACCGTGTGGGAATTTGTCTCCGATCCGCATCCGTTTACAAGAGCCCCCAGCAACAGCACCCCGAGAACGGTCCCGCTCATCCGCTGCCGCAAGAGGCTTTTTCCAAAGGTCGGAAAACTGAACGCTGTTTTTTCCAAGGGGTGGAAACTCCGGATCAGACCGCTTTGGCAGCGGCGGCCTCTTTGATTTTTTCAACCAGCTCCTCACGGAGTTCCGGATCGTCCACCAGCGCCTTGCGCGCGCCTTCGCGGCCCTGTCCAAGCTGCCGGCCGTCATACGAAAGCCACGATCCTTTCTTATCGATCAGTCCGGCATCAATGCCTGCATCAATAATGGAACCGGTATAGGAAATGCCTTCGGCGTACAGAATATCGAATTCTGCGATGGTGAACGGCGGTGCCACCTTGTTTTTGACCACCTTGACTTTGGTCCGATTTCCATAAACAGTTCCATCGGTGCTTTTAAGCTGCCCGATGCGGCGGATATCCAGCCGCACAGAGGAATAAAACTTCAGTGCTCGTCCGCCGGGCGTGGTCTCCGGGCTGCCGAACATCACCCCGACTTTTTCACGAATCTGGTTGGTAAAAATACAGCTGCATTGGGTCCGGTTGATCGCCGATGTCAGTTTGCGCAGCGCCTGACTCATCAGCCGCGCCTGAAGGCCGACATGCGACTGACCCATTTCACCGTCCAGCTCCGCACGCGGGGCCAGCGCCGCCACGGAGTCCACCACCACCACATCAATCGAACCGCTCTTCACCAGCGTTTCGCAGATATTGAGCGCCTCTTCGCCCGAATCGGGCTGTGATACGAGCAGGTTGTCGAGATCGACGCCGATTTTTTTGGCGTAGGAGGGATCGAGCGCGTGCTCTGTATCGATAAACGCAGCCGTCCCCCCCTCTTTCTGTGCGTTGGCGATTATGTGTGATACCAGCGTAGTTTTCCCGGAGGATTCGGGACCGTAAATTTCGATGACCCGGCCGCGCGGAACACCGCCGATCCCGAGCGCCAGGTCCAGCGTCAGTGCGCCGGTGGAAATAAACGGAACGGTACGGGGTGTCGTTTCATCTCCCAAGCGGACGATCGCGCCTTCGCCGTATTGTTTTTTGATCTGTGATAAAACCGCATCAAGCGTTGCGGCACTGTCTTTGGTTTCTTTTTTCGCAGCCATAAAGAAAGAGGGTACACGGGCTGAAAAAATGTTCAAGTGAAGAAGCTGTAGATTTCAATTTTGAATTGAAACGATCGTAACCCATTCTTTATCAGGATGTAGAGGGTGATTTACTATACACCTCTAGAGGTGTTTGATTATACATCTGTAATTTGTTTTTGTGTAATGAGATACAAAAAAACAGATGGGGTAAATCTGTTCAATAAGCCCGGCACCCGCACACACAGCGTTTAATCCGGCGGATCCGGCCGTGCGGCCGGGCGCAGATCTTTCAGGTTCAACTGAAGGGTTGTACGGCCCTTCCAGGTGTTTTCCTGCAGTGTGAAGGCCGCATCGACCGGGCCGGCGGGAAGCTTTCCGGCCATGTTGAAGCCGATGGCATCCACACGATGTGTTCCATCCGTCAGTGTTAGTTTAAGATGCTTTTCTTTCAGAATACGTGAATCAACAGCCTGCACATTGTTTATCGCCCAGACCGGTTCAGGGTTGTCCTGCCCGAACGGGCCGGCGCGGCGGAGGCCGCTCATCAGTGCGTCATTCACATCGCCTATATACAGCTCGCGATCGATTTCCAGTACCGGCCTCAGGTCCGACTCTGCCAACTGCGCGGCGGCGGCCCTATTAAAGGCGTGCCTGAACGCTTCAAGGTTTTTCGCCTCGATATCCAGACCGGCGGCCATGGCATGCCCGCCGAACTGTCGGAGCAGGCCGGAACAGGTGCTGAGCCCCTCCAGAATATTGAATGCATCAATGCTGCGGCAGGACCCGCGTCCGCAGGCCTGATCCATCCCGATGACTGCGACCGGCCGGTTGTAACGACTGACCAGACGGGAGGCGACAATGCCGATGACGCCCGGATGCCATCCTTCGCGGGCAACGACAAGGCCGAAATGTCTGGTCTTATCAAACCACCCGTCCAGATCCTCAATCGCTTCACGAACGATACGTTTTTCGATGGCCTGTCGTTCGCGATTGGCCTCATCCAGCACCTCGGCCAGTTCGTTGGCACGCTGAGGAAGATCGGTTAGAAAAAGCTCCAGGGCGGCATCGGCCCGGCCGGTGCGCCCGGCGGCATTGATGCGGGGGCCGAGCAGAAAGCCCGCATGCCACGGTTCGAGCGGTCCCCGAATGTTTGCTTTTTGGACCAGCGCATTCCAGCCGGGCGATACCGATCGTTCCAGAGTTTGGAATCCGGCGCGCGTCAAAGCGCGATTTTCACCAAGCATGGGCACCATATCCGTTACCGTCGCAACGGCGACAAAATCCAGCACGTCTTTGAGATGAACCGATGATGAAAGCGTACAGCCCCGATGACGCCCGTCTTTTACGAGCGCATGGCAGAGTTTGAAAGCGACGCCGGTTCCGCAGAGATGCCGGTCCGGATGGGCCGCCTTCCGCTTCGGATTGACAACGGCGGCCGCGGCAGCGAGGCATTCTCCGCCCGGTTCGTGGTGATCGGTCACCACCACATCGACCCCTGCCGCACGGGCCTGCTCAACGCTTTCAACAGACGACGTTCCGCAATCCACGGTAACAATGAGTGTCGGGCGGTTCCGGTCGATACAGGCGGTGAGCGCCTCGGGGGAGAGCCCGTAGCCTTCATCAAAGCGGCTGGGTATGAAGGCGGACACATCACCGCCGAGGGAACGCAGTACGCGGACCAGCAGCGCGGTGGCGCAAACCCCGTCCACATCGTAGTCTCCGAAAACGGTTATTCTTTCATGACCGGCAAGTGCGCGGCCGATGCGGTCAACCGCTTTGTTCATATCCGGCAGTTCAAAGGGGTCGCGCAGGGTCGAAAGCGACGGGTTCATAAACGCCGCCGCCTCTTCAACGGTGCTGACTCCGCGCTGTACGAGCAGATCGACGAGCGGTCGGGGCAGTTGTTGCAACCCCCGGAGAATCTGATTTCCATCACGCCGCGCGACGTCCAAATCATTTAAAACCTGGCGGCTCAAGGTCTCGTCGCGGGGCTTAACTTTCCAGATTCTGTTCATCATAAAAGAAAACGCCCCGCAACCGGGGCGTTTTCAGCAATCGAATACGCCGGGTTTCCGGTTTTTGTGTGCCTACACCTTTTTCTCTTTGTGCCAGAGCAAAACGACCGGCGTGGCGACAAAGATGGAGGAATAGGTGCCGACAAAGATGCCGATAAACAGCGCCAGCGCAAAGTCGTTGATGGCCCCTCCGCCGAAGAGCAGCAGCATGGTGACGGTCAGCAACGTAGTCAGCGAGGTGAGCAGCGTGCGCGCAAGCGTCTGGTTGATCGACAGGTTGGCAATCTCGCGATAAGAGGCTTTACCCTTCATCAGCCCGATGTCCTCCCGAATGCGGTCAAAGACCACAATCGTGTCGTTGACCGAGTATCCGACAATCGTCAGCAGTGCAGCGACAATCGGCAGGCTGAGCTGACGACCGAACAGACAGTACAGTCCGACGGTGATGAGCACGTCATGGAGCACGGCGGCGATGGCACCGACCGCGAAGGCAAACTCAAAGCGGATGGAAATATACAGGATGATTCCGAGCATGGCGACGGCGATGGCGGTGATGCCTTTCTTTTTCAGCTCTTCGCCCACCTGGGCACCGATCTTCTCTTCCCCGGCCTCCTGAATTCCGGCATCGGCATAGCTGTTTTTCATTGCGGTCAGAACGGTTTCGCCCTGATCCACATCGGCCTTGATTTCCAGCGTACCGCCGCGCTGCGTGTCGGCACCGAGTGAACGCTGATATTGAATCACGACATCCTCAACGCCCGCCTCGGTCAAGGTGGAACGGACGTCTTCGACGGCCGGAGCCTGTGCAAAGCGGAAGAGATAGGAGGAGCCGCCGGTAAAGTCGATGCCGAAGTTGGCCTCGCCTTTCTGGATGAAAAAGAATCCGCTGATCACGATCACCGCCGCCGAGAGCGACAGCGCAATCGTGCGCTTGCCGACAAAGTCGATACGCGTACCGCGGCGAATGATACTGAGCATCCGCAGCGACTGCAGCGGCGTTTTCTCCGCCAGCGTTTCCAGAAACAGGCGGGTGAACACGAGGACGACCAGCATGCTCACCAGGATCCCGGCGCTGAGCGTGACCGCAAAGCCGCGAATGGCACCCGATCCCTGCCAAAAGAGAATCGCTGCGGTCAGCAGCGTGGTGACGTTGGCGTCGAGAATGGTGCTGAAGGCTTTGCTGTAACCGGAGGTGATGGCGCCGAGCAGCCCTTTGCCTGCAGCCAGTTCCTCACGGATACGCTCAAAGATCAGGACGTTGGCATCGACCGCCATCCCGATGGTCAGCACAATGCCGGCGATGCCGGGCAGGGTCAGCACCGGCAGGCCCGGCTTGGCACCCGCTTCCGCGGCGAAGAGGCCGAACACGCCGGAGGCAAACCACATCCCGAAGGGAAGCAGCACCATCACGAGCAGCAGGGAGAGATCGGCAATGGCGCCCGCCAGCAGGTAGTAGGCACCCATAAACAGGAGTACGGCGGCTCCGCCGTAGAGCGTGGCGGTCATTCCGCTCTGAATGGCGTCGTGACCCAGCGACGGATCGACTTCGCTCTTCTGAATGATTTCGAGGGGTGCTTTGAGCGATCCGGCCCGCAGGGCGTTGGAAATTTTCATGGCTTCATCGACGGTGAACATGCCGGTGATCTGTGCGCTGCCGCCGTAGATCGGCTCGTTGATGGTCGGCGCGCAGTAGAGGGTTCCGTCGAGGATGACGGCCAGACGGCGTCCGGTTTCGCTGCCGATGTTGCTGTCTCCGTTGGGGCCGTAGGCGGCGGTCACTTTACCGAAGCGCTCCGCGCCTTTGTTATTGAACTGCAGCGTGATGTAGGGCTGGTTGTTCTGCGGGTTGTATTCAACGCCGGCATTTTTCAGGGAGGAGCCGTCGAGCTGATTGCGGATTTCCACATAGACGGGCCGGTAAACCACCGAACCGTCCCGCAGGGAATCTTTTTCCAGCATAAACTCAGCGCCCCGTTTCTGTCCGAAGCGGCTGAGCTTTTCACGAAAGGAGCGGGTCATATCGGCATCCGGAACCGCATCGCGGTCGCGAACATAGAAGCGGTCCTCGCCCAGACTCATCAGGCGGTATCCATCCGGCGACAGACCGGCATTGAACAATTCATCGACCCATTCAGCACTCTGTTTATGCACCAGGCGGAATTCGAGAAAGGCCGCCCGCTCAATCAGTGAGGTGGCTTCCTGGATATTGTTGGTGTCGATGCCCGGCAAACGGATGATAATGCGGTCGGTATCCACCTGCGGATAGATTTCCGGCTCGGCGATACCGAGACCGTCCACCCGGTTGCGGATCACCTCAAGCGCCACGCTCTTGGCTTCAGCCACCGCGTCATTCAGTTCCGACGAAAGCGTCATCCCGGACAGATCCGGATCGTCTTCAAGCAATTGCGAACGAACCGCGTCGCGATCCACCTGAACGGTAAAACTGGCCCCGCCCTGCAGGTCGAGCCCCAGCTTGATTTTCTGCTCAAACGGAGTCACCAGCGCCAGGGACCATGCCGTCACCGCAACCAGCGCCACCCATTTCCAAATCGCATTTTTATTCATGATCGGTTATCTCTCTTCATCCTTTCTGAACGTCGGCAGGCAGATCGTCTTTTTCCTGGATCACCTGCGAAACCGCGCTTTTGAGCGCCTCCACTTTGGTTTTTTCTGCAATGCGGATGATCAGGGTCTTTTCCTTTACGTTGGCCACCTCGCCGATGATCCCGCTGGTCAGCAGAACGCGGTCGCCGGTCTTGACCGCGGCGATCATAGCCCGGCGTTCTTTTTCCCGGCGGCGCTGCGGGCGGATCATGACGAAATAAAAGATGGCCACCATGAACACCATCCAGCCGATGGTGAATCCGGGGGATCCCTGCGGCTGGCCGCCTTCACCGGCGGCCGGGGCCGCCATGGCAACAGTCTGCAAAAACATATGAATCTCCTTGTTTTTTGAGAATACAGAAAAGTCCGCATGCTAGAGACCGGCCCGGCCCTTGGCAAGCCCGAAACCGAACACAACGCGTCTTCACAATCCATCTGGAATTTCAACAAGACAAACCAGCTTCGCCGGTTCT
>CAZITJ010000077.1:0-10111 GCA_964542135.1 uncultured Verrucomicrobiota bacterium
AAGAATACGTGTACGGCGTGTCCGCCAGTACCGCCCCGGCCAGCAGCCCCGTCAGC
The DNA here is from genome assembly GCA_964542135.1 of uncultured Verrucomicrobiota bacterium. Lineage (GTDB taxonomy): Bacteria > Verrucomicrobiota > Kiritimatiellia > Kiritimatiellales > Tichowtungiaceae > Tichowtungia. Next base: position 57 of record CAZITJ010000077.1, read on the forward strand.
ACAACAACGCATCTCAATGTTCGATTCAAACGGCGAAACAGGTTCACACAGCATATCCCCCTAATATCTAATGAATTTCTCTATATATTAACAATATAACAATTTAGCGAACAGGCGAATTAAAAGCAAGCCGTATCTTTTAAAAAACCGGAATCAGTCCGCAGCTTGAACGATCAGTGAATAACCGTACCCTGCGGTTCAACCCGCAAAACGAAGGTTCGAAACGATCCAACCTGAGGAAACGCTCCCAGACCAACCGCACAGTCGCCCAGACCGGACCCGGAAATCTTGGCCGCCGTACCCAGTCCCTCAAAAAGCGAGATGATCTCGCCAAGCGCTTCGTTGCAGAGTCCCATTTCCTCCATCCGCTTCTGCTGAAAAATCATCTGCACGCCCAGACAATCAAACGCCTCCATCACCCGCCCGGTCGAGGCATCCATCTCATCAAAAATGCGTTCGTACTTTTGCGGATCGGCCCGCCGCCGGTTCTCAACAAGACGAATCACATCCGCCGTCTTCATTTTCGCCCCGGAATACACCGCCGTCAGCACAACCGCCTCAGGGGTCAGTCCTATTATTTTAGTGTTTTCCGGCGATACTGAAATAATAGGACTGACCCCTTCTTTGTAGGCGAGGACACCGCCGAACACGCTGGCGGCCGCATCGGCTCCCGACCCGCGCCCCTGCACACGTCGGATGGTTGCGAGCGACCGGCGGAAAAGCTCCATACGGTCTTTGATGCCGCCCATCAGCGCGGCATGAACGGCCGCTGTGACGGCGGCGGACGACCCGAAACCGATGGTGCTCGAACAGTCCGAATGAATGTTCAGTTCGAGTCCCTGTTTCAATGGATATTGCTTTACTGCATCGAGCACGAAGCGGAAGTCGCGATGATCCGCCAGATTAAAGAGCGGCGATTCATAGTGTCCCAGGTCTGACTGAACACGAAGGATCGGTTCCGAACATTGGAAAACATCAACCGTGATTCGCTGGTTGATCGCACAGACCAGCGCACGGCGTCCATGGAGCACGGCGTGTTCACCCAGAAGCATGAGACTGCCGGGTGCAGAAACAGTAATGAGAGGCCGGTTCATATTCAAAAAACAGATGGCTCAGAACGCAGAGCACCGGACGATACTATACAATCCTTGTCCCGAGAGGATCTCCGCGCACGGGAGAAATTTTATAGCCGTATGTTTCGGCCAGTGCGGTCGGCATAAAATCAGCCAGTACAAGCACCGCCCCGCCGCACTCTCCGCCGACGGCTCCCGCCCCGCAGATTTTTCCGGCACCGCCGACGGTCTCGATATCGGCGATGAACCGCCGCACTTTTTCAGGCACCACGCCGATACGGCACAGCAGCCGATGGTTTTCGCGCAGCAGGGAACGCATCAGCGTGCCGTTGTTTTCGCGAACCGCCTTTTCGACCTCGGCGGTTACCGCGGCAAAGTCGTCCCATATTCGATCGGTTTCAAACTGAGCGCGGACCCGCATGACACATTCGCCGGTCGTGGTTTCCGGCAGGCCGGTTTCGACGAGATACATCTGCATGCGCGGCAGAGGAACGGAGCGTGCGGTGCCCGATTCAAAGGCGGCGCAACCGCCGTGCAGCGAAATATAAGAGTCCACCCCGCTGGGACGGCCGTGCTGAAGTTTTTCCGCCTCAAGGCTGTATTCGTAATACCAGTCCGGCTTGAAATCAACTCGCAGGTAGTGGCCGAGCGCCCGCAGCTCGCTCAGCACCGACGCCGCGGACGATCCCAGCCCGCTGCCGACCGGCAGATTGGATTTGAGGTTGATCACCAGGCCGCTGTCGAGCGAGCGATGCAGTCCGTCCAGCACCGTAATAAACCCGAATTTGAACAGATCAACCGGTTTGCAGAGCACGTCCCGGATCCCGAGCCGGCCGGCCTGAAAAAGCCGGTAGTTATCGAGCACCCGGCGCTTGAAATCCTGAAGTGCGAGCACCGTGAAGGATTCATTTGAACCGACATCCGGGAGATCGAAGGAAACCTCGTTTCCGGCCGCGCGTTCAACAGTGGCCGTCACACTGCGGTCTATGGCCATGGCCACGGCAGGCCTGCCGTAGACAACCGAGTGTTCGCCGCTTAGAATCAGTTTGCCGGGAGAAATGGCTTTCATTGGTTTGTATTTAACCACGACCGACGCTATAAACACAACCTTAACTGTTCCCGCTTCGCATACTCAAAATATGAAAAGATATCTCCTGCTTTTGCTGATCCAGCCGTGCCTGACGGTCGCGATGCCGCGCGGCACCGAGCTGACGGTCCGGCTCAACCGCGCTCCGGTCAAGGGGCCCGCGGTGCTGATGCTGTATGACAATCCCGCGGCATTTGCCGACCTGCGTGATCCTGTCTGCCGGGTCCGCTTTGATTCCACCGAATTGACCACGGAGCTGGACCTCCCGCCCGGAGCATACGCCCTCGCCGTATTCGTCGACGAGAATGAGAACGGCACGCTGGACAGAAACTTTATCGGCATCCCGGGAGAGGCGGTCGGCTTTGCCAACGGATACAGCCCCAAAGGCCCGCCGGTGTTCAACCGCTCCGCTATTCAGCTTCAGGCCGGCAGCCGGGTGAACGTGCAGGTTGAGCTCAGCCGGCCGCTCGGGCCGCGCGGCCGCATCGGCGCCGGCCTCGGGGTCATTGGACGCGCGGGGCCCTATCGGGGAACCGACGCCGTCGATCTGCTGCCGATTCCTGTTCTTGCCTATGCCGGCGAACGGTTTCAACTGCTCGGCCTGCAGGCGCAATACAGCCTGCTGCGCAGCGGCCCCGTTCAGATGGCCGTTACGGCGCGGCTGCGGACCGGCGCATACGACGAAGAGGACAGCCCTGTTTTCCGCGGCATGGGGGATCGCGATACGACCCTGCTGGCCGGGCTGGCGCTGCGAAGCGATCTGTATGCAGGACTGAACCTGGAACTGACCGCCGAAACGGATGCGCTCGACCGGGTCGGCGGCAGCGAGATCGCTCTATCCATCAACCGTCCGTTTCAACTGGGATCGATTCGACTGACCCCCGGTGCGGGCGTGCGCCGCATCAGCTCACAGTTCAGCGCCCACGACTACGGCGTTTCGTCTTCCGACGCCCGCCCCGACCGTCCGGCGTACCGGCCGGGAGCCCTCCTCATTCCTGAGATAAAACTCAGCATCAGGAGCGAACTGAGCGAGCGTCTTCAGCTGATCACCGTGCTTTCGCTCGAACATCTTCCGGCCGCGGCAACCGACAGCCCGCTGGTCGAAGATTCCTTTTCAGTCGGCGGGTTTGCCGGCTTAAACTATGTTTTTTAACCGGTACAGCATCGGGAGGATGACGCATGAGAGGCCGCCGGGTTATGAATTGGGAGAAAACGCTGAAACGCGTTTTTGATGACATTGACCGCGAACTCGAACAGGAATACGGCGGTCGCTGGCCATTGCACCCCTCTCGGCCGAAACGCGGCAGCACCTCCAACCCGGAAGCCGACGGCCTGTTCAATATCGGTGCCGCCTATTCCGCCGGTCTCGGCTCGCCGCACGGCCCCGGCTATACCGTTGAAATCCGGCTGTCTACGCTGGACCGTGTTCCGCCGGACGTTCGTTCTGAAATCCGACGAACGGTTCTCGAGCGGCTGCGGACCCGGCTGCCCGATGCCTTCCCCGGCAAATCCATGCAGATCAGCGACCAGAACGGTGTCATCCGCATTCACGGAGACCTGAGCCTCGACTGACACCCATCCGCATTGCTTTTACAGTTGTTCCAACGACGGCGATGCGTTTAAATGATATGTTTAACAGCCGGCCAAGCTATCTAAAACCAAACGAATGAACACGCAAAACCCGATCCATGAAAAAACCGAGGAACTGATTCATGAAATCGGTTCAACGCCGGAAATGGCCATTCCCCTGCTCCAGGCGGTGCAGGCCGAATTCCGCTACATCCCCAAAGAAGCCATCGAACACATTGCCGCCAAAACCGACATGACCGAAACCGCTCTCTACGGCGTCGCCACCTTCTATTCCCAGTTCCGGCTCGAACCCGTCGGCGAAACCATCATCAAAGTCTGCCACGGAACCGCCTGCCACGTCGCCGGCGCACAAGGCATTACCGAAGCGCTCGAAAAGCGCCTCGGCATCAGCGACGGCGAGACCGGTGCCGATGGCAAATACACACTGGAATCCGTCGCCTGCCTCGGTTGCTGCTCGCTCGCCCCCGTCGTCGCCGTCAACGACAACATCTACGGCGGCCTCGACCGCCGCAAGGTCGTCGAGCTGATTGATCAGCTCGAAAATCCGAAAAACTAAGCACCCAAATACCCAAATCTGAATGACGAACGAATGAGCAATTTTAGAAAAAGACAAAGACCCTCCTTTCTTAGGTACTTGTATATTTCGATTTTCGGGCTTCCCTTGGGGGTTTGGGTGTTTCGGATTTAGGGCTTAAGGAGATCTTCTAAACATGACAACTGCTTCAAAAAATCGACTGACGATCTCCGTCGGCATGAGCACCTGCAACATCGCCGCCGGTTCACGCGATATTTTCCAAACATTGGAAAAATCAGGACTGGATGCCGATCTGTCCATTATGGGTTGTCTGGGTATGTGCCACAGCGAACCGCAGATCCGCATTACCGATGCCGACGGCACCGAAACGCTCTATATCAACGTCAATCCGGCCAAGCTCGACAAAATTATCGAAACGCACCTCAAAGGCGGCGAGCCGGTCGTTAAATGGATTGCCGATCCGCAAAGCGCCGATCAAAAGCAGCTCCACAGCAAACAGCGGCGCATCGTGCTGGCCAACTGCGGCCGCACCGATCCCGAGAACCTTGAGGATTATCTCGCCCGCGACGGCTACAAGGCGCTCAAAAACGTCCTCGCACAGAACAGCCCCGAGACCGTCATCGAAACCGTCACCGCCTCCGGTCTGCGCGGGCGCGGCGGTGCCGGATTCCCGACCGGTCTCAAATGGAAATTCGCCCTCAGGGAGCAGGCCGATAAAAAATATGTGATCTGCAATGCCGACGAAGGCGACCCCGGGGCCTTCATGGACCGCACCACCCTCGAAAGCGATCCGCACGCCGTGCTCGAAGGCATGGCCATTCAGGCCTTCGCCACCGGCGCCAACGAGGGAACCATCTACTGCCGCGCCGAATATCCCCTCGCCATCAAACGCCTCAAAACCGCCATTGCCCAGGCGAAGGAAAAAGGTTTTCTCGGCGACAACATTCTCGGAACCGGTTTCTGCCTGCACCTTCACATTAAAGAAGGCGCCGGCGCCTTCGTCTGCGGCGAAGAAACCGCGCTGATGGGTTCGATCGAAGGCAAACGCGGTATGCCGCGCATCCGCCCCCCCTTCCCCGCCCAGTCCGGCCTTTTCGGCAAACCGACGACGATCAACAACGTCGAAACCCTGGCGAGTGTTCCGTGGATCATCCGCAACGGCGCGGACGCCTACGCCTCGGTCGGCACCGAAACGTCCAAAGGAACCAAGGTGTTTGCGCTGGCCGGAAAAATCAAGCGCGGCGGACTGATCGAAGTGCCCATGGGCATCACGCTGCGCGAAATCATCGAAGAGATCGGCGGCGGCACCGGAACCAAACGCGCGGTCAAGGCCGTCCAGCTCGGCGGCCCCTCCGGCGGATGCGTGCCCGCCGAACTGCTTGATACCCGCATTGATTACGATGAGGTCACCAAAACCGGCGCCATCATGGGTTCCGGCGGCATGATTGTCCTCGATGAAACCACCTGCATGGTCGATGTTGCCCGCTACTTCCTCGATTTCACCCGGCTCGAATCCTGCGGCAAATGCACCTTCTGCCGCATCGGCACCAAACGCATGCTCGAAATCCTCACCCGCATCTGCAACGGCGAAGGCGTGCCGGAAGACATTCCTCTGCTCGAAGAGCTCGCTGTGCAGATTAAGGATACGTCCCTGTGCGGCCTCGGACAGACCGCCCCCAATCCCGTGCTCACCACATTAAAATATTTCCGCCACGAATACGAAGAGCACATTAACGACAAAAAATGCCGCGCCGGAAAATGCCGCAACCTCTGCGCCTTTGAAATCACCGATGCCTGCACCGGCTGTACGGTCTGCGCCCGCCAGTGCCCCGTCGACGCCATCCGCGGTGAGCGCGGCAAAAAACACACGATCAACCAGGAAACCTGCATCCAGTGCGGCGTCTGCCGCGATGTCTGCAACTTTGGCGCCGTGGAGGTGACATAGTTCTTAATCTTAATCCCAATCTTACTCTTAATCTTAATCTGCTGCTGGGCAGCGATATGGGTTAGGGGAGAGAGACAGATTAAGATGAGGAGCAAACGAAAGATTAAGATCAGGATTAAGAGGCAAGATTAAGAAATTTAACATGAAACAAATCAACTTCATCCTCAACGACCAACCCGCCACGGCGAAGGCCGGCGATACGATTCTGGACGCAGCACGCGCGGCCGGGCTGTTTATCCCCACGTTCTGCCACAACGAGCAATTGGAACCGTTCGCCTCCTGCTTTGCCTGCGCGGTTGAAGTCGAAGGCCGCCGCACGCTGGTGCCCTCCTGCTCAACCAAAGTGGAAGAAGGTATGGTGATCCACACGGAAAACGAGCGCGTCAAAAAAGCACAGCAAACCTGTATCGAACTGCTCCTTTCCGACCACGTCGGTGACTGCCTCGGCCCGTGCATGACCACCTGCCCGGCGGGCATCGACATCCCCGGCTTTATCAGTCACATCGCCAATGAGGACGATCAGGCCGCACTCGAACTCATCATGCTCAATATGCCGCTGACCGGCTGCCTCGGTCGCGTCTGCACCCGTCCCTGCGAAACCGCCTGCCGCCGTCAGCTCGTCGAAGAACCGATCGCCATCTGCCAGCTCAAACGCTGGCCCGCAGACCGGGCCGTTTCCGAGGGTTGGAAACCAGCAGTGCTGGACCACAGAGTACCCTCGCTTGGAAAGAGGGTCGCTGTAGTCGGCGCCGGTCCGGCGGGTTTGTCGGCCGCGTATTTCCTGCAGCTCGCCGGGATCGATTGCACGGTGTTCGACGCACACGAGAATCCGGGCGGCATGATCCGCTACGGCATTCCCTCTTACCGTCTGCCGCGCGACGTGATTGACGGCGAAGTCGATGTGATCAAACAGCTCGGCGCGGCGTTCCGTTTTAACACCCGTCTTGGGCAAGACATCACGCTCGACGGACTGCGCGAAGAGTACGATGCCGTCTTCCTCGGCCTCGGCGCACAAAACGCCTCCGCCATGCGCACCCCCGGCGAGGACCTTGATGGCGTGCGCAGCGGTATCGAATTCCTCGGCAGCGTCTCACAGAATGAATCGCAGTCCATCGGTAAAACCGTCGTTGTGGTCGGCGGCGGCAACACCGCCATTGACGCCGCGCGCACCGCCCTGCGCCTCGGCGCGGACGACGTGCGCATTCTCTACCGCCGCGCCCGCGAACAGATGCCCGCCTGGGACGAGGAGATCGTCGCCGCCCTCGATGAGGGCGTGATTCTCGAACCGCTCGCCGCGCCCGCAAAGATCGAACAAAGCGGCGACCGCCTGCTTATGACCTGCATCCGCATGGAACTCGGCGAACCCGACGCCTCCGGGCGACGCCGCCCCGTGCCGGTCGAAGGCTCGGAATATACCCTGGAAGTGGACGACATCATCGCCGCCATTGGCCAAAATGTGGATGCGTCCGCCGCGCCCGGCCTGGAGCTGACCGACTGGCGCTCTATTCAGGCCGATGAACACACCGGACAGACCTCTGTCGAAGGCGTCTTTGCCGGCGGCGACTGCGTCACGGGGGCCGACATCGCCGTTACCGCCGTCGGCGCGGGCCGCCGCGCCGCCGTTGCCATCCACCAGTACCTGCGCGGCGAAGCCGTTACCGGCGAACGTCGGATGTATAACCACTCCATGGGCGACCTGGCCGACATTCCCGCCGATGTCACCGCTCCGTTCAAAAAAGAAGCCCGTATCCCCATGCCGCATCTTGACGCCAAAGCGCGCGCCAAAACCTTCGGGGAAGTCGAAACCGGCTTTACCGAAGAGCAGGCGCGCGCCGAGGCCGCCCGCTGTATGGAATGCGGATGCCGCGACGCCCACGAATGCGCCCTGCGCGACTTCGCCACCCTCTTTGGCGCCGACCCCGCACGCTTCAGCGGATCGCATCGCAACTACCGCCGGGACGACTCGCACGACGTGCTCGTCTATGAAGAGCACAAGTGCATCCAGTGCGGAAGCTGTGTGCGCGCCTGCGATGAACTGCTGCAGAGCCCCTGCATGGGCTTTGCCGGCCGCGGCTTTGAAGCACGCGTGAAACCGGCGCTCGACCGCGCCATGGTACTGCTCCATAACGAAGACCTGCCCAAACTGGCGGAGTTTTGTCCTGTGGGGGCCTTAACGCTGAAAACGGATTCAGTTGCCACATTGAAGAGAGACCACGAAATACACTAAACACACGAAATATGAATTGCCCACGAATGACTCGACTAAACACGAATAGAAAATGGATTAATGAAAATTCGTGCAGATTCGTGGGAAATAGAAGCTGTTGAGCTTTGGAGGAGTAAGCGATGGAAAAGTTTGAATCTGTTGATGCCGTACTCGATTTCGCTATTGCCCGCGAGCAGGAGGCGTTTGACTTCTACCACAAGCTGGCTTCCGATGCCGCCGACGAGAAAATGAAAAATCTTTTCATTTCATTCGCCGAGGTGGAGGCGGGCCATAAACGCAAACTCGAAGGAATCAAAGAAGGCACGACCTACCTGACGCTCCGCCAGGAGCCGGTGAATCTGAAAATCAGCGATTATCTGGTCACTGTCGATCCGTCGCCGGACATGAGTTTTCAGGACGCGCTGATTGTCGCCATGAAACGGGAAAAAAAAGCCAACGCCCTCTATACGAACATGGCATCCACCGTGGACGATGCGATGCTCGCCGAGCTCTTCAGCCAGCTCGCCAAAGAAGAGGCCGGACACAAAGCCCGCTTCGAATCGCTCTACGAGGAACATTTTCTCCGGGAAAATTGATCTGGATTCCCCGCGAATATACATCATGATTATACATCATGAGGCGCACGCAGATCTATTTGACTGAAGAAGAGCATGACAAGCTCGACAAACTGGCGGCTCAGAGCGGCAAAACCAAAAGCTGGCTGATTCGCGAGGCGGTCGAGGAATACGTCGTTCGCAAAGAATCTGCTTTCGATAAAGAGGCTTTTCTGAAAGCCGTAAACGATATCGCCGGTATGTGGAAAGACCGCTCTGATGAGGAAATTAAGCAGCTTCGTCAAGGCGCGGGCCGGGAGTTGAACTGCACTCTCTGCACCTGGTCACCATGAACACCAAACACTTCCCGATGTTTCCTAAACTGAAACGACCCTATGAATATTAAACTGCGGACCTTCGACAGCGCCGACGCACTGATTTTCCAATGCCTGGAAACATTCCGCGAACTTTTTCCAACCCTTGGAAACATGGATGGCCTCATGCTGGCGGGCGGACGAACTCCTCTCGAAATCTACCGCCGCGCCGCCGCCGACTTGTCTCGCCGAAGCTCTGCGAAGGCGGAAGGCCTCTCAACGAACGGCATTCTGTTTTTGAGTGACGAGCGCTACGTTCCCGTCGCCGATCCGCAGAGTAATTACAAAACGATCTCGCCGTTTTTTCCAAACCTTGTAAAAATCCGAACGGAGCTGCCCATCGAACAGGCCGCAGCGGCCTTTCATGAAACCTTAAAGCGGATGCAATCCGTCCCGCTCGGGCTGCTCGGCCTCGGTGCAGACGGACATACCGCGTCGCTCTTCAACCTGCACGATGCCGCGCTGCGCGATGAGCGGCTGGCCATTCCGGTCATTAAAGAGGAAAAGCCGGATCGCATCAGCGTAACCCCGACCTTCTTAAGCCGGGTCGAAAAAATCCTGATTCTGGCTACCGGCGAAGAAAAACGGGAGATGATTCAAACGCTGCTCGAAAAACCGGACACCATTCCGGCGGGCGTCGCCCTCAGCGATCATCCAAACGTCGAGGTCTGGACGGATCAGGTGATTTAAG
>CAZITJ010000078.1:0-1522 GCA_964542135.1 uncultured Verrucomicrobiota bacterium
ATTCTTCCATTCCGAACAGCTTCAGAATTTTGGCGGCGGGGCAGATGCCGGTGAAGGCCGACTGGATGAGGTTGATGCCGATAAAGGCGGTGAACAGGAGCCACCATTTTCCGCCCGCTGCCACCAGCAGCACAGAAGCCAGAATCATAATGCCTGCAAATACCCGTACTCCGTTTTCTACTTTCATGATGCTCTCCTTTGGGTTGACAGCCACAAAAACACCGAAATTCAAAAATCTGTTTCAAAAACTGTATCTGGCAGCGAGAGCGACATTGCTGTTGTCCTCAAACTGTCCGAAAAAGGTGTGCGGGTTTTCCCCGAAGAAAAGGTTTCCACGCGCTTCGACGAGCCAGTGATCGGTGATTTTATAGGTTGCGCTCGGTCGCAGGCAGCCGTCGCGGTCGCTCGGCGACCAGTAGGTGAAAAGGCCAAGAGTCAGGTTCTGGTTCATGAGCCTTTGCGTCAGGCGCAGGGTGAGGACGTGGCGATCCTGATCGGCTTCGGTTCCGGCGGGGCCGGTGTAGCCGGTCAGATAGTTTTCGTGGTCGAGCATGTGCTCGATGTAGTACTGCACGGAGCCGGTCAGGTCGGTGGCGAGTTCGTGTTCATAACCGGCGAGCAGGCGGATTTCGCTGTTACGCACGTTGGGGTCGCTGCCGTCGCGATCCTGACGCGAGTCGTAATATCCGACTTCGAGGTTGGCGATGCCCCCGGCGAGTGTGCCGCGCACGCTGGCGCCGTAGACATTCAGCTTCGGGAAGGTGCGCTGAAAGGTTGCGGGGTTGAGGCCCTGCGGAGTTTTCCAAAACCCGGAATAGCCGTAGGCCGCGATTTGCACCCCCCGGACATTGCGGTAAACGCGCACGGCAATTTCGTCGTCTTCCAACCAGTCGTCCGGCTTGTCGGTCTGCAGAGGCTCGCCGGTGAGTCCTGTACCGCCCCAGTAGGAGAAGCGCTCGCCGTCGATGAAACGGTCGGCATCGAAGCGCGGCGAGTAGGCGATGTCGATGCTGGCGAAATCGGGGAAGAGGCTGACGAAGAGGGCATCCGACGGTGCTTTCAGGTATTCCTCATCGCGCCCGGAAAAGAAGGATTTCCAATCCTTGGAAAACAGATCGTTGATGAACAGCAGGTCGCCGGTGCCCCAGGTGAGAATCTGGCGGCCGGCTTTGACATCCATCCACATCGCGGGCGTGAACAGCACATAGGCTTCGCGCAAATCGACCGGGCCTTCGCCGGTTTCGAGATCGATGCGGTCGTACTTTTCAGCGACACTGTCGGCGACGAAATCCGAGCGCACCTGCGCGGTGAACAGATCGTGATACCACAGCGCATCGAGCTGCAGGCGCAGTTCGTTCAGCGTCTGATTATCCTGATGGGCGTCGCTCTGTGTGCGCACGCCCGTGCGCGCATCCGCAAAACCGTGGATGTCTTGGGCGAAACTTGAAACTTGAAACTCGAAACTTGAAATCAGGATCGTTGTTAGAATCAGTTTTTTCATGCGGCTGCTCCGGCTGTTTTT
>CAZITJ010000078.1:1622-6124 GCA_964542135.1 uncultured Verrucomicrobiota bacterium
GTTGCTTCGCGCGGCGGCCTTCTCAGGAAGCGTTCGGTGAAGAGGCGTTCGTTGAGGCCGATGTTGTATTTGATGTTGCTGAAGGTGTTGACGGTGTGACTGCCGTCGTCGAGGTCGCTGACTTTGGATTCAACGACGGTGGGGAAGCCCTGGATGGTTTCGACCTTTACCGCCTCGACGCGGCGATAGAGGCGGCCTTCTTTGTTGAGGTATTCGGCTTTGCGCGGCAGGAAGGTGTCTTTATCGATCCTGACGGTGTATTCGCTGAACTCGACGGAGTCCGGATCTTTGGGGACGTTGCGGATGACGTATTGTGTATCGGTTTCGTCGATCAGCTCATGCGTATCCTCTTCCAGCGGGCGGCCCGAGACGTCTTCGTAGACAAAGTCGGAGCCGACGAAGCTGGTGCGTTTGTCGCCGGGGGCGATGGGTTTGACGAGGTTGAGGTCGGGCAGAAACAGCCAGCGGTCGTCGTCGCGGTTGGCGCCGGCGTTTTTCCAGACCATGAAGACCTGCTGATGCACATCGGCGGGGGCTTTAAAGTAGACATAGAACTTCTGGTCGCCGTCGCCGGTGTCCTTGCGCAGAATGCGGAACTCGCGGGTGCGCGTTCCGCCGCCGGATTCGGTGATGACCATTTTTACGTCGGCTGATCCGTCGTCCCCGGCATAGTAGGATGCCTGGTTGGCTTTGGAGACGATGGCATCGACTGATAGTTCCGCGCTTTGCACCGCGAGTGGTAGAAGCACCACTGCTAGAAACTTGAAACTTGAAACTTGGTTGCCTGTTTTCATTATTTTGTACTCCTTATGAATGCGTTGAGTTTGGGGCCGAGCTCGTCGACCACGGCTTTGAATTCATCACTTTTATCAGGACTGATCACTTCTCGGCGGAGTGCTTTGCGCAACCATGCTTTTGTTTCTTCGAATGAGCCGCGGGAGAAGTGATAAAATCGTTTTCGGTCTGCTGGTGTGAAACGTCCATATCCCTCGGCAATATTTGCCGCGATGCTGTCTGAAGATCTGATAATCTGGTGCCCGATAGTGTGTTGTGCTTTGGTTGACCAGTTGTCGAATTCATACCAGATCATGTCGGACAATTTCTCAGCCAGCTTATACACATCTAATTCGTAGATTTCTTTCATTTCTGCTCTCCAAGTTTTGAGCTTTCCACCTTTGCCGAAGCTTCGGCGGACAAGCAAGTTTCAAGTTTCGAGTTTCAAGTTTCATCACGTTGCTTAAACAACCAGCGTTTTAATCCAGTAGCCAACGCAGCCAAAATAAACAGCGTAGCCAGCCAGGAGACGGCCATGATGGTGGCGAGGAAGAAGCCGACGGTTTTGTAGGGGACCAGCGGCGCGAAGAGCAGGGGGGTGAAGCCGATGGAGATGGTGATGGCGTTGCGGCTGATGGCCATGGCCGGCTCTTTGAACATTTCTTTGACGGCGTCGGCCCAGTTTCCGAGTTTTTTCTGCAGCTCACGGGCGCGTTCGAGAAAATGGATGGCAAAGTCAATGCTCAGTCCGAGGGTCAGCGAGGAGAGTACGGCGACCGGCATGTCGTAGTCTTTGCCGGTCCATCCGATCAGACCGTAGATGAAGGTGATGGTGACGCTCAGCGGAATCATGGAAAGGATTCCGTACAGCGGGGAGCGGAACAGGAGCATCATCATAATCAGCACAACGACAAAGCTGCTGCCGAGCGCGGAGAGCATGCCGACCACCATTTTGTCCTGCCAGACAACATTGAGGTAGGTGAGACCGGCCCATTCGGCGCGCAGCTCTTCGGGCGGCGGGTTGTCGGCGATGAATTCCTTAACGCGGTGCACGACCGATTCCATGTGTTTGTTGTCGCCGCTGGTGAGCTGGACCCAGATGTTGGCCTGCTGATAGTCGCGTGTGACGAGATGGAAGAGGCTGTCTTTTTTCTTCATGCCCTCAAGCTGCAGGAAGACCTGTCCGCAGGCGGCGGCGCTGTCGGGGACGCTGTAGTTGGCCTGATTGCGGGCGCGGATTTCGTCGCGCTGTTCCGGTGCAGCCGACGGGTCGATGTACTGCAGTTCGTAGGATGCTTTTTTGAGCGCATCCACCGCCGAGCTGGTTTTACCGACCACATCCAGTGACGTCAGGTGGTTTTGGAGCTGTTCGACCCAGCGCAGGGTTTCGGGGCGCTTGAAGGCCGGGGCGGTGATTTCCGCACGCTGTTCGTAGAGGAAGTTGACGAAGGACAGCGCGGTGTATTCATCCACAATGGCCAGCGCGGCTTCGCGCAGGTCTTCGCCGGCCAAACCCGAGGATTCACGCAGTCGGGTTTGCAGTGCCCGGAAGGCCGCCGTGTCCCGGGAGACTGTTTTTTCCAATGTTCGGAAAAACGTGTCGGTGTTTTCGAGCGCGGCCTCATCCATGTAGTTGATCTCGTCGCTGAGAGCATACCACGGGGCGGTGATCTGCTCGTCCATGACCTTTGCTTTGTTGATGAGATAGACGAAGCACTCGTCCGGGTTGCAGGTCTGCATATTCCGGTATTTGCCCTGCCGGTCGCGCAGAAGGGCCGTAAATTTTCCGGTTGCTTCGGGGAGTTTTTCGCTGAAGCGTTCGCGGGCGGCGGTCTCCATTTTCTGAAGCGCTTCGTAACATCCGCAGGTTTCGATCTCTTCAGGTGTGAGGGTGAGGTAGGCGGTGTAGGTGCCGCCGAAGTGATGGTTGAGCACATCGTCGGCGACCCGGATGCGGTGGGTTTGGGTGAACCATTTGACGGGGTTGTCATTGACCTGAATGCGGCTGATGCCGTAGGCGGACAGGCCGATGACGACGGCGGTCAGCGTCAGAATCAGTTTCCAGTGCAGGAAGGAAAAGGCTCCGGTTTTTTCGAGCAGGCCGTCGAGCCCGGTGCGTTTCCCGTGCGTTGGCGCTTCCGCCGCTTTGTTCAATGCACGTTTCGGAACGAACAGCATAATGTACGCCGGAACCAGTGTCATGGTCAGCAGCCAGGCCAGGGCGACGCCGAAGGCGACGTGCAGGCCGAACACCTTGACCGGCGGGATGGGGGTGGTGCCCAGCGAGGCAAAGCCGGCGATGGTGGTGAGCGAAGTGTAGAGCATCGGCATGAAGAGATGGCCGACGACGTGGCGGATGGTTTCTTTTTTGTCGTTGAAGCGGTGATAGGTATCGAAAAATTCGCTGAGGATGTGGACGGAGTCGGCCACGGCGATGGGCATCAAAAAGATGGCGATCATGGAGCTCATGATGTGCACGTCGTAGCCGAGGCCGATCAGCAGGCCCATGGTGCAGACCACGCTGGCGACGGCGACGAGCATGGGGGCGATGATGAGTGAGAGCCGCCGGAAGAAGAGCAGCAGCAGCAGAAAGATGGCAAGTCCGGCGAGCGGGGCGGAGCTGGCCATCTGCACGAGCATTTCAACGCCGAAGGTGTCCTGCGCAACCGGCTGTCCGGTGATGTAAACCTGATCTTCGCCGGGCCAGCCGGCGGTGAGATGCTCAACCAGGTTGGCGACGTTGTAGCTGTAGGTTTTTTCAATGATGGGGATGTAGAGCGCGATGGCCTTTCCGTCTTCGGAAACAAGGGTGCCTTTGTAGAGCGGATTGTTCATGGCGTCGTCGCGGATGGTCAGCGCCTCGTCGCGCGTGGCCGGCGGCTCCTCCATCAGGTATTCAATTTTCAGTGCGCCGCGTTCGGCCTGTTTGATGTTGTCGACGACCGGCGGGCTGATGAGTTCCGGCTTGATGATGGCGCTGCGGCCGTCTTCGTCAAACAGGCGGTTGGCATCCTGCCGGAAGGCGACCGCCAGAATGCGTTCCCAGGCGCTGTTCGGCGTCAGATCGAGCGTGCGTGTTTCCGGAACCGTAATTTCGGGCAGACCGTTTTCATTTTGACGCAGACTGAGAAGCTGTTTGGTGAGCGTGTCGATGCGGCCGAGCGTTTCGACATTGAAGACGCCGTCGGGATGGTTGGTGTTGACGATGCCGACGATGACGAAGTCGTACAGATCGTATTTGGCTTTGGTGCGGTTGTGAAACACGCGCACCGGCTCGTCGGGAGAGAGCATGTTCTCCGGATCGTTGTCGAATGATACCTTCGGGAACTGCGCCGCGCCGAAAATGACGGCGGCCAGCACAATCAGACTGATGATCCACGGGAAGCGCAGGCTGAAGTTGGTCAGTTTGAGCTTCATAAGATAGATTCTCCGTTTAATTGGTTTTAACCACGAAAAACACAAAAAGGCACAAAGACAGCAGGTTTTGATTTTCGTGAGTTTTTGTGTTTTTTGTGGCCATTCATTTTATTCAAAATCGGTTTCTGAGCAATGGGTGCAGATACAATTGAGGATGGAAAGAGGGCGCGGATCGCAGATGGAGTACCACATTTCTTTGCCGCGACGTTCGGCGCAGAGCAGGTCGGTGCGGCGCATCTGGTTGAGGTGCTGGGAGACGACCGCCTGCGGAAAACCGGTTTCCTCCACGAGGGCATGGACCGGAACGGCTT
>CAZITJ010000078.1:6224-7695 GCA_964542135.1 uncultured Verrucomicrobiota bacterium
TGTGCGGGAAAACGAAAACCGGGGGGGTGCGCCGGTGTCGGTTTGCCGGCGTTCCTGATCCGCCCCTTTTGGCAGCCGCCAACCTGACGTAAGGTCGGCGCATGCCTTTTTTGACGTTGAATGTATGCAGAGCGGTTTCATCCGAAAACGCGTAAATTGCTGTTTTCATAATCCAAAATACCCGCCATAGTACGTGGTTTTAAATTATCGGGAGTTGTTTTATGACGAAGAAACGGGGACCGGAATGGGTCAAAGACGCTGTATTTTACGAAATTTATCCGCAGAGCTTTTACGACAGCAATGGCGACGGCATCGGGGATATTCCCGGCATTATCGAAAAGCTCGATTACATTGAGAGCCTGGGCATCAGCGCCATCTGGCTGAACCCCTGTTTTGTTTCGCCGTTTCAGGATGCGGGGTATGACGTGGCCGACTACTGTAAGGTGGCGCCGCGCTACGGAACAAACGCCGACCTCAAGAGACTGTTCCGTGAAGCGAAAAAACGCGGCATGCGTGTGATTCTGGACCTTGTGCCGGGGCATACCTCCAAAGAACACCCGTGGTTTAAGGAATCCTGCAAGCCGGAGAAAAACGAGTTCACAAACCGCTACATCTGGACGGACAGCGTGTGGGATAACGGCGGTGAGTGCTGGGCGCCGCAGATGGTGCAGGGCTACTGCGACCGCGACGGATGCTACCTGACCAACTATTTTTATTCGCAGCCTGCGCTGAACTTCGGTTTCGCCAAACCCGACAAGCCGTGGCAGCTGCCGACGACGCACCCGGATGTTCAGGCCACCTGGAAAGCCATCCGCGATGTGATGCGCTTCTGGCTCGACGCCGGCGCCAGCGGCTTCCGCGTCGATATGGCCGGATCCCTCGTCCGCAACGATCCCGGTGCGAAAGAAATCCGCCGCCTGTGGCGCGAGACGCGCGACATGCTGGATGCCGACTATCCCGAGGCTTTTATCGTTGCCGAGTGGTCCTGCCCTGAAATGGCCGTTAAAGGCGGATTCCATGCAGACTTTTACCACTGGTTCCGCGGGCACTATGCGCTGTTTCGCGGCGAGCCCGAACGCGGGGGTCCGGGCAGTGAGGTCCATCGCGGACCGGTCAACCACAGCTTCTTCGATAAAGAGGGAAAAGGGGACATCACCGAATTTCTGGAGTCGTGGAGCGATCAGTATCGCAAAGTGAAAAACAAAGGGTATGTGGCCATTCCGATCGGCAACCACGACCTGCCGCGCATCAACATCAATCGCACCCGCAATGAGCTGGAACAGATTACCGCGTTTCTGATGACCTTCCCGGGGCCGCCCTTCCTCTACTACGGGGAGGAAATCGGCATGCGCCATCTCCCGAATGTGCCGACACGCGAAGGGGCCTATACGCCGCGCAAAGGCTCGCGCACACCCATGCAGTGGACCGCCGGGCGCAATGCCGGTTTTTCCAAAGCGCGGAAAAACGAAAT
>CAZITJ010000078.1:7795-10109 GCA_964542135.1 uncultured Verrucomicrobiota bacterium
GGCCGATGCATCATGAAGGGTCGATCCTACGGCGTCTGGAAAAGTGAATGAAAAAACCCAACAGCCGCCAGGCGGCCGCGCAGATTATTTTTCGCTGGCTTGAACAGCGCAGTTTTCCCGATCGGCAGCTCGCAGAGGTCCTGCAGGATCGCGCGTTCGTCACCGAACTGGTGTACGGCGTGGTCCGCCGCAAACTGACGCTGGAGTATATCGAGCAGAAGTACGTCAACCGCCGGCCCGACAATGCACTGCTGGCCGCGCTGCACGTCGGGGCTTATCAGCTTCTGTTTATGGACAATGTCGAGGAATACGCCGCCATCAACGAAACGGTTGAAGCCGTCAAAAACCGGCGGATTCCCGATGCCGAGCGCGGTGCGCGCATGGTGAACGCTGTGCTTCGCAACGTACAGGCCGAACGCGAGGCCTTGCTCAAAAATCTGGAAAGGCAGCCCGACGACATCCGCCTTTCGCATCCCGGCAAACTGCTTCGCCGCTGGAACAAGGTGTATGGGGAGCGCGATACACTTCATCTTTGCGAATGGAACAACCGGCCGGCGGAAACCGTCATCCGGGTCGAACCCGCCCGCATCCCGCCCGCCGAGTTCATCAAAAAACTCGAGGCCGCCGGCATGGCTGCTGAAGAGCATCCGTTCCAATGTAGGCCTGCTCTCCAAAGCCCTGGCGGCGGAGGGGAAACGTTTCTGACCCTCCCGCGCGGTGTTCCGGTGCACAAGGTGCCCGGCTATGACCAGGGCTGGTTCACCGTACAGGATCCGGCCACCGCCGCCTCCGTCGAGCTGCTCGACCCGCAGCCCGGCGAATGCGTACTCGATGCCTGCGCCGCGCCCGGCGGAAAAACCGCCATGATGGCCGGGTGGATGGACGGCCGGGGGGAGCTGGTTGCCATGGATATTCACGACGACCGAATTGAGACCCTTCGCGATACACTCGAGCGCACCGGCTGGGATTTTGTCGAGGTGGTCAAAAACGATGCGGCCCGGGGGTTTCCAGACACCGAAAAAATGTTTGATGCCGTTTTGCTCGATGTTCCCTGTTCCAACACCGGCGTGCTGCGCCGCCGGGTGGATGCCCGCTGGCGGGTGAATCAGGAGCGGCTGGAGGTGCTCAAAAAGACGCAGCGGAAGATTCTTGCCGCCATGTCGAAGCACGTCAAACCCGGCGGCCGGATGGTCTACAGCACCTGCAGTCTGGAAACCGACGAAAACGAAGAGCTTGTCAACCGCTGGGCACGTGAAAACGACGGATGGCGGCTGGTGAAAGCCAAACGGCTCTTTCCGCCCAAATCCGGCACCGATGGCGCCTATGCGGCCCTTTTGATGAAGGGGTAACGGCTTGGCGGATGGGTGCATGGATGAGGGCTGCTGTTCCGGCTCTTCCAAAATTCCATCAATCCGGTGTTCCATTCTGCCATTTCCCCTTTATACTCCGGTGCCATGAAAGCGATGGATGCCAATCTGCGCAGTGAAACAATCCGTTGGCAGGAAAAACTGTTTCAGCGATCTGTCCGTCGGCAGATGCGCTGGCGGAAGCTGCGCGAACTGCTGGGAATCACCTCCGGCCAGCGCTGTCTGGAAATCAGTGCGGGGGACGGTGTCGTCAGCATGAAACTGCGCGAAATCGGCGGTGCCTGGACCACGTACGCCGTGAATGAAGCCGCCCGCGACGCAATCGAATGTCTGGCCGGCGGTACCGTGCGGCTGCTGGACGGGGCGCTGCTTCCCGAGGAGGACGCGGTGTTTGATGCGGTGGCGGTAGTGGATGCCCTTGAGCGGATTCGCGACGACCATGCCTTGATCAAGGAGTGCCATCGCGTGCTGAAGCCCGATGGACGGCTGATCGTTACGGCCGCCCGCAAACCGATTCTCTGCCCGGGCGGATGCCCGTTGCGTGCACTGCTGGGGCTTTCCTGGCGCAAGCGCGGTCTGGAGCGGCCCGGCTATACCGCGCACGAGTTTTTTGATGTGCTCAAAGACGGCTTTGACGTGCCGGAAACCGACACCTATGCCACCGCCTGTGTCGAGGGGCCCGGCCTGCTGTGCGAGGCTGCGGCCAACCGCATCGCGGGCGGTCCCTACAACATGCCGTCGTCCGATCCGGATTCCGAAGCGTTCTACCGCTACAGCCGCCTCAGTGCATTGGCCGCAGCGGGTTATCCGCTGCTGTGGCTGTCCGGCCGCTTCGAAACACTGTTTCGCTGGATTCTTCCGGGGCACAATCTGGCCGCCAAAACCAAGCGCCGCGTCTGGCGCGAGCGCCGCACCCCGGTGCTTATCGACGGCCGCTCCATCGCCGA
>CAZITJ010000079.1:0-10072 GCA_964542135.1 uncultured Verrucomicrobiota bacterium
CGGGTCAGGGGGCTTTTTCGACGTCAATGCGGTAGAAGCCCTGGCTTTCAGCCTGGTGCAGGGCATCTGTATATGCGCCGGCGGTCAGATTGCTGGCCACACGCTCAAAGCCGCTGAGCAGGTTGCTGGCCCAGTACACGCTGTACACGCGGCCGGATTGCGCGGTCCATCCCAGAATATTCTGAGCGGACTGTGCCTGCAGACCCGACACAGTAAACACGGAACGGCTGTTGGTCGGGTTGAGTCCGGCGATGTAGGTCTCCTCAACGGTGTTGACGCCGTTGGAGGCCGTATGGGTCGGATCGGCGGCGGTGGTGCTGCCGCCGAAATGCTGCGCTTCCCATTCGTTGGGCAACCCGTCGCTGTCCCAGTCGCTGCTGAGCGCGGGCCGGCTGTCAACGCGTCCGGTCAGGCGGAGATCAACGACGCCGTCAACATGCCCGTTTTTCCCGATGTAGTAGTCCATGGTGTAGGGCCGTCCCAGTCCGGTGAGGTAAAAGCGCAGTTCAACGGGGGTTCCGGTCGGGGCGGCATAGTGCAGGTCTCTGGTTTTGAACACCGGATTGGCATAGCTGCCTTCCGACCCGCTGTAGTCGGTCAGCTCGGTAAAGGTCTGAAAGCCATCGGTGCTGGCCCGCACAAAAATCCAGAGGCCGTCGTGCAGGGAGTAATGATTGATGCGCATGCGGGAGAGGGTGACTCCGTTCGCGGGATCAGGGGTGAGGCGAACGGAAAAATAGTCCCTGCCCAGAACCGCATCGTCCACGGTTGCGTTGGTGTGGAACCAATTCAGGCGGATGCAGTTGGTCAGCATCTCATAATAAGAAACGCCGGAGCTGATTTCCAGGATGGCGCTCTGAAGTTTTGAACTCAGGGCCGTTGCGCTGTTGGTGAGGCCGATCGGTTCGATATCCAGGTCGAACTCGACGATGGGCAGCTCAGACACGGAGATGTGGTTGTCAAAACTCTCCGAGGCGGTGGAGGCGGTGCTGCTGAGGGTTCCGGTAACAGCTCCCGCGGGAATATCGAGCGTGACGGTGCCGGTTTCAAGCGGGAAAACCTGCACGGAGTATTCCAGCCCGCCGCTTTGCGGCACCTCTTCGATGAGCGCGTAATCCACCGGCGCCGTTCCGCCGAAATTCAGGTCGCTGACGGTGAACCCGTTGACGGGTTCGCTGAATGCCGCAAGGAAATGAAGCGGCACCTCCTCGGTGGGATCGCTCTGATCAACCGCCTGATTGACGACGACAGAGACCGGCTCCGCAGGAGCGTCCTGAGCGCCTTCAAACACATAAATCTCCATGGCGGCGGGGGCCAGGTCCACGGTGACGGTTCGATTGCTAAGCACATCGTCGACAGCCAGGAACTGATTGGTGATGACAACGGCGGGGGTATGGTTGGACAGACTGCCGATGTTGTTGGTGCGCGGATCGCCGGTCAGATACCATTTGGTGACGGATGCCGCATTGGTAAAAGGAACCTCCAGTGCAACCGAAGTGACGCCGTCGTCCACGCCGGGCGTATCGAGGCGGCGCGAGAGCAGAATGATGCTGCAGGTGTTGCTCTGCTGCCGGCAGTAGGCGTCCACCAGCGGAACCGTGATGTCCTGCTGGGCATCGTTGGTGTCGGGCGAAAACACATCGGTCGGAACCTTGAGAGCGGAGACGCCGAGCATGGGACCGCGCACGGTGTTGTTGTACATCTGTGCAGCCGCCCAGTGAGGATGCGGGTTGCCGCCGTTGGGGACATAGGCGTGGGAGGACCATTTGTCCCCGGCGGTGAAGTCGAAGTAATTCTGCGACACCCATCCGGCTTTTGCGCGGTACAGGCGATAGGCCATATGGCTGACCGCAAAGGCCTTGGATTTTCCGTACCGCTCCCAGATCGGGCCGTCTCCGACGCCGGAGCCGGGGATGGTATGCAGTCCCGGCACGCTGTAGCTCCCGCCGTTTTCGTAGGAGGTGAGCACAAGGCGGCGGCCGCTCTGCTGTGCAAAGCGGTTGATGGTGGCGGCCACCTCGTCGGTTCCCCGTTTCTGAGCGGGATCGGTATACAGGGCGGAGAGCAGCGAGCGCAGGCCGGTGTCGTTGAAGGTTTCATAGTGGCCGGCGATATCGCCCTCTTCGCGTCCGCCGCCGTAGCCGGCAATCTCGTAGCCTTCGGCTGAGGTGCAGATGGAGAATATATTGCTGATCTGCGAGTCCCACCCGCTGATGATCAGCGTGAATTTATCGGGATCGGCCCGGTAGACGGGGCTGTTGCTGATGATGTGACCGAAGAAATATTCGGCCCAGCGGGCGTAGCGGGTGTGGTCGGTCAGGTCGGCGCCGGCCCAGAACTGTTCGTTTTCGAAGGAGACATAGATGGTTTCAAACTCGTCCGTCCAGGGGGTGTCGGTTCCGCGCTGAGCCGTCCGCCTGGCCACATAGGGATTGGCGGGGTTGGTGCCGCCGAGATAGTCAAAAAAGCCCTCCCACTCCTCAAGCGTCCATGTTTTTGAACCGGCCACATAAAAGTTCTGCGCCTGAACATCCTCCGCCAGCTGCAGCATCACCGGCAGGGTGCACTGGCTGAGGGCGCGAAAACCGTAATCGACGCTCCAGTCCGGCGCGCGCTCCTGCCAGTCGCACAGATAGTTGTCCAGGCCGGCCCGGGAGCCTTCGGTATATTCGGCCCCGCCCATGGTCCGCACAGACCCGACCGCCCCTTTCTGCAGACGGGCCAGCATATCGGGCCGCGCACGGCCGACCTCGCTGACCGGATCAAACAGATCGACCTGATCGATCCAGAGCGCTCCCGGGCCGTCGAATTCGATGTTGATGTTGGCCTGACGGGTCGGATACCCGGCGGGCGTGGTGAAATCATAGCTGACGAGCTGCCAGTTGGTGGTCAGCCCGGTCGCCGTGTATATGCCGTTGGTCAGGCCGGGTCCGGTGCTGTTGAGATAGACGTTCCCCATATAGATGTCGGCGGATGCAGAGGGAATGCTGCCGTCCTGTCGCAGCCACAGACGCATGCGGTAGGTGTGGTTGGTCTGCAGGGGATACCACCAGTGGCCGGGTTCGCCGAATCCGTACTGATAGATGCGCGCCCGGTCGCTGCTCCCGCTGACCACCTTGAGCGACCCCCTGCCGACCGCCGGATGATTGGTGTCAATCCGGGTGTGGATGTCCGCGCCGGATTTCTGTGTCGTCCAGGTGATGGCCGCCACCCACTCCGAGGGGAGTCCGTATCCGTTGAAAACGGTGTTGTATTTCTCATCCGCCATGCATTCCGGGTCGACGACGGCGCGGAAATCGTTTTCAAGCCAGATCTCATCCTCGGGACGAATGTCGGGCCCGCTGCCCGCGAGAACCAGCTCGGCCACGTGATCGCCGTTCGTTCGCGAGGCCTTGGAGCGGTAGAGGCGATAGCCGGCCAGATCGGGCTCGCTGTTTGCATCCCAGGTAAGGTAGGTCATACCGTTGAGTGCGGTCGCGGTCAGGCCGGTCGGCGGAGCGGGACGGTCTTCGTCGCCGGGATCCCCTGCGAGGTCCGGCAGGTTCAGGCACAGCTCACGGGTGGCGCTGTGTGTTCCGTCGCTGACCTGCAGCGTGAAGGTGAAGCCGTCGGGATCGACAGAGGACGGCGTGCCGTACAGCAGCCAGTCGCCGCCGTCGTTGGTGATGGAAAGACCCGGCGGCAGGGTCCCGGCGGTTTTTGTCCAGGTGACCGGACCGGTTCCGCCCGTGCTGAGCAGGTCTTCGTCGTACAGCTCACCGGCGGAGGCATCCGGCAGGGTGAAGGTCGTGATGTAGAGGTTCGTGACCGTTGTGTTGGTGCTCGCAGTGACCGATGCCTCCGGGTGCGGCACGGAAAAGTCATAGAAGGGAGAGGGTTCGGATTCATTGCCGGACTCATCCACGGCGGTCACCATGTACCAGTAGCCGGTGCCGTGCTGCAGGGGCCAGTAACGGCGGGTACGCTTCCCCGTCGTGGTGTCGCGGCCCACATCAACAAAATCCGTATTCGCGGCGCGCAGAACGGTTTTGGAGGCGGCGCCGCTGACACGGATTTCGGCTTCTGTAAAATCGTTATAGGTGCGGGCGCGGTGGACGCTCACCGTGTCGGTACGGATGAGCGCATAGTGGAGTGCGTTGGTGTCCCAGCGGTAGATGCGGGCACGGTATCCGTTGTAGTATCCGCTGCGAAGGGTGTTGTAATACGTGCCGTGGATCATGTCCACCCGGATGGTGTTATTGCTGAAGCCCTTGGCCCAGATCTTCCGGCGATCCACCGCCGGCTCAAAGGTTTCCGAGCGGCCGTGTGCATTCCAGACCGGACGGCGGTAGGCGTTGAATCCCTGCAGCGGCGGATTCGATTGAATCACAGTCGGCGTCACGCGAAAAACCGCATCCGGTTCCGCAGAAGCGTTGTTGCGGCAAACCGCGACAGCAAGAATCAGCAGCACTACATTGTATTTTCCAGACATCCGTACCTCTTTTTCCAGGGACTCCATTGCCGCAAAGCAGCGGTGAACTTTTTATGAAAAATCTTATTTATTCGGCCACTTCGACTTCGAGGCGGTAGAAGCCCTGGCTTTCAGCCTGGTGCAGGGCATCTGTATATGCGCCGGCGGTCAGATTGCTGGCCACACGCTCAAAGCCGCTGAGCAGGTTGCTGGCCCAGTACACGCTGTACACGCGGCCGGATTGCGCGGTCCATCCCAGAATATTCTGAGCGGACTGTGCCTGCAGACCCGACACAGTAAACACGGAACGGCTGTTGGTCGGGTTGAGTCCGGCGATGTAGGTCTCCTCAACGGTGTTGATTCCGTTGGCGGCCATATGGGTCGGGTTGGCGTTGGTGGCTCCGCCGAAATAGGTGGTTTCCCAGTCGTCGGGCAGGCCGTCACCGTCCGTATCGGTTTCGCCGCCGGATTCGTAGGACGCAGTCAGCTTGATACACTGCGGCAGATAGATGTAGCTGCTCGCCGCCAGCGAGATTCGGATGGAGAAGCTCGATCCGCCCTGCCCTGTCGGCGTAATGTTTCCCCATTTGGGGGTGTAGCCGGTGGCGGTGTTGTCGCTGTCGTGTGAGACCGAAAGAGCATTCGAAACCGTGATCCCGCTGCTGCTGAGGTTGGTTGCCCCGGTTGTGTCCTGCAGGGTGAAGAGCGTTTCGCCGTAGCTGTCCCCGCGGTTCATGGCGAGGGTCACCTCATAGGTGGCGGGCGGCAGGTTCGAGAAGGTGATCGTGGCCGAGTCTGTACTCGACTGGATATAGGATATCTGTTCATCCATGGCCAGAATCCCGTTGAAGGTGTTGTATGCATCGGTGCCTGTGTCTGGAAGCACCGCGGCGGAGCGGGTCCCCCGTGTCCATGAACCGGTAAAGGTGTAGGTAACCGCGGCATCCAGTGTGGATCCGTCGTTATAGTTCACCAGCGAATAGGCGGTTCCGTCCGCGCTGCCTTTGGATACAAGGCTTTCGTTGGGATTCGATGCCCCCGCTTCGCTGTTGTGATAAGCGGTCCATCCGCTGACCAGGCTGATTACGGCGGCGGCGGAATCCGCCGTGCCGGCCGTATTGGTCACCCGGACCCAGTAGGACACTTCACTGCTGATGGCCGGGGTGGTATAGGTCGCATTGGTGGCCCCGCTGACCGGCGAGCCGGTGTTGCCGCTCGCGCCCCGGTACCACTGATAGAAAAGAGACTCTCCTGTCGCTGTTACGCTGAGATACGCCGTGGCGCCGGAGCTGACCGATTGAGACGCGGGCTGCACGGTAATGGAGGGCGGCAGGATTTCATCATCCTCTTCGGTGGCGGTGACCGTGACCCCGGATACGGTCGCGCCGTCACAGCGGATCTGCGCGCTGTCGTCCGCGGCATCGGCATCCTGAGCCGCAGACAGCGTGACGGTCTGCCATGCGTCCCAGTTGGAGGAGGAAAAGACCAGCTCGCTGCCTGCGGTGACAGAAAGATCGGTATCGCCCGAAGCGCGCGTCACGCTGACGGTTGTGGACTCTGTGACCGGTGAAGAGAGGCGCACGCGGAAGATATTGGTTGAGCCTTCCGGCACGGTCAGCTCGTCCACATCGGTCTGCACAAAAACGGTGTCGCCGGTTACTGAGTAAATGACATCGCCGTACACGAGAAGGGCATCGCCGTAGGAGGCGTTATAGGAGTCGCCGATCTGCATGCTGTCGTAGGCGTCAGCCCCGCCGTAGCCGTAGAGACGGAATTCCACGTTCTGGAGGTTTTGGAAACTGCTGTTGGCGGACAGGTCGAATGTGGTGCTCTGGACGCCTTCTGTGTGCGTGAACAGCTCGCTGCCGGCGGAAAAACCCGAGGCACTGCTCATGACAGACGCCGAGGCGGGCGTGCTGATTTCGGTAATTACATACAGGCTGGTGACATTCATTACATAGCCGTCGGGCAGCTCAAACGCCCACGTGAAATAGTTGTCTGCGGGGATGGCATTGGCGAGGCTGGTTTCATCAATATCATACAGGCGGATCGCATCCTGTGTGGCGCCGGCTTCGCCCGGAAGATTGCACTGCAGCACGCCGCTGGTGCTGTTGGTCCGAATAACCGGAGCCAGCGTATAGGCTTCGCGGGAAACAACGGCTCCGGTGGTTCCGACCAGATTCCATGCGCCCAGCAGACCGCTGAAAATTTCTTCGTATTCGTCGTCGTCTTCCGTTACGGAAACGTCCACGTCATCCATGCCCGGGCCGGAACAACGGATGACGGCGCTTCCGTCGATCTGGTCAGAATCGTGCGCGGCGGCCACCACGGACGTCTGCCAGTTCATGTAATCGGCGGCGGTGAAGACCCGTTCCTGCCCGGAGACAACGGAGAAGCTGGAGTCTCCGCTGACGCGCTGAACGAGTGCAGTCACCGGGGAGACCGGTTCCACGCTCAACCGGACCAGCAGGTTGGAAGAGGTGCCCTCCGCAATCGTCAGACTGCCGGGATTGACTTCCAGTGCCAGGTCATTTTCGATTTCCTGAGCGGTCAGATCCACGGTCTCAACACAGGGATTGCTGAAGCGAAAAACCGCCGTCCCGAACAGCGTGTCGCTGTCTTCAGCCGCCGCGAGGGTCACGGCCTGCGGGGTGCTCCAGTCGCTGTCGGTAAAGACGACCTGTGCTGCGGACGAGAGCGTCAGGTCGGTATCGCCGCTGACGCGCTGCACAGTCACGGTCATGGGGTTGACAGGGGTTTTGGAGAGCGAAAGGTCGATGGAGGCGCTCTGCCCTTCCGGAACATCCAGCCGGTTGGTGCTCAACACCAGCAGCGGCGAGATGTCCTGCTGTTCGGCCAGCACGTACACCGAGGAAAAGCCGTCGGCGGTACAGCGCAGAATATTGGTTTGGCTGTTTTGATCTGTGTCGCAGACTCCGTCGAGGATGACCGCCTGCCATGTGTCCCAGTCGGCGGGGGTGAAGGTCACCCCGTTGGTCTGCGCGGGAGCAATGGCGGAGCCGGTGACCTGCACCACCTGGACGGTCACGGACGAAGCCGGCGCTGCGGGCAGGCGCAGGTTGATCGAGGCGCTGCCGCCCTCCTGCACACTGATGCGGTTGGTTGAAATTTCCAGCGCGGGCGGCGGGCTGGTGTTGAGCGGAACCTCCGCCAGAGTCTGATGCGCCACATCGAGCAGGAAGGTGCGGTCGTCGTCCGGCACGTTGGTGTTGACATATACCGCATCGCGGGCGTCCACACCGTACACGTTTTCATAGAACATGGCGCCGTTGAGGTAGTAGCCCAGATCGTTGCCGTGGGTCGCATCGTCGTCGTGAATGGAATACCCGTCCGGGGCGGCGTAGGGGCGCAGGTCGTATACGCGTTCCCAGGCATCGCCGATCGGGACGGTTTCGGAGCCGAGACCGTCGGCCAGATTGTTGTAGTTGGTACGGATTTGCTCCTGCATGTCATGCCGGTCGTAGGTGGCCGTATAGGTTCCGCCGGCGTCGGTGCGGCGGGCCCAGGTCATAAACAGACGGATATCGACATCGGGGTTGTTGTTCGGGTTGCCGGAATCAGTCAGGACGCCCATGCAGTAGTTGTAGAGGTTGCTTCCGTACAGGAAATTTCGATCCACATCCTTGAATTTGGTCATGCCCAGCGAGTGGTTCTGCATGATGATGACATCAAAGGGCGCGGAGCGCAGCAGGTTGGACAGCGACCCGCCGCTGTAAATCGAGTCAAAACGGTTGGTATAATGGTATTCCCAGTCCCTGCCCCAGGCAATGGCATTGACAAGATTGACCGTTACGTTGGTATCGGCCTCGGCGAATTCCTCAAACTGCGGTGCGGTTCCGCCGGTATAGCTGTTGCCGATCATGAGCACGTGTTTGTGTTCCGCCACGGCGTTTAGCGCGGCGGCGGCGGCGAGAATCAGACCGATTTTGATTTTTACTTTCATTGGGATTTCCTTTTTTACAGACAAAAAACGGTACTACCGCGTTCAGTCGCGGTTCTCCTCCATCAGAGCGGTCAGCGCCGCGGCAACCCGTTCGCCGATGGTGATGTATTCCGCCCCCTCGTAATGAAACGCGTCTTTGAGCGGCAGGTCGTCCACATCCACCCAGGCGGCATCATCACGGCTTTCGGCGTAGTCGACCTGCGCGCGGCGCACTTCATTGAGGGCCGGCTCCCATTTGTCGCGCGGACCCCAGGATTGCGCGCCCTGGATTTTCTCACTGACCCGCACGATCACTGCGTCAAATTCCTCGTCACCGGTCCATTCGCGGAT
This sequence comes from uncultured Verrucomicrobiota bacterium, assembly GCA_964542135.1. Classification (GTDB taxonomy): domain Bacteria; phylum Verrucomicrobiota; class Kiritimatiellia; order Kiritimatiellales; family Tichowtungiaceae; genus Tichowtungia. Next base: position 8,745 of record CAZITJ010000079.1, read on the forward strand.
ACTGCCCGCATAGAGCGACTTATCGTCCCGGAACCGCGCGGGATCGCGGTCTTCCCATCCGTCGATCAGGTCGCGCAGATAGCGTTCATAGTTTTCGGCCTGAAACAGGTGCAGCGAATCCCCTTCCCCCTGGTACCAGACAAACGCTTCGATATCGTACGACAGCCCCTGCTCTTCGAGCTGCTGCAGAGCGGTTTTGATCGTCTGCTCAAGCATGCGGCCGCCCTGACCCTGTTCGCGGGCTTTGATCCAGTCCGCCGACCCCTCCCGCTGGGCGCGGCCGCCGACGGTCCAGAAATCGTTCAGGGCGGTGGCGCCGACCGTGACGGTGATCACCGCCAGTTTCTGTTCGGGATCTTTTTCCTGCCACGCACTCCACAGCCGGTGCGCCGTGACCTGCTCCCAGTGTCCTTCGCGGTGCGACTGATACGTCAGCGTTTCCCACGACTCCGTTTTTTGGTCCCGTCCGCGATTCCAGAAGTAAAGAACGTCGTTTTCGTCGGAATTCATCCACTGGACCGCCGGATGGTCTTTGTGTGTATGGTTGAAATTGATCCCGCCGCCCATGTTGGACTGTCCGGCAAAGAGATAGACTTTGACCGGCCGGTCAGCGGCTGACTCGCTCTTCCCGGCCGCCAGAACGAGAAGTGCCGACACGTGCTGTCCGGCGGCCAGAGTGAGAAGCGTTGTGAGGATCAAAAGCCGTTTCATGCGGGTCTCCCTTCGGCGGCGGGTTACGGATCGATGTATTTGTAATCCAGTGTCGGGAACAGCTCCAGATTGCGCACGGCGCGCTCATAGGCGAATTTGTTCCATCCGCTGGAATGATCCCGGTTGGAGTATATTTCATATTCCTCTTCGTAGCGCGCGATCATTTCCGGACGCCCGATGTCATTCCACCACTGGCGCATATCCTCCGGGGTTCGTTCCACCCAGTCGAGCCTGGCGACAAAAATACCGTTGGCATAGCCGGCAATATAGTACTGCCCCTCGTCATCAATGATAATTTCCGGCGCATAGGTGTGAGTCTTCAGGTGATGGGCGTATTGCGGGTACGGCGGGATGCGCGTGAAGGTGATGGGCGGACCGTCGAAGAGCTCGGGGGTATCGGAAATATAGACGTTCATCTGTTCCCAGAGGTAGTATTTGCCGTTGCGTTTGAGCACAAACGGGCTTTCCGGGTTGCCGTTATTGCCGATGCTGAACTCCTCGCTCCAGGGACCCAGCAGCTGATCGGCATGCCGCTGAACCATTTCCATTCCGGTGTAGAAGGCATACCATTTGCCCGTCCCGTCCTCGTCGTGAAACAGCAGGACATCGCGGCCCAT
>CAZITJ010000080.1:0-2729 GCA_964542135.1 uncultured Verrucomicrobiota bacterium
ATAGCGCAGCAGACGGCGGGCGAGTCCGGGGGCGGAGGCGCTCATGGCGATTCCTCCAGGTGCTGCTGAAGCTGCTGACGGGCGTGCAGGTCGGCGTAGTAACCGGGCTGTGCAATCAGTTCGTCGTGTGTGCCGCGGCGGGTGATACGGCCGTCTTCGATGACGATGATTTCGTCGGTGTAGCGCAGGGTGGAAACACGGTGGCTGACAAACAGGCAGGTGCGGGCGCGCATGACCGGCTGCAGCTTGGCCATGATGGCCGCCTCGGTCTGCGTATCGACGGCGGAGAGGACGTCGTCGAGAATCAGAATGCGCGGTTTGCGGGCCAGCGCGCGGCTGATCGCGGTGCGCTGACGCTGGCCGCCGGAGAGCGTGACGCCGCGTTCGCCGAGGACGGTTTCATACCGCCGGGGAAACGCTTCGATCTCGCCGTTGAGATGGGCGATGTCGGCGGCCCAGCCGATCTGCTCGCGGGGGGAGTGCTCTGCGCCGAAAGCGATGTTGTGCGCCAGGGTGCGGGAAAAAAGCACCGGTTCCTGTTCGGCAAAACCAATCTGCCGGCGCAGTACGTCCAGCGGAATGTCGCGCAGAGAGCGGCCGCCGACGAGCAGTTCGCCTTCGGTGGGATCCATGAGCCGGGCGACCAGCGAAACCAGCAGCGTTTTGCCGCTGCCGGTGGGACCGGTGATGCCGATGGTTTTCCCGGCAGGCACCTGCAGCGAAATACGGTGCAGGCGGCGAATTCCGTCGATATCAAGCGATACGCCGCGCCAGTCGATCGATCCGGTGAGACCGGTGATGGATGAATCGGTTTGCGGGCCGTCGGCAATGGCCGGTTTGCGGTCGAGCACCTCGCGAATACGCTGCCAGCTCACGCGTCCGCGCTGCAGCAGGCTGAAGGTCCAGCTCAGCGACAGCAGCGGCCACTGCATGTAGAGCAGATACTGCAGAAACTGAACGATGACGCCGACGGTGACGGCGCCGGTGACGACCCTCCGCCCGCCGACGACGAGCAGCAGCAGTACGCCGAGACTGAACCAGAAGGCCATCAGCGGCCACAGCGCCTGCCGTACGGTCTGCATCTCCATCTGCCGGCGGATCAATTCGCCGTTGAGATCGTTGAACTGTCCGTTGCGGCGCGGTTCAATGGCAAAGCCTTTGATGCAGCGGATGCCGGCAAAGCTTTCCTGGGAAAAACTGGAGACGTTGGAAACGTGTTCCTGCAGGATCCGCTGCCGGCGGCGCATGACGCGCAGGATGAGAAAAAACAGAATAACAATCGGACCGTAAAGCGACAGGATCAGCAGAGCCAGTCCGGGGTGAATCCAGACCATGACCAGCGAGGCCGCCACCAGGGCGACAATCGTGCGCAGACCCTGCAGCAGGCCCTGGCCGACGGCATTGCTGAGGATGGTCATGTCCGAGGAGAGCCGGGTCATCAGATCGCCGGTGCGTTCGCCGCGGAAGAAGTTCTGGTCGAGGCGGGTCAGGTGCGCAAAGAGACGGCGGCGGATTTCGTATTCGACCTGATGGCCGATGCGCAGCGGCAGGCGGCGCAGCTGCCGGGAAAACCAGACGGCCGCGGCGGCCAGGGCAATGTACAGCAGCAGAATGCGACCCAGCGCCGGTGCGGTCAGTGTATCGGCATTGAGCCGGTCAATGGCAATCCGCAGCAGCCAGGGGAGAGTGAGATTGACACCGACGGTGACCAGCACACACAGGCCGGTCAGAGCGATGGCCCCTTTGTTCCGCATGATGAGACGGGTCAGTTTGACAGGTTCGGTTGGAATCATGCATCTCCGGAAAGGGGGCGGGGCGTTCAGCCGCGGTAGCGGTTGGTAATGGGCATCCGTCGGTCGCGTCCAAAGGCTTTGGGGGTGATCTTGATGCCGGGCGGACCCTGCCGGCGTTTGTATTCACTCAAATCCACCAGGCGGACAGCCTGGTGCACGGCGGCGTCATCGAAGCCGGCTTCGATCATCGCATCAAGGCCCATATCTTTTTCCACATAGGCTTCGAGGATCGGATCAAGAATCTCATAAGGCGGCAGACTGTCGGTATCCTGCTGGTCGGGCCGCAGCTCGGCCGAGGGCGGCCGTTCGATGGTGGAGGGCGGAATGACGTCCCCCTGTTCGTTGCGCCAGCGGCACAGCTCGAACACAAGCGTTTTGGGGACGTCTTTAATGACGGCGAACCCGCCGGCCATGTCGCCGTAGAGCGTGCAGTAGCCCACGGCGATCTCGCTTTTGTTGCCGGTGGTGAGCACCAGCCAGCCGTTTTTATTGGACAGCGCCATAATCAGTGTGCCGCGGATGCGCGCCTGAAGGTTTTCTTCGGCGAGGCCCGGCTTGTTGTCTTTCCAAACCTTGGAGAGCTCGTCGGTGAATTTTCCAAAGATTGGAAAAATGGGGATGGTGTGCAGTTCAACGCCGAGGTTGACGGCGATTTGTTCGGCGTCGGAGAGTGTTTCACTGGATGAATACTGCGAGGGCATGGTGACGGCCGCGACGCGCTCCGCCCCGAGCGCATCGACGGCGAGGGTCAGCACGAGCGCCGAATCGATGCCGCCGCTGAGGGCGACAACGGTTTTCTTGAAGCCGTTTTTTTCGACGTAGTCGCGCAGACCGAGTTTCAGCGCCTCATATACCTCCTCCAAAGGCTCCAAAGGGGTCAGTCCTATTATTTTAGTGTTTTTATGATCATTAAATAATAGGACTGACCCCTTTCCT
>CAZITJ010000080.1:2829-10038 GCA_964542135.1 uncultured Verrucomicrobiota bacterium
AGTGTTTTTATGATCATTAAATAATAGGACTGACCCCTTTCCTGACCCCTTTCCTGTGACCCCATTTTTTGCCTGTCCGGTCAGCGTGTGTTCGATGAAGAGCGGGGCGCGGGCGGCGATAGAGCCGTCGGCATTGAATGCGGTGCTGCCGCCGTCGAAGACGAGTTCGTCCTGTCCGCCGATCAGGTTGCAGAAGAGGAGGGGGGCGTCGAGTGTCCGGGCGGCGGCGGCGAAGGCTGTTTCGCGTTCGGCGCGTTTGCCGCGGTGGTAGGGCGAGGCGGAGAGGTTGATCACCAGATCGGGGTGACGGGCGGCGAGAGCCGTGCAGGCGGCTCCGTCGGTGAGCCAGGAGTCTTCGCAGATGTGAATGCCGATACGGGTGCCGAAGGCATCGAAGGTGAAGGGTTCGGTTCCGGCGGTGAAGACTCGCTGTTCATCGAACACGCCGTAGTTGGGCAGCATCATTTTTCGATAGACGCCGAGGATGCGGCCGGCGTGAAGAACGACGGCGGCATTGAAGCGTCCTGCCTTGTCGGCCGTCGGCGCGCCGACGACGACGAAGGCGTCGGCGGGCAGTCGGGCGGCAAGCTGCTGCAGATGGTTTTCGCAGTCGGCAATAAAATGCGGGCGCAGGATGAGGTCTTCGGGCGGGTAGCCGCAGAGAGCGAGCTCGGGAAAAACGATCAGCCGGGCGCCGGTGCCGGCGGCGCCCTCGGCGTCGGCAAGGATCCGCGCGGCGTTTTCCTGGAGTGCGCCGACGGCGGGGTTCATTTGAATCAACGCTGTACGGAACGGGTTCATCAGGGGATCATGGCACTTGCAGCGGCGGCGCCGTCCGGGTTTTCAATAGAGCTGGAGGCGACTTTGCCGGCGGCTTTCACGGTTTCGGCTGCGACTTTTCCCGAGGCGCTGATGGCTGCGCAGGAAACGGATCCGGCGGTTTTGATTGGGACGGTGAACCATTCATGCGCGCAGCCGCTGAGTAAGTTCAACATGGTGATCAGGGCCAGGGAGATCTGAACGGAATCTGTTTTCATTTTCGTATTACGTATTGCGTACTGCGTATGGATGCGAATACGAAATACGCAGTACGTTCTCTATCTTCTGTAGTTGGGGGCTTCTTTGGTGATGCGGATGTCATGGGCGTGGGCTTCGAGGGTGCCTGCATGGGAGACGCGCACGAAGCGGCCTTCGGCCTGGAGGTCGGGGATCGTGCGGCATCCGCAGTAGCCGAGGCTGGCCTGCAGTCCGCCGCTGTATTGTTTGAGCACTTTGCTGATGTTGCCGGCATAGGGAACCACGCCTTCGATGCCCTGCGGGACGAGGTCGTCGTCGGGGCTGTCTTTGAGTCCGTAGCGCTGGCGGGAGCCTTCGCGCGATTTCATCGCGTCGAGGCTGCCCATGCCGCGATAGACGACGAACTGGCGTCCTTCGTAGAGGATTTTTTCGCCGGGGCTTTCGTCGGTGCCGGCGAGTACAGAGCCCATCATGACCGCATCGGCGCCGGCCACCATGGCTTTGGCGATGTCGCCGGAATGGCGGATCCCGCCGTCGGCAATGACGGGGATGGAGCCGTTGAGGGCCTCGGCGCAGCTGTAGATGGCGGTGATTTGCGGAATGCCGACGCCGGCAACGACACGGGTGGTGCAGATGGAGCCGGGGCCGATGCCGACTTTGACGGCGTCGGCGCCGGCTTTGCGCAGCGCGAGGGCGGCTTCGCCGGTGGCGATATTGCCGGCGATGACGTCGATGCCGGGCAGGTTTTTTTTGACCCAGGCGGTCATTTCGATGACCCCGGCGCTGTGGCCGTGGGCGGTATCGACGACCAGCACATCGACATCGGCGGCGGCGAGGGCTTCGGCGCGGATGTAGTCGCCGGGGCCGACGGCGGCACCGGCGCGCAGGCGATGCTGTGTATCGCGGTTGTAGAGCGGGCGGGTGTTTTCGATGAGGTCGGCGACGTCGGTATAGCTGTACAGGCCTGTCAGCCGGCCGTCTTTGACGAGGGGCAGTTTGCCGATCTTGTGTTTCTGCATAATCTCATAGGCCTGGCGCAGGTCGGTTTGCTCGTCGGCGGTAATGACCTCACGGGTCATGATCTCCCCGGCGCGAACGCTGTCACCGGCCGCAAAGCGAATATCCTTTGAGGTCAGAATGCCGACGAGAGCTTTGCGGTCGTCGAGGATGGGGAATCCGCTGAAGCTGTAGCCTTTCTGGGTGCGGCGGGCCTGGATCTCGGCGAGGGTCTGGTTGACGTTGAAGGTGATGGGTTTGCTGATGAGGCCGTTAAGGTGGTGTTTAACGCGCTCGACGCCGTCGGCCTGCTGTTCGGGGTCGAGATTTTTGTGAATAATGCCGAGGCCGCCGTGGAGGGCCATGGCGATGGCCATGTCGGCTTCGGTCACCGTATCCATCGCGGCGCTGAGGAAGGGGATGCCGAGTTTGATGTTGGCGGTGAGGCGGCTGGTGATGTCGCTGTCGCCGGGCAGGAAGTCGGCGTACCGGGTGATGAGGGATACGTCGTCAAAGGTGAGGCCTTCGTGGGGGAAGACGGACATGAATTTGTCGAGGTGTTTATTGCGGCTCATAGGGCGTTTCCTTTTGAGGTCTTAGAGTGGAGCCTGCGGCGCACGGCGTCAATTCGTTTCGACTCGAATCCCGTGACAGCGCGGGGCGGCTTCGTCGGAAAGGTCTTGCGGAAAGAGGCTTTTTCCGTACAGCAAAAACCTGTACATATTTCCGGACCGGGAAGAAAGGGGAGACCATGGAATTTCAATTGCGGGATTGTTTGAGCCGGGACACCATTCTGTATGAGGTGTCGGCCGCCGAACGCGATGCGGCGCTGGCCAAGCTGGTTGAAACGCTGGATGCGGTTCGGGACGGATTTGACCGGGAACGGGCGATTCAGGCGCTGAAGGAGCGCGAAGCGGTCCTGCCGACGGTGATTGCCCCCGGCGTGGCGCTGCCCCACGCCCGGCTCGATGAACTGGACAGGCCGCTGCTGGGCATTGCCACCACCCGCGCCGGAATTGTTTTTGATGCCGATAAAGAGCCGGTTCATCTGATTCTGCTGGTGCTGACACCGAAGAATGATCCCAGCGCCTATCTGCGTCTGCTGTCCATGCTTTCAGGCGCGTTGAAGGAGATTGATGTTCCGCAGTTTGTGCGCACAGCAACGGTGGACGATGTGTGCAATCTGTTTGATGCCGGCGGCGGCGACAACGGCGGGGTGCTGACCGCGGCCGATGTGATGAACCGCGAACCGGTGACCCTGCTGGAAAGTGACACGCTCAATAAGGCGATCACAACGCTGTGCGCCAATCAGGTGCTCGATGTTCCGGTGATTGATGAGGAGGGTGATCTGCGCGGCGTGGTCGGCATGGAGGATCTGCTGCGGCAGAGCCTGCCGCAGCATCTGCTCTGGATGGAGGATTTGACACCGATTCTTCATTTTGAGCCTTTTGCCGATCTCATTAAAAAGGATCGCGAGACGAAACTGGCTGATTTTATGCGTGAAGATTATGTGGCGGTGGCCCCCGGCACACCGGCGGTGCAGCTTGCCAAAATGTTTCTGATGCAGTCGGTGCGTCAGATTCAGGTTCTCGAGGGCCGCCGGCTGATCGGAACCGTCAATCTGGCCGGTTTTTCAACCAAACTTTTCTGGGCTTGAATGCGCAGCGAAATGAGATCCATTCAGTTTTTACGGAGGTGAAAGAATGCACGGCAGCGATGATCACGGAGGAACCGTTTCTCTGAAACAGCTCGTCATCCGGATGACGCTGTTGCTGGGGGTCAGTCTCAGCATCGGACTGGGCGGTGCGGCACTGGGACTGACGGGGCAGCAGTCGGCGGCTACATCGGTTTTTCTGGCGATCATTCTGGGCACCCTGTTTTTCTGGAATTTCCGGCTGGCGATTGCTTTTCTGGGCATCGGCGTTCTCATTTTCACCAAATCGCTTGATATCGATCATTTTGTGCGGGAGGCCTCGCTGCCGGTGATTCTGTTTCTGGTGGGGATGATGATTATTGTCGGGGCGCTGCGCGATCTCGGTTTTTTCACATGGGTTGTTCAGAGCATACTGTCGATTCCGAACATTACCGGGCGGAAATTCATTGCGGTCACGGCGGTGGCGTCGGCGCTGCTGGCCTGTGCGGTGGATGAGGTGACGTCGATCATCTTTATTTCCACCCTGGTGTTTCAGGTGTGCAACCGGCTCAAACTCAATCCGGCGCCCTACATCATTATCTGCGTGCTGTGCACCAACATCGGCAGTGCCGGCACGATGATGGGCAATCCGGTCGGCATCTATATCGGCACCAAAGCCCACCTGACATTCTTTGATTTCCTGAAGTGGGCTGCTCCCGTTATGCTGGTTGCACTGGGGTCCGCGGTCTTTATTACGATGTGGTGGTACCGCCGCGATCTCGATGAATTTGATGTGCGCCTGAAAGAGCGGATGGATCGCAATCTCAGTCTGGTGCCGAACGTCAAGGTTCCTTACGGGAAAGGGCTGGCGCTTCTGCTGCTGACGCTGGCGGCCATCGCGTCTCACCATCCGCTTGAGAGCGCCTTCGGGCTGGATCCCAATTCGATCCTGCTCGTCGCGCCGCTGGCCTGTGCCGGCGTGATCATGGTTGTGAAGCGCGACCGGGCCCGTCACTACGTCGAGGCCGAAGTCGACTGGTGGACACTGCTGTTTTTTATGTTTCTGTTCGCGATTGCCGGCACGCTGGCCTACACCGGCGTGACCAAAATCATGGCGGACGGCTTTACCCGGACGTTCGGGACAAACCTCAATGTGCTGATCCCGGTTGTGATGGTGACGACGGCCGTCGGTTCGGCGTTTGTGGACAACGTCATTTTTGTGGCCGCCTTTGCGCCGGTGATCGAGGCGCTCGGCGAGAGTGTCAAGGTGATGCCGCTCTGGTGGGCGCTGCTGTTCGGAGCCTGTTTCGGCGGCAACATTACCCTCATCGGCAGTACGGCCAACATTGTGGCGCTCGGCATGCTCGAGAAGAATTTTAAAATGCACATCAGTTTTTTCCAATGGCTGAAAATCGGGGCGCTCTCGGCGTTTATCGCCATTGCCATTGCCTGGGGGATGCTGACGCTGCTGGCGCCGATGATGCCGGAGCATCCGGTCCCCGGCACCCTGCATCTGCCGGCGGAGCCGGCGCATCCGCTCTAATTGGAAAGCTCGAAAGTAACGGTGATGGTGCGGTCGGGCAGATCGGCGGGCGGCGGCGGCAGCCGGCCGACGGATTGCAGAGCCTGTTCGACCGAGCGGTCGAAGACGCTGTTTCCCGAGCGCCGCGAGAGCGCGCGGCGCGAGAGCGATCCGTCGCGTTCCACCCGGATCACCGCTTCGGCTGTGGTGCCGACCGGGATGCCGGCCGGCTGGCTCCAGACCGCATACAGCTCGCGCTGCACCCGGGTGTAGTAGCCGGCGAAGGCGTTTGCGGTGCCGCCGGCAGCGGACTCCAGCACGGTTTTGATTCCGCTGATATCGATCTGCGGACGCTGCGGTGCGGGGGCCGGATCCCGACGGCTGACGCGCCGGTTCTGCCGTTTCACTTCCACCGGCTTCCATTTGGGTTTTTCGGGCTCCGGCTCGGGCTCGGGCTCCGGTTCAGGTTCCGGCGGGTTGATTTTTTTCGGCGGCGGGTTGGTGGGCGGCGGCGCAGGTTCAGGCTCCGGCTCGGGTTCGGGTTCGACGATGTCCACCGGCTCAGCGATGTCGGGCGGGGCGGTCACGTCCACAAACGTGACGATTTCTTTGGGCGCGGGGCGGAAGAGACTTTTCATCCACGGGATCGTCAGCATGAGAAACAGCACGCCGGCATGGATCCCGAAGACCCACCAGAAAATCAGATGCCGTTTGCGTTCCACTGCTGCCGTGCTCCCGTCTGCTATTCTTCGGTTACCAGCGCCAGTTTGGTGATGTCGGCGTTGTGCAGAATCACCATCAGATCGGCCACCTTTTCATATGAAATGGATTTATCGGCCCGGACGTACACGGGCGACTCGGAATCCAGCCCGCCGATCATTTCCATTTCACGCACCAGTTCGTCACGCCGGATCGGCAGGTCGTCCAGATACAGATTTCCCTGCGCGTCAATCGTGATGCTGCGCGATTCGCTGGTCAGCTCTTCGGCCTGACCGGACGGCAGGCTGACCGCGATTCCCTGTTCGATGAGCGGGAAGGTGATGATGAAGGTGATCAGCAGGATAAAGGTCAGGTCCATCAGCGGGGTCATGTTGATCTCGCTGATTTCCTGCAGAGCAATCAGGCTGGTTTTGCGGCGGCGGGCCATGACTAATCTCCGAAAATGCTGTAGTGCTGCTGAACGGCGGCGACGAATTCCTGAGAAAAATTATCCATCTGCACGGCGAGGCGCCGGATGCGGGCCGTGAGCAGGTTGTAGCCGATCGATGAGGGCAGGGCGACAATCAGACCGACCACGGTGGTCAGCAGGGCCCCCGAGATGCCCGGTGCCACCGCCGAAAGCATGGCGGTGCCGGCTGTGGCCATGCCGCCGAAGGCGTCCATCACACCCCAGACGGTGCCGAGCAGGCCCAGAAACGGGCAGGCGCTCACCGCGGTGGCCAGGATGCCCATGCGGTCTTCGAGTTTAAGCGCTTCATCGGCCATGGTGCGGTCGACCACCGTGCGGACGGCTTCAATCTGATGCGCCTCCAGACGACGGTATTCTCCGCCGCCCGGGCCGCGGAACAGAGCGTCGGCATCCAGCCCGATGATCGAAAATTCATGGGCCGCGGCCCGGCAGCCGGCCTGGTACAGCGTCCGGAGCGGGGTTGCCGGCAGCCGGCGCTGTTTGATGTATAAATCGGTCGGGCGTGCTTCGGAACGAAAGGCCGCCAGGAAACGTTCCGACCCTTTGCGCGCAGTGGAGAGCTGGATGAATTTGGTGATCATCACAGTCCACGCGCCGATGGAACTGGCGAACAGAATCAGAACAATGATTTTACCCGCCGCCGTGCTCTGGGCAAAGGCGAACGAGATGTCTCCGGTATACAGAATGGGCAGCAGCAGTCGGTTCATGTGCGGGGCTCCGTGTTTTGCTCTCAGGTGACCGAAAACGCCAGTGTATAATCTGCAGCGAAAAAGGCGAACTTCATTTTCCCGCTTTCATTCCCCCGGGCAGGGTTGCCGCCGTTTCCGGGTCGAAATCTTATGCAGGTCGCGA
>CAZITJ010000081.1:0-9937 GCA_964542135.1 uncultured Verrucomicrobiota bacterium
AACGGATTTGTGGGCGGGCATCTCTGCCGTATTCTTGATGCGGCGGGTGTCGGGGTGGTGCGGTCTGTGCGCACGCCGCACCCCGGCGCGGTGGCCGTCGGCGATCTCGACGGGACGACCGACTGGTCGCAGGCCCTTAACGGAGTGGATGCTGTGGTGCATGCCGCCGCGCGCGTGCACAAGCTGCACGACCGCTCGGTGGATCCCGAAGCCGAGTTCCGGCGGGTCAATGTAGAGGCCACGCTGCATCTGGCCCGGCAGGCTGCGCAGGCCGGTGTGGAACGGTTTGTTTTCATCAGCTCCATCGCGGTCCACGGACTGACCTCCGGTGAGCAACCCTTTACCGCCCGTGACATCCCCCGCCCGCACGATGCCTACGGCCGTTCCAAGCTGCAGGCCGAAGAGGGGCTGAAAACGGTTTTTTCCGAGACCGGCATGCTGGGAATCGTCATTCGCCCGCCGCTGGTGTACGGACCGGGTGTCGGTGCCAACTTTCTGCGACTGATGAAGCTGGCGGCGTCCGGCCTGCCGCTTCCGCTGGCCGCGGTCCGCAACCGCCGCAATCCCGTCTATGTCGGCAATCTCTGCGACCTGATCCTGCAGTGTCTGACCCATCCCGCCGCCGCAGGGAAAACCTTTCTGGTGTCCGATGACTGCGATGTGTCCACGCCCGAGCTGCTGCGGATGATTGCCGCCGGCATGAACCGCCCCTGCCGCCTGTTTCCCGTTCCCGAAAAATGCCTGCGTCTCGCGGGCCGGCTTTGCGGACGAAAGGGCGAGATGGAGCAGCTGTGCGGTTCCCTGCAGGTGGATATTGAACATACAAAGCAAACGCTGGGGTGGAGCCCGCCCTTCAGCATGGATCTGGGCATTCACGAAACTGTTTTTGCCTATTTGGCGCAGCATCCCGTGCGGAGTAAAACATGATGAAACGGCTGTTCGGGTTTAGAAGGTTCGTCATGGCGCCTCTGCTTCTGTTGCCACCATTCATTTCGGTTTTCTTCATGAAATATGCGGGTTAGTATAGCCACCAGATTATGAATGAAGAATTTGGAAAACTGATTGAATCGGGGGAATCCCGAACGGTGGAGTTCAAGGAATCCTTCGGAAAGACTGCGATTGAGACGATGGCCGCATTCGCCAATAGCGAGGGGGGCTTTCTTTGTATTGGGGTTGGGAACGATGGGATCCCCTGCGGATTGATCGCATCGGAAGAGAACGTCAAGGATTGGCTGAATCAGTTAAAAATGGCGACGGAACCTTCGCTTTTCCCGGAATACAGAATTGAGGAGTACGAAGAGGGCTCTGTGGTTTTATTTGTTGTGCAGGAATATCCTATCAAACCGGTTGCCTGCAAGGGGCGTTACTTTAAGCGGCATGGTGCTTCGAACCATGCCTTAACCTCCGATGAGATTGTCGAACTGAAGCTCCAAAGCCTGAATGTGTCGTTTGACTCGTTTGTGGTTGATGGAGGAGTCGACCAACTGGATCGGACGGCGTTGGAAAAATTTACCAGAGGCGTCGAACAATCGGGCCGATACAATTCGTCTGGAGATATTGTCCGTGATCTTAATAAGCTTGGGTTTTTAAAGGATGGAAAGCTGACGAGGGCCGCCGAACTTTTGTTTGGGAATCATCGATCTGCAATTCATGTGGGGCGTTTTAAATCGCGCCATGCGATTGTTGATGATTTGATTATCCGGGCGCCGCTGTTATTAGCTGTTGAAGAGGCCATGGAGTTCATGAAGAGAAATATGCGGCTTGGCTACGAGTTTACCGGCGAGCTTAAACGCAAAGAAACCTGGCAATATCCCTTGCCCGTTTTGCGCGAGATCCTCTTGAACGCCATTATCCATAAAGATTACCGTGATCCGACGGATGTCATCATCAAGATGTTTGATGAGTATGTGGAGTTTACCAATCCAGGGGGCTTGTTCGGCTCGCTCAAATTGGAAGCACTACAGACCGACTTCTACCGGGCATCGCATCGAAACAAGCTTTTGGCAGAAGCCTTTTATCTGACAGGCGAGGTGGAGAAATATGGAACCGGCTTTATACGGATCCGTAGCCTCCTGAAAGACGAGCGGCCGGACATGGAGCTTTCGCTGGGCACTGACCCCGGAGCATTTCAGGTTTCTTTGGGCGGCATTGCCTCCCTTAAAAATAAAGGAGATGAGGGATTAAATGAGGGGTTAAATGAGGGATTAAATGAGGGATTAAAACTCTTATTGGCAGCCATTCAGGAGAATCCAGGGATACAGGCGAAGGAATTGGGAGCCATGCTTGATCGACCTATTAAGACGATTGAGCGCCAAATAAAGACCCTAAATGATTCTCGTCGGATTGAGCGTCGAGGAAGCAGGAAGACCGGTGGATACTGGGAGGTTTCCCATTAATGAAACGGCTGTTCGATCTATTTACCTCTGCGGCTGCATTCCTGTTTCTGTTCCCGTTGTTTATCGCCACCGCTCTGGCGGTCAAACTGACCTCGCCCGGCCCGGTGTTTCATATTTCCGACCGCGTCGGGCGCGGCAACCGGATCTTTAAAATGGTCAAATTCCGCACCATGCGCATGGATACACCGCATGTGGCAACCCACCTGATGGGTGATCCCGCCGCATGGCTTACGCCGATCGGCGGCCTGCTGCGTAAAACCAGTCTCGACGAGCTGCCGCAGCTTCTCAATGTGATCAAAGGTGACATGTCACTGGTCGGCCCGCGCCCCGCGCTGTTCAATCAGGACGACCTGGTGGCGCTGCGCACGGAGCGGGGCGTTCATCAACTCATCCCCGGCATTACCGGCTGGGCGCAAATCAACGGCCGCGACGAACTGCCTATTCCGCGGAAAGTGGATCTCGACGCGTGGTATCTGGCAAACCGGTCCTTCGGTCTCGATCTGCGGATCCTGCTGCGCACCTTCACCAACGTCCTGCGTCGCGACGGCGTCTCGCACTGAAAACGGGGTTGAATCGGTCCGGCCCGGCGACTTTACCGGATGTTCCGGCTGAAAAGCATTGACCGCATGCCGCAAATGCCTGCATATCATATGTATGCGTTTTCAGTACAGAAACCCGAATTTTTATTTGATGATGCTCGCCGATGCGCTCAGCGTTGCGCTGGCGCTCTGGCTGGCCTTTGCACTGCGGTTTGACTTTTTCCAGTCCGAGGATTTCTCGCCGGCCTACCGCAATCAGATGCTGCCCTCCGTGCTGACGGCGGTGCCGATGAATCTGCTGGTTTTTTATCTGTTCGGCCTGTACCGCGGCATGTGGCGCTATACCAACCTGCGCGATATGCGCAAAATCATGGCGGCGGTGGCGACCTCCACGCTGCTGATGATTGCCTTTGTCAATCACGTCTATCTGGTGGAAAAATTCTCGCGCGGCATCTATCTGCTCGACGCACTGCTCACCTTCATTTTTGTGGCCGGTCTGCGTATTCTGGTGCGCGAAGGCTATGCTCTGCGCACCAACGGCCGGGCGGTCAATCCGCTGAAGTGGGGCGACGGTGCGCGCCCGCCGCGCACCCGTGCCATCGTGATCGGCGCCGGCTTCTGCGGAGAGCACCTGCTTCGCGAGCTGTCCATCGATCGCGACGCGCCTTACGAGATTGTCTGCTATCTCGATGATGACCCCAAAAAACAGCACCGCTCGCTTCACGGGGTTGCTGTGTACGGCGGCCTCGAACGGCTCGACGCGGCCATCGATAAATATCAGGCGGAACTGATTCTGATTGCAATCGCCCAGCTCAGCGGGCCGGGCATGCGCCGGATCATTGAGGCCTGTGAAGCCAGCGGCATCGCCTTTAAGCGGATTCCGACATCCGGGAGCATCATCGACGGGCGCGTCAGCCTCAAAGAGCTGCGCGACATCAACTATGAAGACCTGCTGGGCCGTCCGCCGGTCGAACTCGACGATCCGGCCGTGGCCGGCTATCTAAAAGATAAAACCGTGCTCGTAACCGGTGCCGGCGGCTCCATCGGCTCCGAGCTCTGCCGCCAGGTTGCCGCCTACGGTCCGCGCCGCTTTATTCTGGTGGATGCCGGCGAAGAAAATCTCTTTCGCATTCAGATGGAAATGGCCCGTACCGGCCTCGAGGTGCTGCCTGTTCTCGGCCAGGTGCAGGACCGCGATCTGATCCGCGCGGTCTTTGAACGCCACCGGCCGCAGGCCGTCTTCCACGCCGCCGCCTACAAACACGTTCCCATGATCGAAACCAATCCCTGGCAGGCGGTCACCAACAACATCCTGGGCACCTACGTCACCGCCGAGGCGGCGGTGGACTTCGGCACGGAACGCCTTGTGCTGGTTTCCACCGACAAAGCCGTCCGGGCCACCAATGTGATGGGCGCGTCCAAGCGGATTGCCGAGCGCGTGCTGCACGAATTTTCCGGGCGCGGAACGCGCCTGATGGCGGTGCGCTTCGGTAATGTGGTCGGTTCGTCCGGATCGGTGGTGCCGACCTTCCGGGAGCAGATCCGCCAGGGCGGGCCGGTCACCGTGACCCATCCGGACGTCACCCGCTATTTCATGACCATTCCCGAGGCTTCGCGGCTGATTCTGCAGGCCGGCGCACAGGGCGAAGGCGGCGAAATTTTTATTCTGCACATGGGTACCCCCGTGCGGATTGTGGACATGGCCCGCGACCTGATCCGCCTGTCCGGCAAGGAGCCGGATGTCGATATTCCGATCGAATTCACCGGATTGCGGCCCGGCGAAAAACTCTATGAAGAACTCATCAGCGACGACGACGGGGTGGTCAAAACGCAGCATGAAAAAATCATGGTGCTGCGTCAGGAAAACGGATGGGAGCCCGGCGCGCTGAGAAAACAGATGGATGCGCTGCTGGCGGCGGCCGCCACCCATCGGGGGGAGGATCTGAAAGAACAGATGGAGAAGCTGGTTGCCGACTACTCCCCTCAGCAGGCATCCGCTGTGGTGTAGAGCAACGCAACGTCCGTCTGTTTTTATGAACAAACCGGTCAGGTTCGCTTCGCCCGCCGCCTGTTCTTTTTTTTGCGCCGGCGCGGCCGGCCGAGGCCGAAGCGGTCGTGCATCCAGAACCACTGCTCGGGATGGGCGCGAACGGCCTCTTCAATGATCGTCTGATGCCGCTGCGTCAGCCGCTGAATCTGTTCCTCACGGGGGGCGCCGTCGTCTTCCCACGGCACCGGATCGCCGACCTTCAGACGGTATTGCCGCGGCCCGGTTTTGATCATAAAGGTCGGGATCACGAGCGGCTGCATGCGGATCTGGAGCAGGGCGCAGGAGGCCACCGCCAGCACCTCGCGTCCGAAAAAACGCACCGGCACGCCTTCCCGGGCATTGATTTTCTGATCAATCAGGAACGCGACCGCCTCGTTTTTTTTCAGTGCGCGGACCGTGTGCGTCATCGCTTTTTCTTTATAAAAGACCTGATTGCCGTAACGCGTGCGCAGCGGCACCACGATCCGTTCATCAATCAGCCGGTTGCTGCCGCGGCGCGCCACCACGTGCGATTTAAAATCCCGCAGCGCGCCGTAGTTTCCAAGCAGCTCCCAGTTTCCCAGATGGCCCGTCAGATGCAGCACGCCCTGTGTGTTGCCGGCTGTCAGCCGACGGTATTTTTCCAGGTCGGCATCATCGACACGGGCGAGGACGTCGTCAGGCCTGAGTTTTCCGGCCAGCAGCAGAAAGCTGTCGCCGGTGAATTCGGCCATGTTGAGAAAGGCGGCGCGGGCGATGCGCCGCCGCTCGCGAAGGGATTTGTCCGGAAAGGCGATGGCCAGGTTCTGAAGTGTAATGCGCCGCCGCCGGGCACTCAGCAGAAAAAAAAGCCGTCCCAGTGCCCGGAAGGCGGAGAGGACGCACCGCTCCGGCAGCGGTCGCAGCAGGGCAATCAGTGTGCGCACGAGCCCGTATTCCAGTGTTTCTCGAAGGGGATTCATGGCGCGGGCTCGACAGGCGTCAGCAGGTCGAGCAGAAAGAGTTTAGTGATCAAATCGCAGTCGAGGCGGTGTCCCGCCTTGTAGGAGATCACGCGCCCGGTGAACCGCGCACCGGGAATCAGCGCCAGAGCCGCGGACAGATCCAGCACGCTGCGGTGCCAGATCGCTTCGAGCGATTTTCCG
Organism: uncultured Verrucomicrobiota bacterium; assembly: GCA_964542135.1. Taxonomy (GTDB): domain Bacteria; phylum Verrucomicrobiota; class Kiritimatiellia; order Kiritimatiellales; family Tichowtungiaceae; genus Tichowtungia. The sequence goes on from CAZITJ010000081.1 coordinate 6,110, forward strand.
CTGTGCATCAGGCGCGGCTCATTATGGTAGCGGTCTTTGCGGGCAATCAGAATGTTCTGATCGGTATAGCCGAGGTTGCGGATGTCCGCGAAAATTTTTCCGACGGTTTTGCAGTAGAGCATTTTTCCGTAGGAGGTGTTGGTGCGCGCTTCGGCGCCGGTCCGCAGCGTGTCGGGATTGAGCGGAAAACGCAGCCGCTGAGCGCCGATGGCGTTGGGAAAGTTCACCGCGGCATCGATTTCCAGTCCGCCGGCCGCGCCCGCGGGCGGCGCGAGCGTTACAAACGGTCCGCGGTCCCAGCAGAGCGTGACGGGTTCTTTTACGGTGACATAGGAAACGGGCTTTCCGACGGGGTTGCGTCCGGCGCGGTCGAGCGCCTCCAGCAGGTCGAGGCTCCCGCGTGCGAACAGCGGCGGGTCGCCGGAATCGATCCGGATCATCAGGTTGTCGATGTCCAGGCCCATCCGCAGCGCGATGATATGCTCGACCATGCGCACGTAATTGTGCGGGTTGCCCGCGCGCAGCACGATATTGCTGACAATGGCGCCGGTGGTCCAGACATTGTCGATGGCCACCCGGATCGGCAGGGCATCGGGCTGGTCGCTGCGGTCGAGCCACCAGCCCTCGCGATCCGTCGGCGCGAAGGTGATCGTTGTGGTGTTTTTCCCGGAAAAAGTTCCGTGTCCGGAGATCGAAACCGGTTCGGCAATCGTCTGCCGCCCGGTGCGCGGCGGAAGCGTCGCCTGTTCCGTCAGGTCCAGATCAACCGGAATCCGGTTGAATTCATTCAGGGACGCGTTCAAAACCTCTTCGTTGCCCGCCAGCAGGCGGCCCGCTTGTTTGCTCATGAATTTCATCCGTTCTTCAACATCAAATAGAGTGGTCTACGATACGAAAGCCGTTATAGTGTGACCAGTTCCAAACCTTGGAAAAATGCCTGCTTTCATGCCGGCGCGCCGGGCGGTGCAGCCGGACGGGAAAGAAAACGCGGCGCCGCCGCGTCCAACCATTGGAAAAAAATGAAAACAGATCGTTTGAAACCGCTGGCCTCTCTTCTGCTTCTGTTCGCCGCCGCGCCCCTTTTGGCCGCACTGATTTCCCCCTGGGTCTATATGGCCATCCAGTCGCGGGCCGCCGGGGTGCTTCAGTGGGTGCAGGAGTGCGAAGCCGCCGGAACGCATTTGTTCTGGGCCGACCTGGCCGACTCGGTGTTCGACTCGCCCTTCCGCCGCGTCAACGACCGGGTGGTGCTGGTGCTGGTGCTCATTCTGCTGGCACCCGCCTATAAACTGAGCGGGTTGCACGGACGGGCCGACTTCGGTGTTCCGCCGCGCCGCGACGGGGGCCGGCTTTTCGGGGCGGGCCTGCTGGTTGCGGCGCTCAGCATGCTGCTGGTGTACGGGGCCGGCCTGCTTGCAGGGGTGTATGCCCCGGCGCCGCTCGAGAGCGGCATCGGCGCTTCGGTGCTGAAAGTCATTCTCGGCGCACTGCTGATCGGTGTGATTGAGGAGATCCTGTTTCGCGGTTTCATTCTCAATGCCCTGCGCAAAAGTCTGGGGGCGCTGCCCGCCGTGCTGCTGGGCAGTGCGCTGTTTGCGGCGGTTCATTTTATCAAACCGGCCGAGCCGGCGGTGACGAACCGCTGGTTTTCCGGCCTGCTGCTTCTCAGCAGCCCGTTCGCGCAGGCGGGGCCGACCTTCTGGCCGGAGGTCTGCACCCTTTTCTGCATGGGGACGGTGCTGGCGACGCTCAGCCTGTGGACGGGCTCGGTCTATCTGGCCATCGGGCTGCACGCCGGCTGGGTCTGGATCATGATGCTTTTCCGCCTGTTTACGGACAATCAGGGACATCTGACATGGCTCTACGGCCCCGGCGAATGGATTTCCAAGGGGTGGATCGGCCCGCTGACGGCACTGGTTGTGCTGGCCGCCGTCCTCGTCAGCCGCAGAAAATGGATCGCCCTGGGACAGACCGCATCGGCTTCAGCGAATTGAACAATTTTAACAGGGCCTTCGGGCCGCTTTCGTCAGGTTATGGAAAAGGGCCGAATTCTCAAATCAGCCGGAACGGTCGGCGGCTTCACCCTGCTCAGCCGGCTGCTGGGACTGGTGCGCGATGTGCTCATGGCCGGGATCTTCGGCACCTCGCTGGTCATGTCTGCGTTTGTGGTGGCGTTTACGATTCCCAATCTGTTCCGCCGTCTGTTCGGGGAAGGGGCGCTTTCGGCCGCACTGGTTCCTGTCCTGGTGGAGACGCGCGAGAAAGAGGGCGACGGCGCGGCGTGGACCTTTGTGAACCGTGTGCTGTCGCTGACCGCCGCGGTGCTCACCGTCATCACGGCGGGGATCATTCTGGCCGCCGTTTTGATTCCGGCACAAAGTCCGCGCGTCGCGGCGGTTCTTGATCTGCTGCAGATTATGATGCCCTACATGGTCTTCATCTGCCTGGCCGCGGTGTCCATGGGTATTCTCAATGCATTTCATCATTTTGCCGTCTCCGCCTTCGCGCCGAGTCTGCTCAACATCATCTGGATTCTGACGCTGCTGCTGGCGGTTCCAGCCTTTGGAAACACGCCGGAGGAAAAAATCCGCTACGTCGCGTGGGCCGTGCTGCTGGCGGGATTTCTGCAGTGGGCGGTGCAGTGGCCGGTGCTGCGGCGCTTCGGCTGGGCACCCCGTTTTCCAATCCCTGGGAAACGGGATAAAAAAAGTTCCAGGGGTTGGAAAGACGACGAACGCATCCGCAAAATGCTGCTGCTGATGGGCCCGGCGGCCGTCGGAATGGGCGTCACCCAGCTCAATGTGCTCAGCGACCGCCTGCTGGCCATGTGGGCCGGATCGCAGGCGCCGGCGGCGCTTTATTACAGCGAACGGCTGATCTACTTTCCGCTCGGCATCATTGCCACGGCGCTCGGAACCGTGCTGCTTCCCGCTTTTGCGGGGCATGCCGCGCGGGCCGATCATGCGAAGATCCGTGAAGGCGTCAGCGACGGGATCCGTCATCTGCTGGCGGTCATGATTCCCGCGGCGGCGGGCCTGCTGGTGCTGGCCCGGCCGATTGTGCGCACGATTTTTGAGTGGCAGCTGTTCGATGCGGGATCAACCCGTATGACGGCCCTGGCGCTGCAGTGCTACGCACCGGGACTGATTGTGTTCAGTCTCGCCAAAGTGTTTATTCCCGCTTTTTACGGCCTGCAGGATACCAAAACACCTGTGCGCATCGGCGCGGCGGCGGTGGCGCTGAATCTGGTGCTGAATGTGATCTTTGTGCTGAGTTTTCCCGCGGCGGTGAAACACGCCGGAATCGCCTTTGCAACGGTGCTGTCCGAAGCCTTCAGCATGACGTGTCTGGCGCTGCTGCTGCAGCGGCGCATCGGGAGGCCTGACTGGGCGCGTATCGGCAGCACGGCGGGCCGCGCGCTGGCGGCTGCTGCGGTGATGGGGCTGGCGGTGACGTTTGTTTCCGGTCAGTTTCCAATGGGTGGAAAACTGTCGCAGATCACGGGGGTAACGGTCAGCGTGGTGATCGGCGCAGCGGTCTATCTGGCGGCCGGGGTGCTGCTTCGCCTCGAAGAGCTCGGCGAGTTCGTCCGCGCCTTTCGCCGTAAACGAAACCGGTAACGCGGGACGGTCCGTCCCGGGCTGCCGGTTTCGCGTGTTTGGGCAGGGCGGTCCGTCCGCGGGCCGCCGAATGCGGACGGCTGGGGACAGCCGTCCCTACCGGTTCGTGTTTGGGTAGGGCGGTCCGTCCCGGGCCGCCGGTTTCGCGTGTTTGGTAGGGCGGTCCGTCCCGGGCCGCCGGTTTCGCGTGTTTGGTAGGGCGGTCCGT
>CAZITJ010000082.1:0-3928 GCA_964542135.1 uncultured Verrucomicrobiota bacterium
CTATTATTTACGTGTTTTTTCTGGATTGAAACCAGAGGGTTGCGGTAGAACACTGATATGGGACGGGCACCGAGAATTGAGTATGAAGGCGCTGTGTATCATGTGATGTGCCGCGGAAACCGGAAGGAGCCGGTTTTTAATGATGACCGCGACAACGAAATTTTCCTGGATACATTGGCCGAAGCATGCGGCCGCACAGGGTGGCGGATCCACGCGTTTGTCTTGATGGGAAACCATTATCACCTGCTGCTGGAGACTCCGGAGGCCAATCTGGTGGACGGAATGCGCTGGATGCAGGGAACATACACCAAGCGCTTTAATCTCCGCCACGATCAGACGGGACACCTGTTTCAAGGTCGTTACAAAGCGCTGATCGTTGAACCGGACGGCTCCCGCTTTTCCTGTGTCAGCAGCTATGTCCACCTCAACCCCGCACGAACCGAAACGTTCAATCCAAAAAACGAAAAGCTGGCGGATTATCCATGGAGCAGTTATCCCCTTTATTTGCAACCCGCCAAACGGCCGGAGTGGCTGGAGGTGGCGCGTACGCTGGGAAACCTGGGGCTGAGCGACGACGCCGCGGGTCGAGCAAGATATCACCATCAGATGGAGAAGCGCTCTCTTGAAATCGCTGGCCGTGACAATCCCCGTGAAGCGGATGATCGTTGGAACCGCATTCGCCGGGGCTGGTACTTCGGAAGCGATGAATTCCGCAACCGGATGCTGGAAGCGCTGGACGGTGTAATGGATGGAAAGCGACGGGATTCCTTCGTTGGGGATCAGGTGCGCAAGCATGACGAGCTGGAAGCCAAACGCCTTTTCGACAAAGGGCTGAGCGCCTTCAAGTTGTCCCCGGATGATTTGTCCGGCCTCAGGAAAAATGACCCTCGAAAAAAGGCAATCGCCTGGTATATTCGCAAACAGACCAGCGTAAAGAATGAATGGATTGCCCGGAACGTGCAGATGGGATGCACGTCCAACCTGTCGCAAGCCGTGCGGGACGTAGAGCAATCCTCAGAGGGCGCGCTGCATGATTTCAAAAAAACACTAAAATAATAGGACTGACCCCTTTTGAGTTATCTTGATCAATTGGCCGATTTTCTGGCGTATCAGTGCGAAGAAGGCGTTGAAACGCTGGAGGTTTCACGCGAAACCCTCGCCGCATTGACCCGCGTGCCGCAGGCGTCCGCACAGTGCGCAGCCCGTCCGCGGACGGCGGCCTCCCCGGCTGAACACCCCGGCCCGTCCGGAATCACAGTGACCGGTGAGACACTCGATGCCGTTGCTGAACAGGTGGCGGCCTGCACGGCCTGCCCGCTTTCCAAAACCCGAAAAAACACGGTTCCGGGTGAAGGAAACGGCGATGCGCCGGACATACTGTTTGTCGGCGAAGGGCCCGGTGCGGATGAGGACGCACAGGGCCGGCCGTTTGTCGGCAAGGCCGGACAGCTTCTCGACAAAATGATCGACGCGATGGGGTATCGGCGCGAAGAGGTGTTTATCGGCAATATTGTAAAATGCCGTCCGCCGGGCAACCGGGTCCCCTCGCCGGAGGAAATGAATGCCTGCCTGCCCTATCTGCGCGCGCAGATCGACCTGATTCGACCGAAAGTGATTGTTGCGCTCGGAAAAACAGCGGTGGAGGGTCTGCTGAATGAAAAGGTGGCCATCACCCGCCAGCGGGGCGCCTGGCGCACCTGGCAGGGAATTGACCTGATGCCGACCTATCATCCCGCCTATCTGCTGCGATCACCCGGCCGAAAAAAAGAAGCCTGGGCCGATCTGAAGGCGGTTTTGGCGAGGCTCGGAAAAGAGCCGCCCGCGCCGAAAAAATGAGGAAAGGTTCATTCCGACATAGAGCTCTCTCCCCCAAAGCGGGCATTTAAATGGACAGTCTACCGCTGCGCAGCCGTCTCTATATTTCGGTTTTCTTCGAGCTGCAGGCGGGCTACAGTGTCGGACCATGAACAAGGACAACGATACACTCGCGGATGCCGGATCGTACCGGTTCGGTCAGTTTGAAAAAAACGAGGAGGAACTCGCCCGCCTGAAGCTGCAGGCGACCGTTGCCCTCGACGCGGAAAAAAAGGTCTGGCGGGATGCCGGGCTGTGCCCCGGCATGCAGGTGCTTGATCTCGCCTGCGGGCCGGGATTCACCGCCTGCGAGCTCGCCCGCGAGGTGGGGCCGCAGGGAACGGTGACGGGCGTGGACATCAATGAAGCGCTGATTGCGGTGGCTCATCAGGCCAAAGCCTCCGAGGGCGTGGAAAACGTATCGTTTACAACCGGCAACGTGTATGAGCTGTCGCTGCCCGAAAACACGTTTGATTTTGTGTATGCCCGCTTTGTGTTTCAGCATCTGAACGATCCGCAGCGTGCGCTGGCCCGGATCCGCAGCGTGCTCAAACCCGGCGGAACACTTTGTATTCTCGATGTGGACGACAACTGGACTTCGTTTTCTCCGGAGAGCGATGCCTTCGTGAAATTCATCCGGAAAACCGGCGCGGGACAGCGCCGCAAAGGCGGCAACCGGCTGATCGGCTCGCAGCTCTGCGGACTGCTGAAACAGGCCTCGTTTCAGGATGTCTCGGTAACCATCCGTCCCCTGACCACCGACGATCTGGGAATCCGCATGTTTCTGGGTGTCGCCGTGATGTTTCGCCTGGAGCTGTTGAATAAACTGCAGCGCCTGCGCATGCTGCCGCAGCTCCGGCGGATCAAGCGCGCCGCCGACGATCCGTCCGCCTGGGGCGCGGTCGGAATTTTTGCGGCGACGGGGCGAAAATGATTTTCAACCAACCGCCGGCAGGGTATAAATCATGCTTTGATCCTGAACACACACCCCGGCAGCAGCCATCTCGGAGAACAGCATGAGCAGCACGTTTGGAACACTTTTTCGGGTCACCACATTCGGCGAATCCCACGGCAAAGCGGTCGGTGCCGTGGTGGACGGCTGTCCGGCCCGGCTGGCACTGAGTGAAGAGGATATTCAGCCGCAGCTCGACCGCCGCCGGCCGGGACAGAGCGCACTGACGACTCCGCGCGACGAAAAAGACCTGGTCACCATTCTCTCCGGAACAGAAAACGGTCAGACCCTCGGCACACCGATCGGTCTGTCGGTCAACAACCGCGACCAGCGCCCCGGCGATTACGGCGACATGGCCGCCGTGCCGCGTCCCTCGCACGCCGATTACAGCTACCTCATGAAATACGGCGTCAAGGCATCCAGCGGCGGCGGACGCTCCAGTGCGCGCGAAACCATCGGCCGGGTCTGCGCAGGTGCCATCGCTGAAAAATGGCTTTGCAGTCAATTTGAAAAGCTGGCCATTACCGCCTACGTCAGTTCCGTCAACACGATTGAAGCGCCGGAGATTCCGGAAAACACACTGACCCGTGACGCCGTGGATGCCACGCCGGTACGCTGTCCGGATGCCGCCACCGCCGCCGACATGACAACGCGCATCGAAGAGGCGCGCGACGCCAAAGACTCGCTGGGCGGAACCGTCACCTGTATCTGCCGGGGGCTGCCCGCCGGCCTGGGTGAACCGGTGTTTGAAAAGCTCGAAGCCCGACTGGCGCAGGCCATGCTGTCCATTCCGGCGGTGAAAGGCTTTGAGATCGGCTCGGGATTCGGCGGCACCCGCATGCGCGGCTCGGAGCATAATGACCGCTTTGTGCGCAAGGGCGACCGGCTGGGCACACTGACCAATTTCAGCGGCGGCATTCAGGGCGGCATCACCAACGGCGAATCGATTCGCTTTCGCATCGCCGTCAAACCCGTGGCCACCATCGGGCAGGCACAGCAGACCGTATCGCTCGACGGAGACCCCGTGACGCTTGAAGCCAGGGGGCGGCACGACCCCTGTGTGCTTCCGCGCGCCGTACCGATTGTGGAATCCATGGCCGCACTGGTGCTGGCGGACGCGGT
>CAZITJ010000082.1:4028-9869 GCA_964542135.1 uncultured Verrucomicrobiota bacterium
CGAAGCGCGGCGTCGAGGGCCGGACTGGAGCAGAGAAGCCGCCCGGCCCGATCCACCAAATGGGTCAAAAACGCAGCCTATCACATTATTATGGGAGAGCAGGCCCTGAGTCTGGATCACCCTGAAACCGCCCAGACTCATTTTGAAGAAGTACTGAAGATTTTCCCCGATCTGCAGGATACACGCCGGGCGCTCGGGCTCGCACTGCTCAAACAGGGAAAGTTTGATGCAGCCGCAGACACCCTGGAACAGGCCGTCCGCGAAGAGGCTTCGTTTGACGTGCTGATCAATCTGGGCTCCGCCTGCATCGGGGCCGGCCGCTTTGAACGCGCCGAAGCCGTGCTGCATCGTGCACGCTCGATGCGACCCGCGTCAGAAGGATGCCTGAAAAACCTGGCTCTGCTGTACAAACAGACCGGAAATCTCCGGCAGGCCGAACAGCATTTTCAGGCCTATTTCAGACACCGGCCGGATGATCTGGAAATGATCCGCCTGTACACAGCCATGCTGAACAAAGCGAACCGCGCCGAAGACGCCATTCGCTTTCTGGAGCGCCTGTCTCCCCTTGAACGGGATCCGGCCGCGATTCCGCTTCTGCTGGCAAAAACCGCAGCCGCCTGCGGCGATGCAAACCGCGCGGTCGCCGCACTGAAATCCGCGGCCGAACACCTTCCGCCGTCTCTGACGCTGGTGGAAATGAACGACAAGGTGTTTAAAAAAATCCGCCGCATGGATGCGTTTGAAGCGCTCAGCCGGCAGCTGCAGATCAAGCGCACCCTGCATCCCAGGGTGCAGGCGCACTGAATCGCCCCGGAAAAGCTCTCTGTTTTTCTTTGCCCGGGCCGCGGGAAGTCCGTATGGTGTCGGGTCATTTTAGGAACAGCCGCCCGGGTTGCGGCAGACCGGATGCGCACAGCGGCCAACGCGCCTGCCGTCCGGAAAACCAATTCCGCACCCGCCGGCAAGGAGGATACAATGGCCCTGACCGAAGAACAGCTGCTCGCCCGGCTTGAAACCGAAAACGTCCCCTGCGACGATCTGCTTGAAGAACTGGATGCCCTCTGCGCCGACGGCAAGGACGTCCGTGCACTCGAATGGGCCGAGCTGATCAAAGACACCCTGACCGACCGCAAACTGCTCGGCGAAGCCGTGAAAACCTACAAATGGATCGCCCTGAAGCAGGGCTCATCGCCGGCCATTGCGCAGAAAGAGCTGCTTCACATTCTCAGCACAGACCGCAAACTCAAAAAATTCATAGAACCCGCCTTTGAAAAAGCCTCTTCCTGCGAAGAGGCTTTTTCGCGTCTCGAGCATCTGCTCGCCATTAAAAAAGGAATGCTCTGCTTCAATAAAACCTGGGGCTTCGGCATTATCAGCCGGATCGATGCCTTCTATCAGAAAGTCGAAATTGAATTCGAAAAAAAAGGCGACCACGAACTCGCCTTCTCCTACGCCGCCGAAGCACTCGAGGTGCTCACCGACGATCATCTGCTGGCCGTGCGCCACAACAACCCCGACGAATTTGTCCGCCTGATGAAGGACGATCCGGCCGAAATTATCCGCATGACCCTGCGCAGCTACGGCCCGCGCTCACTCAACCGGATTCAGGATCTGATGGTTCCCGACCTCATCGCCACAGAAGCCGAGTGGAAAAAATTCTGGGATGCAGCCCGCAAGGACCTGAAAAACGACCCGCTCGTCGAAATTCCCTCTAAACGCACCGAACCGCTTCGTCTGCGACGCAAAGCCAAAAGCTATGACGAAGAATGGTTTGCCGCCTTCCAAAACGAACTCGACGTACCGACGGTTTTCCAGGCGCTGGAAGAGATTCAGGGGCAAAAGTTCCAAACCCTGGAACCCTATATGAAAGAGGCCGTCGCCAACCGCCTGGCCTTCGCGATCAAAGGCGGCGGCGCGCTCAACCGCCCCGACTGGACCGCCCGGGCGCTGGTTTTTTCCGATCAGTTCGCCATCACCCCGGACGGCGTGGAACCGGCGGCGGAGCTCACTCATCTGGCGGAGCGCGACGATCTGCCCGCCCTGCTCGAAGAGCTGCCCGCCCGCTTCATGCAGGCCTTTATTCACCTGCTGTTCGCCGGCACCGACAGTGCTGGCGGATTTCTGCTGCGCCGTCTTGATGAATTCGGAACCGCGGCCCTCAACGAAACCGTTGATGCACTCATCCGCAACGGCACCGAAGAGGCCCTCGCCGAACAGGTGCTCGATACCGTCCGCCGCCGGGCCTGCAGCCCTGCGCTTCTGCTTTGGATTCTGCGCAATGACGCCGCCGCTGAAAAATGGGGGCTGACGGACAAAGCCGACCTCGCCTTCCAGACCCTTGAGCTCATCGAACAGGAACACGGCGGTGCGGCTCTGCGCGCTCAGAATCAGCTTCGCGAACAGATTGAAGATGTCGATTCGCTCAAAGGCATTCTGGACTCCATGAGTGATTCCCAGCGCCGCGACCTGATGCGGCGCATCAGCGACTCTCCCGCCTGGAACAAACTCGATCGACAGAGCCTGCAGGCTAAAATCATTAAACTGTGCCCCGATCTCCATGACGTGGTGCTCAAAAAAGCCGCGGGAACAGTCCGCGAATCCAGGCCGCAGCGCATCACCTCCCTGCGAAGCTATCGGGCCCGTGAACAACAGCTCGAACAGATTCTCAAAAAGGAAATTCCCGAAAATTCCAAAGAAATTGAGCTGGCCCGCAGTTACGGCGATCTTCGCGAAAATGCGGAATTTAAATATGCCAAGGAAAAACAGCGACTGCTCGGCCTGCAGGCCGAAGAGCTGCAAAAGGCGCTCGACGAAGTCAAACCAAGCGATTTCGCCGGGTTCCCGACCGATGTGGCCGGCATCGCCACCGGCGTGGAACTGGACTATCCCGACGGGCAGCATGAACGCTGGTACATTCTCGGCGAATGGGACCAGAACGAAGAGCTGAACATTATTTCCTGCAATGCCGGCATGGCACGCGCACTCAGCGGCGCCGCGCCCGGCCAGACAGTTTCGGTCCCCACCACGTCCGGCACGAAAACCCCTGCCACGGTTCGTGACGTCACCGGCCTGCCCGACACGGTTCAACGCTGGCTGAAAGGCTGAAATGAACGAGCTGCAGGCAGTCATCCGCTTCGGCCTGGATATCGCTCTGGCTATCGCCTGCGCGTTTTCCATGCTCTATCTTCTGGGCACAGCGCTCGCCCTGATCCTGCGGCGGCAGACGCCGGACGCCGCGCCGGCCGAAAACGGTCCCCTGCCCCGCGTCACTGTCCAGATTCCCACTTTCAACGAACCGGCCGCACTGCAGTGCGCCGCCCGCTGCCTTGCCTTCGACTATCCGGCCGAAAAACTCCAGATTCTGATCGGTGATGACAGCAGCGATCCGGCCGTCTCCGGCCGCATTGACGCCTTTGCCGCCGCCCATCCGCGCATTACCGTCTGCCGCCGCGGCGGCAACGCGGGCTACAAACCCGGCAACCTCAACCACATGCTGGCCCAAACCGACGGCGACTACATCCTCGTGCTCGACTCCGACTTTCTTCCCGGCCCCGGTTTCCTGCGCCGCCTGATCCGCCCGGTCATCGAACACCCCGATCTGGCCGGTGTTCAGGCCGCCTGGCAGATTTCCAATGCCCGGCAGAACATCACCACGCTGATGGGAGCCGGCATCGTCAATATTATTCACATCGTCATTCTGCCGCTGATCAAACACTTCACCGCCAACAGTGTTTTCTGCGGCTCGGGAGAGCTGGTTCGGCGGGACCTGCTCGAGCAGACCGGCGGATGGACGCCCGGCGCGCTGACCGAAGACGTCGATTATGCGCTGCGGCTGATCGCCGAAGGCCATCGCATCGCCTACCTTGAAAACCTGAAGGTCGCCTGCGAAACACCGCACCGGCCGCGCGACCTCTTTCGTCAGCAGATGCGCTGGGCCTACGGGGTCATGCGCGCATTTATAAACAACGGCCTGCGCCTGTTTCGCTCCCGCCTCATTCGCTGGCAGACCAAAGCCGCCGCAATCTGCTTCGGCGGCGGTTACCTCATGGTGACCGCGCTGCTGTTTGCTCTGATCCTCGGACTGGTCAGCGTCTCGGTCGGCTGGTTCGCTCCGGAAACCGCCGGCAACACCTGGACCGCTGTGGAAAGGACCGCCGGCACCCTTCGAAATATTCTGTTCACCTGCGGGATGCTCGTCTCCAGCCTCTGTGCAAGCTTCGTCGCCGGCGCCGGATTCCGTCATCTCGGCAAATTAATCGCCGCCTCACTGTCGCTCGGCTTTGTTTTACTTTTCTTCGTCGGCAACGGACTGTTCCGCGCACTGTTCGGTCTGCCGATGCAGTGGTTTATGGTTCGGAAAAACGGCAACGCGGCCGCCTGACAGCGGTTAACCGCAACTCGAAACGATAAACTCTTCGGATGGATTACTTTGTCTGAGCGTCCAGCAGCTCGTTGATCCCTTTTTCGGCGAGGTCCATCATTTGCGTCATCTGCTCTTTGGTGAAAGGCTCTTCCTCGGCAGTGCCCTGCACTTCCACAATGCGTCCGGAGGACGTCATCACAACGTTCATGTCCACTTCCGCTTTGGAATCTTCAAAATAGTTCAGGTCCAGCAGCGGTACGCCCTTGTACACACCGACACTGATGGCGGCGATGGCCTCTTTGATCGGATCTTCTTTAAGAAGCCCCTCTTCCATCAAGCGGTCCACGGCGAGGCGCAGAGCAACATAGCCGCCGGTAATGGACGCCGTGCGGGTTCCGCCGTCGGCCTGAATGACATCGCAGTCAATGGTGAGCTGGCGCTTGCCGAGCTTCTGCAGATCGACCACCGCGCGCAGCGCGCGGCCGATCAGGCGCTGAATTTCCATCGTGCGTCCGCCGATTTTTCCGGTCTCGCGGCGAAAGCGGTCGGCGGTGGCGCTGGGCAGCATGCCGTACTCACAGGTGAGCCAGCCGCCGGGCTTGTTGTCGCGCCGCATCCACGGCGGAACACTTTCATCGACGCTGACCGCGCAGATGACTTTGGTGTTGCCCATTTCAACCAGTACGGAGGATTTGGCGTTAATGGTGAAGTCGCGGGTAAATTTGACCGGACGCAGTTCGTCGGGCGCGCGCCCGTCATATCGTTTTTCGCTCACGTCAATAAACTCCTCGAGATTGATCCCGTTATCGATTTTGTTGAAAGGTTTCTTAGCCATAAGACCGCCCATTATCCCGATGAGAGCTCTGATTACAAACATTCTTGATCTGAATCCGGTCCGTAATCTGAATTGGCTCTCCTTTTTTCACCGCAGATACCGCGGATAAAATCTTCCAACATAACACGGGATAATTTTTTACCACCTCATTGAGCCCGAGCCTTCGGCCCGCTCACAGGTTCGCTGGAGAGAACCGCAAGGCCATCGGCGCGGCAAGCAGCCGGGTTTATGGACGAGTTCTTATAAAAAACATCCCGGCTGTTTACTCGGCTGCTTTCTCCAGTGAGTGACTCGTCCGCCGGAGCTTTCTTATCCGCCGAAGCCTCCTGACCTCCATAGCCTCGGCGACGGAGGTTGGCGAAGTTGGAAGCGAACGGGTGGTTAAACGTTCCTTCCATTAGAAAGGCAGGGCGCTCTCGCCGAGAGCGCCGTTGCGCAAATGTGCAAACCGTGTTTATTTTGCCCTGCAGATCCCCAACAACATTGCGTGTCATCTTTCCCGACAGAATGATTGATCGACAGAATCATTTTCATAATCAGCTTCAATTAAACAGGTAATCATTCTGTCGATAAATTATTTTGAAACAACCCTGTTATTCGGCGAGTTTGCGGGCGGGACGTGCGGCCATCCATGCGCGGATAT
>CAZITJ010000083.1:0-9552 GCA_964542135.1 uncultured Verrucomicrobiota bacterium
TCAGGTTTTTTTTACAGGCTTGAATGTCAGTCGGTGAGGCGGACGCGGATGCGGTAGAAGCCGCCGCTGCCGGGCGGGTTGACGGTATCGGTCCAACTGTTTTCAGTCCAGTCAGTGAGGGTTTCCAAGGGTTGGAAATCCTGAAGCAGGGACGGAGTCCATTCGATCGTATAGGTTCGACCGGGAACAAGGATCCAGTTCAGTACAGCCCGCCCCTCGGAATCAGGACGGCCCATGGTCAAGATAAACAGGTCGTTGCGATCAAGCAGGCTGGTCCCGGCAATTAATTCCTCAACATTCGGGACCCCATCGCCGTCATCGTCATCCCATGGGCTGATGACCGTGCAGCTTCCGATGGGTCGATCGCTGCTGTCTCGAGCGAGAAGGTGGAAATTATCGTCTTCGGTCCAAACCATAACTGCCGGATTTTGCTGGTCAGATGGGATGTTTTCAGAACTGATTTGCGCCCAGTCCTGATCATTAGCCAGGTTATAATAGCGGGCATAACGCAGCCCCCGGAAGGTTTCGACGATCGTGCTCTCTGTAACGACATTCAGTTGTTCGGCCTCGACGGCCCGTCCTTCATCCGGCATTTCGAGAATGTCCGTTCCGTCGTCGTCCCAGATCAGAATCTCCGGGTTGGAGCGCACGGAGGCCGAGCTTTCCAGCGAGGTCTGACGCCACCAGCCTCCGTTTTGCATGCGGTAGACGTTGCCAAGACCGAAGCCGTAGAAGGTCCCGTCAATCGCTGTGCGGGTGACACCGGTTAGACGGCGGACCTCGACGTAAGCGGGTGGGCCTGCGCTTTCGACGTACAACCGCCACGTTCCGGTTCCGAGGTGATTGGAGACGGCTGCGGCGGGGCGGTACAGCGTGTCCATTGAATCATCGGCGGTGATCTGCTGCCAGAACTGTCCGTTTTCGAGCATAAAGATCCGGTCGAGTTTCCAGCCGCGGAACCAGCCGTCGATGCGGCTGCGTATGGTGGTGTCGGCCGGCGGAGCGGAGGCTTTCACGGTGCAGGTGCCGATGACGCGGTCATCGCGATCCAGAAACCGTAAAAAGGTGGTTCCGTTTTTTACCCAGCGCCAGGTGGTATCAACATCTGTAGCGGCGATGTTTTCATGGCTGGTTTGTTTCCAGGCAGTTCCATCGTCCAGCTGGTAGATGTTGTTGTAGTAGAGTCCGCTGAAGGCGTTCGTGATATCACTTTCGATGACTTCAAGCGGGGCCACCTGTACGTAGTCGTTGATTGCGGGGATGTACATGCGGCGGTCAACCTGCAGGTGGTTCGTGATGGTGACCGTTGGACGGTTGATGACCGGAACGGTTTTTCCCCCTGAAAATCTATGCTGCCAGAACTGGCCGTTATCAAGTTTGAAGATGGTGTCGCCGTCCCATCCGTAGAATTTTCCGGCGATCCGTGCGCTGTCCGAGACGGTGATGATGATGGACTTTGTGGTTGTTCCGACATCACCGGCGGCGCCAAAGGTTGCCATGTAGGTTCCGGCGGGTGGACTGTTCCAGAGCAGCGTGCTGCTGACGCTGTCGGTTCCGGTCTTTGCGGCGAAGGTTGCTCCGGCGGGCAGGGCCGTGGCGGACAGCGTAATGGTATCGGTTTTAACGGTGTTTACGGCCGTGACGGTCAGGTTGAGGTCGTCCCCCAGCCAGACAAACGGGTTTTCCAACCCTTGGAATTCAGGGGTCGGACCGTGTTCGCCGGGGGTCATGTCGTCGAGGACGGCCTCGGGGGTCAGGGTCCACTCGGTCGCGGTCCAGACGGTATTGGGCTCCAGAATGCTGTTGTTACGGACGGCGCGGCTGTTTTCGTAATCCCATGCCGTATCGGTTCCGTCCGTATCGATTTCGCCGTAGATATCAATCAGCGTTCCGTTGGTGTGATCACCGCCGAAATAGAGAAAATAGGCGTCGTCCCCGGTGCCGCTGACAGACGAACTTTCCTGCTCCGGTGCAAAGCCGTAAGCGGTCTGGAACTCGGCGGCGCTGTTGGCGATCACCCAGGCGGATCCGGCGGCGACGGTGCCGGTCAGTTCAATGTTGTCCCAGCTTCCGCCGTTGACCTGCCTGCTCAGATGCCATCCGTCTGTGCTCAAATCGATGGCGGCTGTTCCTGCGTTGTAGAGTTCGACGAAGCGGTAGAGTTCGGCGTCTTCGACATCCGGATCGGCAATTTCGGAGATCAGCAGGAGCGGTTTTTCGATGACGGTGAGGGTGACCGTTCCGGTTGTGCTGCCGTCTGCATCGGACGCGATAAACGAGGGGGTGTAGATGCCTGCCGGGGCGGCGGCGCCCCAGTGGAATGTGGTGCCGTCAAACGCGGCGCCCGGCGGCAGGTTGACGGCGCTGACGGTGACGGCGTCGCCGTCAATGGGGTCTTCTGCTGCTACATCAAAGGACAGGGGTTCTCCGGCCAGCGCAGACTGATCGGTCAGTCCCTGGAACTGCGGCAGGCTGCCGCGCACGCCCGGCGCCACTTCGTTGGTCGTCGCACCGTCAACAAGGACCCATTCCGAAGAGGTCCAGGTGGTGTTCGGCTGCAGGACAGCGCTTTTGCGCACGGCGCGGCCGTCGGTGTATTCCCACGCCTCGCCGGAACCGTCGGTATCAAACGTGCCGTAGATATCAATCAGGATGCCGGAGCTGTGACCGCCGCCGAAATAGAGAAAATAGGCATCGTCCCCGGTGCCGTCGACGTCGGGATCACTCTGGTCCGGTGCAAAGCCGTAGGCCGACTGAAAGGCCGCAGTGTCGTAGGCGATGACATAGGTCGAGGCGGCTGTCACGCTGCCGGTCAGCGCAACATCCGCCCAGGTGTTGCCGTTGGCCTGCCGACTGAGATGCCAGCTTCCGGCGGCCAGGTCGATGTGGTTGGTTCCTGCGTTGTAGAGTTCAACAAAGCGGTAGTCTCCGCCGCCGGTTCCGTCCGGATCGGCGATTTCGGAGATCAGCAGAAGCGGTTTTTCGATGACGGTCACGTCAATGGATTCGCTGTCGGAGCCGTCTTTATCCGTTGCGGTGAATGTCACTGTATAGGTGCCCGCCGGTGCGGCGTTGCTCCAGGTGAACACGTCGTTTGTGAACGTTGCGCCGGCCGGGAGGTTGGTGGCGCTCAGCGTCATTGAGTCGCCGTCCACCGGGTCGGATGCCGTGACGGTAAAGGACAGGGTTTCTCCTTCGAACACATTTCGGTCCCCGATGGCATCGAGCACCGGCGGCTGGTCGTAGGCGGTTCCGACAATCATGATGTCGTCAATACTTCCCCGCCCGCCGCTCTGGACATTGTCAAACTCCCGGATTGATGTATTGGAGGTCATGATCCAGCGCAGGAACACGCCGGGTTGATCGTTGCAGGCGGCGGGCAGCAGCACGCGGGTCAGCACCCCGTTGCCGCCGTCGGGAACCGTTACCTCACCGAAGGGCACATCGGCGTAGGTTCCGCCGGCGGAGGTTTTGTACTGCAGTTTGAAATCCGCCGGTCCGGTTGAACTGCCGAGCTGTACAGACGATACTTTGATGTCGCTGTGCTTCAGCGAGGAAAATTCTGTTTCCCAGTATTTGGTTCCGGAGCCGCTCTGCCACCCATTGCAGGACAGGGCATCGTCTGTATAGGTGTAGCCGGAGGGCGCGGGAACGCGCACGACGGTTTGCGTCTCGTTGGCGGGGATGCCGCCGTCAGCAATTTGATTGTCGTCCTGAAAGTCCCACGAAACCAGTGTGGAGTTGCCTTCATCGTATGCGCCGGTGCCGGTGATGCGCTGGAAGTTTTCGTAAAACACGGCGGCGATGGCATTGTGACGCAGGAAGACGACGTTTTCATCGTTGTCGTTGTCGTTCACCAGCGCCTGGGCGGTCCAGTTGGCGGAGCCGTGGATGACGACGGCGTTGGTGCTCTGCGGGTCAATCACCATATACTTGGCGTGAATCAGATCGGATTCACCGGCGTCGAGTGTTGAGTAGTCCGCTCTCGAATAGGCGGGGAGCATCTGCACGATGTTGGTGGTTGCGTAGTTGGCGCTGTTGGTGAGGTAACTGTAGATATCATCCGAGACGCCGCCGGGGTCGGTGTCGCTGCGGGGCATGACGCCCTGAATGGCGACGCCGCGGTCGGCGGCGGCGATCAGCGCGTCGCGGACCGGTTCGCGGTTCAGCTTGTTGAGCGCGAAGACAATTTCACTTTGCGCCTGCGCGATCAGATTGGTGATGTCGCGCTCGGCGTTGTTGCCGCCCTGCGTGGCGTCGGGGTAGGGCGCAAAGCGCACAAAGTTGGTTCCCCAGGATCCGTCGAGCGAAAAGCTTGAAGCGTCATGCGCGTGCGACTTGAGCGGGTCGTCATGGAAGCGGCCGGCCAGCAGTTCGTCGGTTTCCGCTTTATAGATGGCATAGAGCGACGGGCTGCGGGCTTCGAGTGCAATGTTCCACTGATCTGCACTGGCTCCCAGTGTAAAGTTCCATGAGGCGGTAAACACCCACTGATTGCTGCCGCCGTAATCAAACAGTCCGAGCTTGTCGTGCATGATGCCGCTGGTCGACCCGTCCACCACCAGCGTCAGCGGATTCGGGGACCGGTTCGACAGGTCAAGAAGCGAGTTGGTCCCGCCGTAAACGGTTCCGATATTGATATCGCCATCGGCAATAAAACGGACGTTCGCGCCGCGATCAAGTGCCGCATCCATCGCGTTCATGATGACTCCGGCCCCGGCCTCGGCTGAAAACGTAAAAGTGGCCAGCACGGCGTTGTCACCGCTTTCAAGCGAATCAATGCGCTCCACCAGCGCATCGCGGATTAAAAACTGATTGGGAAAAGCGCTCGCTGAACCGGACTGCTGCGGATGGTTGTAGACCACGTTCCAGACCGCGCCCGTAACAGGCGGGGAGACGGGTGCGTTGGTCACGGTGATCGTGATGGTCTCCAGATCGTTGGTTGTTCCGTCGTGAGCAAAAAAAGTAACCGAGTAGGTTCCGGTCGGTGCGGCGCTGACCCAGTTAAACGTTCCGGTTGCGCTGCCCATAGCGGAAGACGAATTGAACAGGGCCCCTGCTGGAACATTGCTTGCGGAAAGCATGATCAGATCATTGTCCGCATCGGCTGCCGAAACCGTGAAGTTCAGCGCATTGCTGACCGTGACCGACCGGTGTCCAATCGCTGCCAGTACGGGCGGGTTGTTAACGGGAATCACCGGTCCGTTTGTGACCGTGATGGTGATCGTCTCCAGATCGTTGGTCGTGCCGTCATGGGCATAGAAGGTGGCGGTGTAGGTTCCGGTCGGTGCGGCGCCGGTCCAGTTGAAGGTGTTGGACACGCTTCCGGCGTTGGTGACGGTGTTGAACACCGCGCCCGGCGGCAGATTGCTCGCAGAGAGAACGATCGGGTCGCTGTCCGCATCGGCTGCCGAAACCGTGAAGTTCAGCGCATTGCTGACCGTGACTGATTTGTTTCCGATGGCAGCAAGGACCGGAGCATTGTTGGCCGGTGACGGTGTGTTGGTGTCTGTACTGACGGTGAGGCTGTCCAGGCTCCATCCGTTTCCGACGGTGCCCGCAGTGCTTTCAATGCGCAGCACCTGTCCTGCCGGCACGACCAGATTGAAGGGATGGTTTCCTGTGGTGTTCATCACCCCGTTGCTGATGCTGTTGATGTAGATTGCGGCCTGGTCGCCTGTGCCCCAGCTCGACACATTCACATTGGTTAAGCGGATGGCGGTGTCAAAGACAATATCGATCCATTCGCCGACATCAAATCCGGCGGTATCATCACCGGAAGCCGCCGCATTGATTCCGAAGCCGCTTGCGGTTCGGTTCATTTCGCCATCAGAAGCAGTGAACGTTGCAGGCAATCCGCTGTTGGTGAATGCGACCGGTCCGGGTTGATCGTCCAGTGCGCCGTAGAGAGCGGCATCGTTGGCAAAATCGAAGAGAATGCTGTCGGGCAGTGCGGGCGCTTCGCTGACGCTGATGGTGATCGTCTCCAAATCGTTGGTCGTGCCGTCATGGGCATAGAAGGTGGCGGTGTAGGTTCCGGTCGGTGCGGCGCCGGTCCAGTTGAAGGTGTTGGACACGCTTCCGGCGTTGGTGACGGTGTTGAACACCGCGCCCGGCGGCAGATTGCTCGCAGAGAGAACGATCGGGTCGCTGTCCGCATCGGCTGCCGAAACCGTGAAGTTCAGCGCATTGCTGACCGTGACCGATTGATTGCCGATAGCGGAGAGGACAGGCGGCTGATTGGAAGGAACTGCCGCGTTTTCGACCTGTACATTGTCAAAGGCGATGAACTCTGTATTCGCTCCGTTTACAACTTTAACGATCAATTGCAGCGAAGCGCCGGTCAGTCCGGTTTGGGATGCGGTCAGATTTCCGAAATTCCCGGAATTGTCTCCGTTTGTTGAGAACAGTGTCTCTGCGCCGCCGTCGAGTTTATAATAGAGCCGGATGTAGTCCGATCCTTCCAGTCCGCCGCCGCCGTCGGAAACAGAAACGGAAATGGAGACAGTTCCCTGCCCGGAGATGTCGATTGTCTCTGTCGTCCAGACCGCTTCGCCATCCAGATCATTTCCCTGCATCTGCCCGCTGCGGACTTCAAAGTGGTCATCGCCGTCAAAAGAGCAGGCGGATACATCCACACTCCACGTTCCGGCTGTTCCGTTGGTAGTACCGTCGGTGTAACTGTCGAAGGTTTCTTCCCAGATCACGGCGCTGCGTGCCGACCCGGTCAGGGCGGCGGCGAGCAGGGCGGCTGTCAGAAGATTTTTCATTTTCCAAACTCTGGAACTTTTCCTTTAAAAACCTCCAAGGGTTGGAAAAACCGGGCTGAGTTTT
This sequence comes from uncultured Verrucomicrobiota bacterium, assembly GCA_964542135.1. Classification (GTDB taxonomy): domain Bacteria; phylum Verrucomicrobiota; class Kiritimatiellia; order Kiritimatiellales; family Tichowtungiaceae; genus Tichowtungia. The sequence continues at coordinate 6,835 of CAZITJ010000083.1, forward strand.
TCCAATCCCTGGAAGCGCGGCGGGTGGAGCACGACCGGGCGTGCGTTGAACGCGCCCGGTTCACCGTGAAGGTTCACCATGAACGGAAGTCGCGTTTCCCCTTTCACTCCGCGCTCTTTTTATATCCGGAGGCGTCTACCTGATGGGCGGTCACAAAGATCAGCAGGTTGCGTTTCACATTGCGTTCGCCTTCGGAACGGAACAGGCGGCCGAGCAGAGGGATGTCGCCGAGCAGCGGAACACGGTCCTCAAAGGTTTCGAGCTGTTCTTTGATGAGTCCGCCCATGGCGATGGTGCTGCCGTCATCAATCGTGACCATGGTTTCCACCTTGCGGGTTTTGAAGACCGGACGGCGGGCGATCAGACGGTCGGCGGCGGCCTGCGGTTCGCTCAGCAGATCCTTAATGTCCGGAATGCCGATGCTGTCGTTGGCCTCCGTGGTGATATCAAACGCATTCGCGCTGGTGCCCCCGGAATTGAAGAACGGCCACAGGGTGGCGACGTGCTGCTGGTCGTAGCCGGCCAGTTCACGGATTTCGGGCGCAAGCCGCATTGTGATGGTTCCGGTTTCGGGATCAAGGTCCGGTGAGACTTCAAGCAGCACCCCGGTTTTTTCCTCTTCGTAGTCCAGCGGAACGAGAACCGGCTGGGCTTCGCGTTCGATTTCAAGATCGAACTGGGTGGGGAACCAGTGGACTTCGCCGATGTGGATGGTAGCGGTTTCGCCGCTTTTGGCGAGCACTTTGGGGGCGGAGAGCAGATCGGAGCCGGCCTGGCGTTCCAGGGCACGGATGAGCAGATCCATTTTCAGATCCCCTTTGACCTTTTGGATGAGCAGCTCGCCGGCGGTGCCGATCAGGCCGGTGCCGGTCGGATCGGTGACGGCCCGGGCGTAGTCGTTGAAACCCGACGGGTTTCCGCCGGGCCGGATGTCGGAGCCGAAGGCCTCGCTGCCGGTGCGCAGGGTGTCGGTGAACAGTTTCTGTCCGCCCGGCATCGTGATGGTATCGGTCGTGAGTCGTTCGCCGGCTTCGCCGAGAGTCCATTCAAAGCCCAGTTCATCGAGTGCGCCCTGTGACACCTCGATGAATTTGGTTTCGATTTCCACCTGCCGGGAGAGTTCGGCGAGCGCCTTTTCGTTGTAGCGCTTGAGGAGCTCTTCAACTTTATCGAGGTGTTTGGGCACATTGCGCGCGAGAAGCATATTGAATTCCGGGTTGTACTGTGCGCTGGAGCCGGGCGGGAAGGGCACCGTGCTGAAAAAGCCGCGCGCATCCACCAGGCGGCCCGGCTCGTCCTCGCCCGCGCGCAGCATCATTTTGCTGCCGACAGACGGCAGCACATCAAATTCAGCCGCAATCATCTGCTGCGGCGGTTCGTAGTTGACCGGTGTCAGCGTGACGAGGCCCGGACCGATGTCATATTTCATGCCGGACATCTGGGTGATGATGTCGAGTGTCTCGAGCGCGGTGAGATCGCTGCCGGAGAAGGTGATGGACGGCAGAATGACATCGGCGGTGCCGTAGACAACCAGATTGACGCCCTTGCCGGCGGGGTCGTGCTGTTTGAACAGGCCGGAGAGCTCGGTCACCGCCTGCTGGACGCCTGCATCGCGGAAGGTCAGCGAGGGAATCAGGATTTCGGAGAGCTGCTCACGAAGGGCGGCGGCCTGCTGTTCGCGTTCGGTCGGCGGGCGGGCGGTCCCGCCGGTTTCCCCCGCGGCCCCTTCGGCGCGCGGGGTGTTCCATGCGGCCTGCACCCCTTCGAGCATCCGCCGGCGGGTCGTGTTGTAGCTCCTGGTTTCCCGGCTGTTTTTACGGTCGGCAATGTAGCGCAGCCATTCGATGGCGTCTTTGCTGTAGGGATTCCGGTGGAGCGCGGCTTCGAACAGTTCCTGTGCGCGGTTCCACTGTCCGGCCAGGTAGGCTTCGCGGCCGTCCAGAAGCAGATCATCCGTTGTGCGGGCCGGCAGTGCTTCGTCCGCCGGCGGAGCGGCGCTCTGCAGGCTCGGAGTCCCCGTTTGTGCGGCAGAAGTGAATGCGGGGGCCGGTGCGGGCGGTGCCGGCTGCGCGGCGGGGGTCGAAGCGGTCTGCATGACCGGCTCGTCGGTTCCCGAAGGCGCATCCGGAGACGGGGCGGCAGGCCGGGCCGGCGGTTGTGCCGGCTGCGCGGCGGCTTCCGGCGGTGAAAAATCCTGCAGGTCGGCAAAAATGTCTTCGACGCTTTCATTTTGCGCCGGGATACCGAGCGGGAGAAGAAGGGAAACGAGGACGACTGATCGGGCGGACCGTAGTTGCATGGCAGCTCTCCTTAGATTCTGAACAGGGACCGGATTGAATTCAACAGATCATAATTCGTGAACGGGCTGTCATCAATGCTTTATGCGGTGCTAACTGAAAATAAATATGGTTCTGCCGGTTGATTTTCAGATGCGGGCCTGATAGGTTTTCGCGCTCAGATTTTGGAGAGGTGGCAGAGTGGTTGAATGCGCACGCTTGGAAAGCGTGTTTGCCCTTAACGGGGCAACGAGGGTTCGAATCCCTCTCTCTCCGCCAATTTTTGCTGTGCAAAAATTGATCAGCGGGATGAGAACCCGGACCGGAGGGTTCGAGAGGCGGAGCCGACTGCCCCGCTCGGAGAGCGGGGAGCGCTGAAGGCGCGTCAATCCCTCTCTCTCCGCCAATTTTTGCTGTGCAAAAATTGATCAGCGGGATGAGA
>CAZITJ010000083.1:9652-9768 GCA_964542135.1 uncultured Verrucomicrobiota bacterium
ACCCGGACCGGAGGGTTCGAGAGGCGGAGCCGACTGCCCTGAAACGTGGCACACGACTTCAGGGCTTTCCTTTCCAATTCAGCGATATGTCTGGAGGAGCTTGTGTTTTTACTTGG
>CAZITJ010000084.1:0-9710 GCA_964542135.1 uncultured Verrucomicrobiota bacterium
CTGATGTTTGGAAGGGCGAATCCCGCCTGCTTGAAACGAGCGTCTCGCTCGTTCTGCTTGCATCTCATTCGTAGATTTTATTCATTCGCTGGTCAAATTCGGCGGGGTTGACGCAAATCCGAGAAGAGCCGTTTTTTCATTCAATGTGTCTTTTCTTGTCGGACATAAATGATAAATTCTCCGCTCCAACTGGAGAATTTATGAGTAAAACACTGTTTGACAAGATTTGGGATGCACACGTCGTCAGAGAGCTGGGTGACGGCGAGGTGCTTTTGTATATTGACCGCCATCTGGTGCATGAAGTGACCAGTCCGCAGGCCTTCGAGGGCCTCCGGCTTGCAGGACGCACCGTTCGTTGTCCGGAGCGTACCTTTGCCACGATGGACCATAATGTGCCGACGGATGAAAACCGTATGAACATCACCGATCCGATTGCGAAGGCGCAGATGGATGCGCTGACCGACAATGCGGGCGAAAGCGGTGTGGCGCTGTTTCCGCTGGGCGACGACCGGCAGGGCGTGGTGCACATTATCGGCCCGGAACTCGGAATCACCCTGCCGGGCATGACGATTGTCTGCGGCGATTCCCACACGGCCACACACGGGGCGTTCGGTGCGATCGCCTTCGGTATCGGAACCTCCGAGGTGGAACACGTGCTGGCCACGCAGACGCTGCGTCAGAGCAAGCCGAGAAACTATAAGGTCGAATTCACAGGAACGCTGCAGAAGGGTGTCGGCCCGAAGGATATGATCCTGCGGCTGATCAAGGAGATCGGCACCGCGGGCGGAACCGGCTGCGCCTTTGAATTCTGCGGCGAGGCCGTGCGGGGCCTTTCGATGGAAGGGCGCATGACCATCTGCAATATGGCCATCGAAGGCGGTGCGCGCTGCGGACTGATTGCTCCGGATCAGACGACGTTTGATTATGTGACGGCTATTGACCGTCCCTATGCGCCGAAAGGCGCGGCGCTCGACAAGGCGATCGAATACTGGAAAACGCTTTATACGGATGAGGACGCGGTCTTTGATCGTGAGATCACCATTGATGTCAGCGATATGCCGCCGCAGGTGACCTGGGGCACCAGCCCGGGCATGGGGACCGATGTGACCGGTGAAGTTCCCGCACTTGACGCCGTGCCGGGCTACAGCCCGACCGATGTGCGTGCGGCGCTCGATTACATGGGCCTCGAGCCCGGTATGAAAATGACCGACATCCACATCGATACCGTTTTTATCGGAAGCTGCACCAACGGGCGTATCGAAGATCTGCGCGAAGCCGCCGAAATGCTCAAAGGGAAAAAAATCGCCGATACGGTTCGCATGATTGTCGTGCCCGGCTCCGAAGCCGTGCGCTATGCCGCTGAAAAAGAGCGGCTCGACCGCATTTATGTCGAGGCCGGCGCGGAATGGCGCTATGCCGGCTGCAGTATGTGTCTGGCCATGAACCCCGATAAACTGAAAGACAAAGAACGCTGCGCCTCCACCTCCAACCGCAACTTCGAGGGTCGTCAGGGCAAGGGCGGGCGTACCCATCTGGTCAGTCCGTCGATGGCCGCCGCCGCCGCGGTTGCCGGTCATTTTGTAGATATTCGTGAACAGCTGTAAATTCGAAATCCGAAACTCGAAGCACGAAACAAATTCTGAAACAGGAGAAAACTTAAATGTCATAAAAGAAAGTTTACGATTTGGAGGATCGGACATTTGAGTTCGCGAAAGCGGTTCGTATTTTTGTACGGAAGCTGAAGAAGGATATAGCCAATATTGAAGATAGCAAACACGGGGTCCGGTTTCGAGTTTCGTGCTTCGAGTTTTAAGGAGAGATTATGGAAAAATTTAAAACCTATACAGGAATCGTAGCCGGGGTGGACCGAGCGAACATTGATACGGATGCAATTATCCCCAAGGAATACCTGAAATCCATTAAACGCACCGGCTTCGGCGCGGCACTGTTTTCGGACTGGCGCTATAACGACGACGGTTCGGACAACCCGGATTTCGGACTGAATAAACCGGAGAATGCCGGCGCCGAGGTGCTGGTGGCCCGCAATAACTTCGGATGCGGTTCGAGTCGTGAACATGCTGTCTGGGCCGTTCAGCAGTACGGTTTCAGAGCGGTCATCGCTCCGCGCTCCGGCGAGATCCCGGCGTTCGCCGACATCTTCCGCAACAACTGCGGCAAGAACGGCCTGCTGACCATTGAGCTGTCCGCCGGCGAAGTGGACGAGATTTTCCAAACCCTGGAAAACGAGCCGGGTGTGAAAGCCACTGTGAGTCTCGAAGAGCAAACGGTGACGCTGCACGCATCCGGCGGCGACAGGGTGTATCCGTTTGATGTGGATTCCCAGCTCAGGGATAAACTCCTGAAAGGACTGGACGACATCGGATTGACACTCCAGTATGAGGCGGATATCACGGCATACGAAAAAACCCGCAGCTGAACGTTGCTCAGAACCCGAATGAAACACCGGAGATGTTTTTATGCAGAACCAGCGCGTCCTGATTCCCCTGGTCGGCATCATTGCCCTGGTCGCAGTCGGCTTTGTGTTGAAGACGGCGCAGGCGGTGATTCTGCCGCTGATCATCGCCTGGCTGCTGTCGTACCTGCTCGCCCCGATTGTTAATTTCATGGTTCGGCATCGTGTGCCGACCGGCGCGGCCGTTTTGGCCGTTGTCGCCCTGCTGATTGGATTCTTTTACCTGATCGGCGTGTTTGTCCAGACCCGTGTGCTGGGATTTATTGACCAGTATGACGCCTATGCCGCTCAATTGACGCAGATCGGAAGCGATGTGGTGGCCCGCTTTAATATATCTGAAAATGTCCTGCGTGACTTCGACTGGACAAATCAGATCGGCCGGCGCCTCGTGCTCCTGTCGGGCTCCTTTGTGAGCATTCTCAACAATATGATTCTGATCCTGATTTTTCTGGTTTTCATGCTGCTCGGCAAACCGTTTACGCAGTATAAAGTTCAACAGGCGTTTCCTGAGCATCAGGCCCGCAAGATTACGGAAGTAACCGATTCGATTGCCCTGCAGATCAGCCGGTATCTGTCCATCAAAGTGCTGGTCAGCTCTGTGACCGCTTTGCTGGCGTGGCTGTTGCTCACGATGGTCGGCGTTGACTTTCCGGTTACCTGGGCGGTGTTCACCTTCCTGCTCAATTTCATTCCGATGGTCGGCTCCGCGGTGGCGACCATTCCGCCGGTGCTTATTGCGGTGGTGCAGTTTTATCCCGGTTTATGGCCGGCCGTAATCGTCCTGGTCGGTTTGCTGGCCATCCAGCAGACCATGGGAAGCTTTATCGAACCCAAACTGGCCGGTGACAGCCTGAATCTCAGCCCGGTGGTGATCCTGCTGTCGCTGGTGTTCTGGGGCTGGCTGTGGGGAATTGTCGGTGCCCTGCTGTCCACACCGATTGCCGCCGCCATCAAAATTGTCTGTGAAAACATCGAAGGCCTCCGGCCGGTCAGCGTTCTCATGGGATCGGGCAGAGCGGCGCAGAAGCGCGCCTGATCCGCTGTTCAAACGCGATAAACACCCGTTTGCAATCATTCATGTACAAGCAACCCAATCAAGGAACACGCCATGATGCTGCCCGATATTCTTTCCGCTCCGGATGTGAAGCGCCGGATCTGTGAAGCACTGGATGAAGATCTCGGTCCCGACCGGCTGGATGCCACCTCTGTCGCGCTGATGCCGTCCTCTGAGCCGGCGACCGCAGAGCTGGTTGCCCGGAGCCCGGCCATTCTTTCCGGAGCGGAGGTCGCCGCCGAGGTCTTTCGGCAGGTCGATCCGGATCTCAGGGTGAAAATTCTCCAGCCCGACGGAACCGCCGTACAGCCGGGCGGCACGGTTCTGAGCGTGTCAGGATCCGCCCGGAGTATTCTGACCGCCGAGCGTACGGCGCTTAATTTTATTCAGCGCATGACCGGCATTGCCACACTGACACATCAGTATGTCAGCAAGGCCAATCATTCCTCCGTTCAGATCCTGGATACCCGCAAAACCACACCGACACTCCGCCGTTTGGAAAAATATGCCGTTGTCTGCGGCGGCGGAACCAATCATCGCTACGGACTGTTCGACCGGATCATGATTAAAGACAACCATCTCGCGCACTGGACGCGCGAGGGCGGCAATCTGGCCGGCGCAGTCGAAAAGGCCCGGGCGGCGTACCCTGAACTGGCCGTGGAGGTGGAAGTGGATACGATTGATCAGCTCAACGAGGTGCTCCCGGCCAAACCCGACTGGGTGCTGCTCGACAACATGACTCCGCTCCAGCTTCGCGAGTGCGTGAAGCGTTGTGAAGGCATTTGCAAAACCGAGGCTTCCGGCGGCGTCACCCTCGAAACCGTCCGTGAAATCGCCAAAACCGGTGTCGATGCCATTTCTGTCGGCGCGCTGACCCACTCCGCGCCGGCTGTCGACCTCGCATTGGACTGGGTCTAAGAGATGCCGACAAAATGATGGATAACAAAATTATTTTTTTGTTCATGTAGAGGATGATGAATGCCTATCGAATATCGTTTTGAAATTGAGCCGGTATCACAATCTCAGTTCCATGAGATAGATCATGTGGTAATGCGGCACGCATTTGATCTCCAAAACGAATTGGGGCGGCTTTGTCATGAATCGATTTATCAGGCAGAGTTAATCAATCGTTGTGAGCGGGCGGGTCTTAAGGCTGTTTCTGAAGGAGAAATAGTGGTCTCTTTAGATTCGTTCAGAAAATCATATTACTTAGATGCTCTGATTTCTTCCGGGGCAATTTATGAGTTAAAGGCCGTCTCTGATTTGAACAGTGGGCATGAGTCGCAGCTCCTTAATTATTTATTTCTATCCGATGTGCGGCATGGAAAACTCGTCAATTTTCATTCTTCTTCTGTTCAATATCGTTTTGTGTCAACCCAGATAGATTCCGAGCGTCGCTCGCTATTTGAGGTGAATACCAATTGTTGGGATGGATCCCTTTTATCAAGTTCAGTCTTAAGAGATTTGGTCGTGAAAGTACTAAATGAGTGGGGCAGCTTTTTAGATATTAACCTCTATCAGGAAGCCCTTGTCTATTTTCTAGGTGGTGAAGAGGTTCTGATGCAATCCGTTGACGTTTTTGTAAACGGAGGGTTGGTTGGTCGTCAAAATATGCATCTGCTGGATTCTGAAACGGGATTGCATATTTCTTCCGTCATTCGTCACGAGCAGGCTTATAAAAAACAACTTCAACGGCTTCTGGCGCATACGTCCCTTCAGCAAATGCAGTGGGTGAATTTTAATCGGAACACGGTTCAATTAATTACTCTTAAAAAATAATTTTGTTATCCATTATTTTGTCGAATGAAAACACTCGTCATAGATATTGGCAACACCAGCGCGTCGCTGGGGGTCTACAGCAACGGTCGCGTCTGCTCGGTTCAGCGAACGGATTCAGCGAAGCCCGCATTGAACCTTAAAGCTGTTCCGGAGCGCGCAGTAATCGCCTCCGTAAAGCCGGGCGTCAACAAGCGCTGGGAGAAGTTTCTGAAAGCGCAGGGCGTGCAGGAAATTCTTTGGGTCGATCACACGGTTGAACTGGGCATTCCGGTTTCCTATCCAAAACCCGAGCGGATTGGCGCCGACCGGCTGGCGAACGCCTGCGAAGCGGCAGCGGCGTATGGCGCGCCCGTGGTCGTCTGTGATTTTGGAACCGCGCTGACCTTTGATATCGTCAAAAAGCGCGAAGGGTACGTCGGCGGAATCATCTGCCCCGGCCTGCCGCTGATGTTTGATTACCTCGCCGAGAAAACCGCTCTACTTCCGCACATCAAACCCGTGAAGACCTCGCGCGTGATCGGTAAAAGCACGGCCGAAGCGATGCGGATTGGTGCTCATCTCGGCTATCAGGGCATGGTCAAAGAAATCCTCGCACATCTCAAAAAAGAGCTGGGGCGGGAAATCAAAGTCTGCGCCACCGGCGGGTTCGCCGATTGGGTTTTCCAAGGTTTGGAAAACCCGGTTCCGGTGGACCCGAATCTGACCCTCAAAGGCCTCGGCCGCATCGGCGAACTGAATTTATCAACAAAATGATCGTAATTTTCCGGCTAAACGGGTAGTCTTCCCTCATGAAACGCCGGACCGTCATCCTGCCGATACTGCTGGCTGCGGGAATGCTTTGGTGGATATTCCGCGACGACCCGGGTGCCGGGGAGACCGCCGAATCCGATCGGGAACCGCAAAAAACGGCTTTCGAGCAAGCGGACTCGTCAGTGCCAACCGGTCTGTCCCCATCCGTTTCAACGGCTGTTCTTGATCGCGCAACGACCGATGGAAAGACGACCGGGCCGCTTCGGCCGCACCAACTGATCGAATCCTCCTTTGCCCGGCAGCGTTCCGTTGAAAAACCAGCACAGCTTTTTGATCGCCGCAGGCGGATGGACTTCTCCCGTCAGCTTTCCGGCCCGGCCCGAAAGCTGGCGGTTCATCTTGCATCACGATCTTTTGTTCCCGGAACCCCCCAATCGGTCCCCGCCGGTGAATTTTATCTGACGTTTTCAAAAACTCCGGATGACGACGTTCGGGCTGCCCTGAACGAGTCCGGCATTCGACTGGTTGAACATATCACGCGCACCACATGGCGCGCAGTTGCAGAGAAACAGACGGATTTTGGAGCCATTGATTCCTTGCAGGGAGCCGAGCCGGTCTGGGCGGTCGATAAATGGTCTCCCCGTCTTTGGGCGCGGTACCGAAATGGAACCTCCGAATCCACACCCATAGACGCTATGGTTTCATTTACTGCCAAAACCAGCTTCGAACAGGCGAGCGCTCTGCTGAAAGCCGCCGGCACAACCGCGGTGGGATCATCCTTTCAGTACGGACAGAAATTGAAGATTCGGGTGAGGTATGACGAGTTGCTTTCTCTTTGCGGTTCCGTACAGGTGTCCAGTGCCGAACTCCCACCGCCGCCCCGAAAAACCTTTAATCTCAACGCAGCAAAGCTTTCCAATGTGGACGATATTCAGGCCGCTCCCTACGGACTGAGCGGAACCAATATTAACATAATGCTTCGTGACGGTGGCGAGGTGGCTCTGCATCCCGATTACAACGGCAGGGTGACTATGGTGGAAACCAGCAGTGTGCATTACCACGCAACGCATGTTGCCGGAACGCTGGCAGGTAACGGTTCGGGCTATGCTGCGGCAAAAGGAATGGCACCGAGATCACAGATTTACTCGTATGATTTTTACGGAGATGACGCCTCTGAGTTGCTCGATGCAAAAAACAATCATAACGTGCTGCTTTCTAACCACTCGTACGGTTATAGGATCGGTTGGGAAGGCTCAACTTGGTACAATAATACGAGTTTGTTTGGGGATTACACAACGGACACCCGAACATGGGATGCTGTCGTAAAAGACCATCAATTGTATGTTTTCAAGGCGGCCGGCAACGACCGCAATGACGACGGTGACGGGCATCCGCATGACGGAACATTCTATGGCAACGACTACTACGACTGCATGGAAACGGTTTCCGGCGCCAAAAACATCATCACTGTCGGCGCAGTTGACGCCTCTGGTGCCATGTCCACCTTCAGCAACTTTGGACCCACGGACGATGGCCGGATCAAGCCGGACATCGTTTCAGACGGGGTTGCCGTCATCTCGACCTGGACCAACTTAAACTATGTCTCTATGAACGGAACGTCTATGGCCACACCGGTCGCATGCGGGGCGTCTGCGCTGTTGCTGGAGCAGTACCGTGCGTTGCACGGTAATGCGTGGCCGTCGGTTGCCTATCTTAAAGGCCTTCTGATTCATACAGCCAGAGACCGTGGTCTTCTGGGACCGGACTATGCGTTTGGCTGGGGACTGCTCGACGTGAAGGCGGCAGCGGATCTGCTGCGCACAAACGCGGTTCGGATTGCTGAGGATGTTGTGACAGAATCACAGACTAATCGATACCAGCTGTCCGTTCCTGAAGGGTCGGAAAATCTTCGCGTAACCCTGTATTGGACCGATCCGGAAGGAAGCACTGTCGCGGCTGATGCACTGGTGAACGATCTTGATTTGCGAGTGATCACTCCGGACGATTCATCTGTTTATTACCCCTATGTCATGCCGTTCGCCGCGGACGGCTCTTCGCCGACGAATAAGGCGGTTACCGGTACGAACCAGTGGGACAATACCGAACAGATTGAAATCAGTTCTGCAACCGGCGGTGTCTGGACGCTGCAAGTAAACGGAACAGTCGTTCCTGCGGGTTCGCAGGCGTATGTGCTGCTGGTTAGCACCGGTAATATTGGCAACCCCGATCTGCGGATTTCTTCTTCCAATCTCAGCTTTTCTGCAGTTGCCGACACGCAGGACAGTGCGGGGCTTGTGGTAAGCAACGCGGGGGATGGCGATTTAAATTTTTCGATCAGCGACAGCCTCAATTCAGATACATACACATGGAAAGACAGTGACGACCCCGACGGCCCCGCTTACACCTGGATTGATATTTCCGACCTCGGCTCAGCTGTTTCGCTGGGGGACGACGGTGAAAGTTCCATGCTGGACATCGGCTTCGACTTTCCATTCTATGACTCGACATACAGCCGGTTCCAGATCGGCGCCAACGGCGGCATCAGTTTCTCCTCCGGCGAGCTCTCATATAGTCATGAAAACCTCCCGTCCTCCAGCGCCCCGTCACAAAGCCTTCTGGCTATGTGGGATGATCTGAATCCTAAATCGGCCGGCTCCATCCGCTATCACAGCACCGCTGAGCGCCTGGTTGTCTCCTGGCTCGGTGTGCCGTTTTACAGCAGCACGGACACTCAAACGTTCCAGATCATCCTCTATCCGGACGGGCGGATCGTTTATCAGTATCAGACACTAAACGGAAATATTTCCAGCTGCACCGTCGGGCTGCAGGCCGACAACGCCGCCGGGCCTGTCACGCAGGTTGCCTATAACGAAAGCTATTTAAAAAACTCGCTCGCCATCGAATTCACACCGCCCGAAGAACCGTGGCTCAGCTACACGCCGCTCAGCGGTTCTGTATCACCCGGCTCGTCAACCTCCGTGATCGTTACTGCCTCCGCAACCAGCCTTACCGAAGGCGTCTACACTGCGCTCGCCACCATTGCCAGCAACGATCCGGAAACGCCGGCGATTAGCCTCCCGATCACCTTTACCGTGCTCACCGACGACACCGATTCCGACGGCCTGCCGGATGTCTGGGAAACACAGTATTTCGGCGATGCAACCAACGCACTTGCATCCGCCGATCCCGATGGCGATGACTACACCAACGAAGAGGAATATGTCGCCGGACTCAACCCCACCAACGCGGATCAGTTCGTGATGACTCAGCTTGACGGGCAGGGCGCCGCTCTCGAAGACCTGGTTCTCCGATGGCCCGCCGTTTCCGGCCGCGTCTACACCATCTACTGGAGCAGCAACCTGCTCAGCCCCTTCAGTCTTCTCCAGAGCAATGTGACCGGCGGGGTTTTCACAGACAGCGTGCACTCCGCCGGCGAGGACGGCTTCTACCGCATTGAAGTGGATCTGGCTCCCTGATGCGGTGCGCGCTGTATCGAACCCCGGAACGTAAAAACTGAATTTTTCAACGGCAGGTTGCTGCCGGATTACCTCCGCCGGATGACTCCGAACCGGTGCCGCCGGTACAGTGAACAACCGTTTCACAATGTGATGCACGGATCGTTTGCCCGGGAGAAACCGTTAAAAAATCTTCCGC
>CAZITJ010000085.1:0-6273 GCA_964542135.1 uncultured Verrucomicrobiota bacterium
CCCATGGGGCCGCGGGCGTGCAGCTTGTCGGTGCTGATGCCGATTTCCGCGCCCATGCCGAATTCCGCGCCGTCGGTGAAGCGCGTGGAGGCATTCACATAAACCGATGACGAATCGACCTGCGCGAGGAAGGCCTTTTCGGCTTCTTTGTCGGCGGTAACGATGGCGTCGGAGTGGTGCGAGCCGTAGGTGTTGATGTGCTCAATGGCGGCCTGCACGTCGTCCACGACGCGGATGGCGAGAATCATGTCGAGATATTCCTCGGGCCAGTCCGCTTCCGCTGCCGGTTTGACATCGCTGTCGCATTTCTGAACGGTTTCATCGCCGCGCAGCTCCACTCCGCTGGCTTTGAGCGTTTCGATGATTTTGGGCAGAAATTCTGCGGCGATATCTTTGTGCACAAGAAGTGTTTCCATGGCGTTGCACACGCCGGGGCGCTGGCATTTGGCGTTTTCAGCGATGGCAAGCGCCATGTCGAGATCGGCGCTCGCATCGACGTAGGTATGGCAGACGCCTTTGTAGTGTTTGATGACAGGCACCCAGGCCATTTCGGATACGGCTTTGATGAGCCCTTCGCCGCCTCGGGGGATAATCAGATCCACTTTGCCGGTCATCTGGCAGAGTTCGCGCACGGCGTCGCGGTCGGTGGTTTCCACGAGTTGTACGGCATCGGCGGGCATATCTTTTTTCGCACCGCCCTCACGCATGGCTTTGGCGATGGCCGCGTTGGAATAGCGGGCTTCCTTGCCGCCGCGCAGGATGACGGCGTTGGAGGTTTTAAAACAGAGGGCCGCGGCGTCGGCGGTCACATTGGGGCGTGATTCGTAGATGATACCGATGACCCCGATGGGCACGCGCACTTTACTGATCTGCAGGCCGTTGGGACGGTTCCAGCGGCTGATTTCGGCCCCGACAGGATCTTTGAGCACGGCGACATCAAGCAGCCCCTTGACCATGCCTTCAATGCGTGCGTCGGTCAGCTCAAGCCGGTCGAGCAGAGCGGCGGACAAACCCGCTTCGCGCCCGGCGGAGAGGTCCTTCGCGTTGGCGGCCTGAATGGCCTCTTTCTGTGCGGAAATCTCCTCCGCCATCGCTTCAAGGATGGCGTTTTTCTTTTTGGTGGACAGCTTGGCCAGTTCGCGTGCGGCCGCCAATGCCTTGTCGCCCATCAAAATCATTCCATTGTGTAGACTCATCTTGTTTTCCTTTCTTTGGAATTGTCAAACAGAAGATCACAAAGAGCGCGAAGCGTATGAGCTGTTTTGCGGTCTTCGCGTTCTTGAGCGTAGCGGGTGTTTGTTGAAAACATAATTTATCGAGAGACAATTAGCGTTCCAATGTCTTCACCATTCAGGATGGATTGGATGATTCCGTCGGTTTGTCCGTCGGCGATGACGACGGGGATGTTTGATTCGGCGGCTTTGGCGGCCGCGAGCAGTTTGGAGGTCATTCCTCCGGTCGATAGATTGCCGTTTTTGCCTTTGTCCAGAGCGAGAATATCGTCGGAGACCCGTTCGACAAAGGCAACCCGCTCATTGTTTTTATCATGCAGCCCGTCGGTACAGGTCAGCAGAAGGAGGGCGTCCGCTTCGACGAGGATGGCGACGAGCGCGGCGAGCAGGTCATTGTCGCCGAAGGTGATTTCCTCGGTGGCAACGGTGTCGTTTTCGTTGATGACGGGCACGATGCGGTGGGCAATCAGATTGAGCAGGGTGTTCTTTGCGTTGGTGCAGCGCTCATCCACCCGGATCAGGTCGTCGGTGAGCAGCACCTGGCCGGTTTGAATATGTTTTTGGCCGAAGAGGTGACTGTAGAGACTCATCAGGCGGGTTTGACCGACGGCGGCGGCCATCTGCAGATCGGGCAGGGCGGCGGGCCGTTCGGTTTTGCCCAGTGCGTCGAGGCCGGCGGCGATCGCGCCGGAGGAGACCAGCGCCGGTTCGCGCCCGGCACCGTGCACCTGCGCCAGATCGCTGACCAGTGCGTACATGCGTTCGTGGTCGGGTTTACCCGCATCATCCACCAGCACGCGGCTGCCGACTTTGACGACAATCCGTTTGGCTTCTTTGAGTTGGTTGCGTGTCTCTTTCATAACAAGGGGCGCATTATTGCCATGCGTTGGTTGAAAGACAATTAGAAAACAAACACCCGCTGTGCTCAAGAACGCAAAGGTCGCAAAGCGTGAAACTGTTCTTTGCGCTCTTTGCGACCTTCTGTTTGATAATCCGGTAAAAAAATATCATTTTTCAGATAAAGCAAACGGGTTACCCTGCGCCGCCATGAGAATAACCAGTGGAATTTTAGGCGGGCGGCAGTTTGCGGTTCCCGACGGGGAGTTGCGTCCGACGATGGAGCGGACGCGCGAGGCGGTGTTTTCGTCGCTCGCCGCCCGTGTGCCGGGCGCGCGGGTACTTGACCTGTTCGCCGGCTCCGGCGCATACGGGCTGGAGGCGTGGAGTCGCGGCGCCGCAAGTGTGACGGCGGTTGAGAAAGTTTCCAGCCATTGGAAAATCCTGAATGAAAATTTCCAAACTCTGGAAACGGCCGAGGTCGGCCGTTTTCATGTGGTTCGGGATGATGTGTACGACTACTTGAAAAAATGTCCGCGACCAGCGGCCGCGGCTACAGAAGGGAACCCTGTAGGTGCGGCCGGCGGCCGCGCTGATTCCGCCGGTTTCGATATCGTGTTTGCCGATCCGCCTTACGATGCGGCGGATTTACCCAGGCTGCTTGAAGCGGTCGCCGGCGCGCTGGCTCCGGAGGGCATCTTGGTGTTTGAAATGCGATCCCGAGATGTGACTGAAGTTTCCAATGACTGGAAACTTCTAAAGGAAAAGCGGTATGGGCAGACGCGGATTCTGTTTCTGGAAAGGGTTGGCTCGAGAGCCAACTGCAACCAGCGGTGAATTGCAGTGTCGGCTCTATGAGCCGATAAAGCGCGCAAAGGGAGATTGGCTCACAGAGCCAACGCTGCATACCGAGGAATGATGGTGCCGCTGATCCGGCATTGCCTTTGTCGCTTTCGCGCACTACAGTCGTGGCCCATGAATAAGAAAGCGATTTATGCAGGGACGTTCGATCCGATGACGTTCGGCCATCTGGATGTGGTGGAGCGCGCAGCGCGGATTTTTCCGGAGCTGATTGTGGCGGTGGCCGCGGTGACCGGGAAAGACACGCTGTTTTCTCAGGATGAACGTGTGGAACTGGTAAAAGAAACAGTGACGAACATCCCGAATGTTTCTGTGCAGCCTTTTGGCGGCTTACTGGTGGATTATGCGCGGGAGCAGGGCGTCGGCGTGATTATCCGCGGCCTGCGGGCGTTTTCTGATTTTGAATACGAGTTTCAGATGGCCCTGACGAACCGGCGGCTGGCACCCGATCTCGAAACCATTTTTCTGATGCCCAAACAGGAAACCAGCTACATCAGCTCGACAAATATTAAGCAGGTTGCCTCGCTCGGCGGGGATGTGGCTGAATTCGTTCCTCCAGCCGTGAACCGGGCGCTGAAAGAGAAAACGTCCGGTAAGGGGCCCGACCCGTTTGATGGATAAGGTGTCGAAAGATGATGATTCCAGTCGCTGAAATTCCTGAAGCGGGCATGACCCTTCCGGTGCAGGAGCCCGGAACGCTGCTCGCACTCGACTCGAAGGATGAGTTCCGCGCGGCCGGTCCCGTGACCGGCGAACTGTACGTTCAGGTGGTCGACAGCACGCTGGTGGTACGGGGCGCCGTGTCGGCCCGCCTGGAGACCCGCTGTGCACGTTGTTGCCAAAAAGTCTCGACAACGGTGTCGGATTCCGGTTTTCTGCGCGACTTTCCGGTGCGTGGAGAATGCGATGAAATCTGCATTGACGCGGATCTGCGCGAAGCAATTCTGCTGAATCTGCCCCGGTTTCCGCTGTGTGCAGAGCCGTGCCGGGGCCTGTGTCCGCAGTGCGGGAAAAATCTGAATGACGGCCCCTGCGGCTGTTCGGATGAGTCGTCCGGCGGGGAGTGGGAAATTCTTAATAAATTGAATTTATAGATGGAAAACCGAATGCGGGGTGGGGTAGCATGCCCAGCTCGCTTTAAAACTCGGGAGAAAAGAAATGGCTGTCCCAAAACGAAAAACATCGAAAAGTACAACACGCTGCCGCAAGGCGCATAACATGAAACGCAAAATTGCCCGCGCCGGATTTGACGCGGAGAGCGGAGCGCCGTCGCTGCCGCATCGCGTATGTCCCTCGACCGGAAAATACCGGGGACGGCAGGTTGTGACCGTGTCCGACGCGGAGTAATCCGATGCGTATTGCGATTGATGCGATGGGCGGCGATCACGCTCCCCGTGAAATCGTCAAAGGTTCGGTCGAAGCGGCGCGGCATCTGTCCGGCATCGAAAAGCTTTATCTGGTCGGTGATGAAGCCGTCCTGCGGGCGGAACTGAACTCGTTCGGCGAAACACCCGCCGCGATTGAAATTCACCATGCCTCCGAAGTGATCGGCATGGACGAATCGCCTGCGCTGGCCCTGCGCCGCAAACGGGACTCGTCGATTATGCGGGCGGTCAACCTGGTGAAAGAAGGCGAGGCCGGGGCGATTTTTTCAGCCGGCAGCACGGGTGCAGCCGTTGCGGCCAGCACCCTTCGGCTGCGCACGCTCGACAGCGTGGACCGCCCGGCCATTGCCACGGTCATGCCGTCGCTGAAACAGCCCTTTGTGCTGCTCGATGCCGGCGCCACCACCGACTGCACGGCCGCTATGCTGGTTGAGTTTGCCGCCATGGGCGATATTTACGCCAAGAAAATTCTAACGATCGAAAACCCCACGGTCGGGCTGCTGAGTGTGGGGGAAGAGGATGCCAAGGGCAATAAATTCACCAAAGAGGCCTTTCGTCTTTTGGAGAATTCCGCGCTCAATTTTATCGGCAATGTCGAAAGTCATGATCTGTTTGAAGGCAAGGTGGACGTGGCGGTCTGCGACGGGTTTGTCGGCAATGTGGTTCTGAAAACCGGTGAAAGCGTGTCGCATGCCATGAGTCAATGGCTGAAGGTCTCGTTTTCCAGTTCGCCGATCCGCAGGCTCGGCGCCGCGATTCTGAAGGCCTCCGGTGCGTTTCGTGAAATCAAAGAACGGGTGGATCCCGAGACGTATGGAGGCGCCCCGCTGCTCGGGGTGAAGGGGGTCTGCATCATCGGCCACGGATCCTCCTCGTCCACCGCCGTTTACAACGCGATACGGGTTGCCTCGGCGGCGATCGAAAGCCGGCTCAATCACCTCATTGAAGAAGAAATTAATCAGATTTTTCAGCACAGTGAGTAGTTCATCAGACAGTCTGCGGACGGTTTCGATTGTCGGAACCGGCGTTTATCTTCCGGAAAAAACGGTGACCAACACCGATCTGGAGTCCGTTGTTGATACCAATGACGAATGGATTTTCACACGTACCGGCATGCGCGAGCGGCGCATCGCACGCGAGGATCAGGCCACGTCGGATCTCGCCGCCGAAGCCGCCAACGCGGCGCTGGCCGATGCGGGCATCGGTGCGGAGGATGTCGATCTGCTGGTGGTTGCCACCCTGTCCCCCGACATGTTTTTTCCCAGCACCGCCTGTTTTGTGCAGGAAAAAATCGGGGCCCAAAACGCCTACTGCTACGATCTCGGCGCCGCCTGTTCCGGTTCGCTCTATGCACTGGAAACCGCGAAGAACCAGATTGCATCCGGAGCGATTGATACCGCGCTGGTCATCGGTGCCGAAAAAATGAGCACGTTTCTGGACTGGACGGATCGCAGTACCTGTGTGCTGTTCGGCGACGGCGCCGGCGCCGTGGTTCTGCAGGCGAAAGGAGCTGAGCGCGGAATCATGCCCGGTCTGTTCGGCTCGGACGGTTCCCTGGCGCCGCTGCTTTGGACGCCCGGCGGCGGCTCGCGCAATCCCATGACCCGCGAAATGCTCGATGCCCGGCAGCAGTACCTGAAAATGGAAGGCCGCGAGGTCTATAAACACGCCGTCAAACAGATGACGCAGTCCACTCTGGATGTGCTCGAACTCAACGGATTGACGGCCGATGACATCAACTGCTTTGTGGCCCATCAGGCCAACGCCCGCATCATCGAAGCCATCGGCAAGCGCCTCGGCGTGATGGACCGCATGTTCATGAACGTGGAAAAATACGCCAACACCTCGGCCGCCGCACTGCTGATTGCAGTCGATGAAGTCGTCAAATCCGGAACCGTCAAACAGGGGGACCTGATGCTGCTGGTCGTCTTCGGCGGCGGCTTCACCTGGGGCGCCAA
>CAZITJ010000085.1:6373-9696 GCA_964542135.1 uncultured Verrucomicrobiota bacterium
TTTCCCGGACAGGGATCGCAGTTTGTCGGCATGGGCCGCGATTTCTACGACGCCATCCCCGAATGCAGGGCGCTGTTTGAACAAGCCGATGAGGCGCTGGGTTTTGATCTGACCGCCATCTGCTTTGACGGTCCCGACGAAGAGCTCAAGAAATCGCACAACACGCAACCCGCCATCTTCACCGTCAGCGCCGCCGCCTTCGAAGCCATGAAGCGCAATAAGCCGATGAGTTTTGATGTTGCCGCCGGCCACAGCCTCGGCGAGTGGGGCGCACTCTATGCCGCCGGCGTCCTTTCCTTCGACGACACGCTCCGGGTGCTCAAAGCGCGCGGCGAGTTTATTCAGGCCGCCTGCGACGCCAACCCCGGCGGCATGCTGGCCGTCATCGGCCTCGACGGCGAACCGCTCGAAACAATCGCCGCCGAAGCCGGCGCGACCGTTGCCAATTACAACTCGCCGGGGCAGACCGTTCTGTCCGGAACGGTCGAAGCCATCGAAAAGGCCGCGGAGGCCTGCAAGGCGGCCGGGGCCAGGCGCGCGCTGCCGCTTCCGGTTGCCGGAGCCTTTCACTCGCCGCTGATGCAGCCCGCCGCCGAGCAGCTAGCTGCCTTTCTTGAAGACATTCAGCTGAACGAACCGGTGATTCCTGTCCTTTCCAACGTCACCGGCGTGCCGCACGAGAGTGCCGCAGCCATTCGCACGAACATGGTGGCGCAGATCACCGGCTCCGTTCGCTGGGTGGAGTGCATGCAATCCCTCGCAGGCCGGGGCGTCACCGAAGCGGTCGAGTGCGGGCCCGGCAAAGTGCTGAACGGCCTCATGAAGCGTATTGACAAGACGGTTTCGGTCTCTAACATAGGCGCCCTTTCTGATCTCGAAGATTAAACCGTAAACTCACAAAGGGGATTCCGATGGGATCATTTGATGGAAAAACAGCATTGGTTACGGGGGCTGCGCGCGGCATCGGCCGGGCCATTGCGCTGAAACTCGCCGACGAAGGTGCCGATCTGGCTCTGTGCGATCTCAACGCCGACTGGCTTGAGGATACCGCCGGCCGGGTCAAGGAGCTGGGTGGCCGGGCGGAATGTTACAGCGTCGATGTCAGCAACGGCGAGGCCGTGAATGAAACGGTAAAGGCGGTTGAAAAGGACTTTGGACAGATCGATGTGCTCGTCAACAACGCGGGCATCACCAAAGACGGCCTGCTCATGCGCATGAGCGAA
Source organism: uncultured Verrucomicrobiota bacterium (assembly GCA_964542135.1). Classification (GTDB taxonomy): domain Bacteria; phylum Verrucomicrobiota; class Kiritimatiellia; order Kiritimatiellales; family Tichowtungiaceae; genus Tichowtungia. The sequence goes on from CAZITJ010000085.1 coordinate 7,597, forward strand.
GACGACTGGGACGCCGTGCTCAACGTCAATCTGAAAGGGGTCTTTCTGTTCACCAGGGCCGCGATGCGCGGCATGATGAAAAAGCGCGCCGGCAGTATTGTGAACATCGCCTCCATCATCGGGCTGATCGGCAACGCCGGGCAGGCCAACTATGCCGCCTCCAAGGGCGGGGTTATCGCTTTCACCAAAACGGTTGCGCGTGAACTCGCCGCCCGCAATGTGCGCTGCAATGCCGTTGCCCCGGGCTTTATCCGCACGGCGATGACCGATGCGCTGCCTGAAGAGGTTCAGGAGAAAATGCTCTCAAATATTCCGCTCAACAAGTTCGGAACCCCTGACGACGTGGCCGATGTGGTCGCGTTTCTGGCGGGGGACGCCTCGGGGTATGTCACCGGGCAGGTGATTTCGACTTGCGGCGGAATGGTTATGTAGGTTAAAGAGACGTTAACAGGAGCCAAAATAAGGAGATAATACAATGGCACTTGAAGATAAAGTAAAAGATATCATCGTTGAACAGCTTGGTGTAAACGCCGATCAGGTCAACCCCGAAGCGTCCTTCATTGAAGACCTCGGTGCGGACTCGCTCGATACCGTCGAGCTGGTGATGGCTTTCGAAGAGGAATTCGGCGCGGAAATTCCGGATGAGGATGCTGAAAAACTGACATCGGTCGGGGCCGTGATTGAGTATCTCAAATCAAAAGGTCTTGGAGAGTAAAGACCCTTTGTGTTAGAAAACCGAAAACTCCGTACCAGGAGTTTTCGGCTTTTTTGTATCAATCTCCGGAGGGAACGTATGAGTCGTCGCAAAGTGGTCATAACAGGAATGGGAGCCGTTACCCCGATCGGAAACAGTCTGGACGCCTTTTGGGACGGCCTGAAAGCCGGGCGCTCCGGCGGCGGACCGATTACCAAGATTGAAAACGTTGAGGCGTTCTCCTCCACCATTGCCGCCGAAGTCAAAGATCTGGACATCGAACAGTTTCTTTCCAGAAAAGAAGCCCGCAAAATGGACCCGTTCACTCAGTACGGGCTGGCGGCCGCTATGATGGCTGTGCAGGATTCCGGAATGGATATGGATCGCGAGAACACGGAGCGCATCGGTGTGATCGTGAGCACCGGTATCGGCGGCCTGCAGGTGATGGAATCCTCACAGGATACCTACCGCAACCGCGGGGTTTCCCGCCTGTCTCCGTTTATGATTCCGGTGATGATCACCAACATTGTCGCCGGGCACATCGCCATTCAATACGGCCTGAAAGGCCCCAATTTCTGTGTAACCAGCGCCTGTGCCTCCGGCACACATTCCATCGGCGAAGCTCTGCGCATTCTGCAGCACGGAGAGGCCGACGTCATGCTCGCGGGCGGAACCGAAGGTGCGGTGACGCCGCTGGGCGTCGGCGGGTTCTGCGCGCTGCGAGCGCTGACCACCCGGAACGATGACCCGGCCCGCGCGTCGCGGCCCTTCGATGCGGAGCGCGACGGGTTTCTCATGGGAGAGGGCGCCGGGGTGCTGGTGCTCGAGACCGAAGAACACGCCAAAGCCCGCGGTGCGCATATCTACTGCGAACTCGCCGGCTACGGACGCACCTGCGACGCCTATCATATCACCGCGCCGGATCCCGATGCCGGACAGGCCGCCCGCGGCATGAAACTGGCTGTTGAAGACGCCGGGCTCAATCCGGATCAGATTGATTATATCAACGCCCACGGCACCAGCACCAAGCTCAATGACAAAGGGGAAACCGCGGCGATTAAAACCGCCTTCGGTAACGAACGGGCCTATCAGATGGTCGTGAGCTCCACCAAATCCATGACCGGCCACCTGCTCGGCGCCGCCGGCGGCATCGAAGCCATCGCCTGCGCCAAAGCGCTGGAGGAGGGCATCATTCCGCCCACCATCAACTACGAGACTCCCGATCCCGACTGCGATTTGGACTATGTTCCCAACGAAGCCCGTGAAATGCCCATCCGGACCGCCATTTCCAACTCGCTCGGCTTCGGCGGACACAACGCAACCCTCTGCTTCAAAAAGGTATAGCTTCCAATCCTTGGACGTGTTGAAGCCCGTTTTTCCAACCATTGGAAAAGCGGGCTTTTTCT
>CAZITJ010000086.1:0-9587 GCA_964542135.1 uncultured Verrucomicrobiota bacterium
GCCCGGGTGGCGGAATCGGTAGACGCAAGGGACTTAAAATCCCTTGTCCTTTTGGGCGTGCGGGTTCAAGTCCCGCCCCGGGCACCCGTTTTCCGCCTCCGGCGGATCGGCCGCCGGCAGAAAAACCTGTTCCTGCAAACCCCTTTCCCGGCGGAAGGATCTAAAATGCACCGAAAAAGATGGTGCTGAAGGTGGTGACCGGTGATGTTTCCCGCATGTCATCAACCGCCGCGCGCAGTTCTTCAAGCAGGTCGCGGGCCTCGGTGTAAATCTCCTCATCGCGCACCAGCCGCCCGAGGGTTCCGTCCCCCTGCTGAATGCGTTCGGTGATGCCTCGAATATTGGCGGCCGAAGCGCTGATATCAGCATAAAGCGTGTCGTCTTCGGAGAGAAGCCTGCCGAGGGTCCCGTCGCCGTTGACCACCCGGCTGCTGACGGTTGCCAGATTGGTGACGGCAAGCTGCAGGTTGCTGTAGAGCGTGTCGTCTTTCAGCAGCCGGCCGATGGTCCCCTCACCGCTGGACAGGCCGGCGGTTACTTCGCGCAGATTGTTCATGATGTCGCGAAACTCCGCATACAGCGTTTCATCACTGATCAGCTTCCCGAGCGTGCCCCTGCCTTCTGAAACGGCTTCGGTCATCTGACGGATACTGGCCACCGCCGCGCCGAGCTCCTCCAGAATATCCACAGGACGTTCGCCGCGAATGACGGTGTCCTCCGGCAGGGACGGCGCATTCAGCGGCCCTTCGTAGATTTTCATGATTTTGCCGCCCAGCATGGAGGAGGCCACCACTTCGACTTTGTAGCCTTCGCGGAAATCGACCGGGGCGTCGAGGTCCGCGCTTACAATGACGTGATTATTCTGCAGCATGGTGGCCTTGACCGTGCCCACCTTTGTCCCGCGAAGGTACACGCCGTCCCCTTCCCGCAACCCGCCGACCTGCTCAAATTTCACCGCCACCGGATAGCTTTCTTTGAGAAAGTTCTGGCGGCTGAGCACAATGGTGAACACCCCGAGGGCGATCAGAATCATGAACATAAAAAAACCCACAATCACCTCGATGCCGAGGTCCTTCTGATATTTATCCGGCATGGTTTTCCATTCCTTTCTCCCACTCACCCCGCCGGGTGATGTACTGGGATTCGAGAAACTGCTGTACAGTTTTATTATTTGATTCGATAAACGCCTGCGGCGATGCGTTTTCAACGGCCCGGCCGCCGTCGATCATCAGGATCCGCGTACCGATTGCCAGCGCGCTGTGCAGATCGTGAGTCACCACCACGCTGGTGATTCCCAGCTCGGTTCGCAGGTTTTCGATCAGCCGGTCGATCAGTCGCGACGTGACGGGATCGAGCCCGGAGGTCGGCTCGTCATACAGGATAATCTGCGGATCCATAACGATGGCGCGCGCCAGCCCGACGCGCTTCTGCATGCCGCCGGACAGGTCGGCCGGATATTTATCGACGGCATCCTCCATTTCAAGCAGCCGCAGTTTTTCAAGCACGGCGGCTTTGATCTCCTCCTCGGAACGGTCCGTGTGCTCCCGCAGCGGCAGGGCGACATTTTCAAAAACGGTCAGCCACTTCAGCAGGGCGGCACTCTGAAATAAAACGCCGAACCGGCTGCGAATCCGTTCGAGCGGCTCCCCGCGTGCGATGCTCACCGCATCGCCGTCCACATACACTTCCCCGCGGTCGGGAATCAAAAGCTGCACCATGTGCTTGAGTGTCACGCTTTTGCCCGCACCGGAGCGCCCGACGATCACGAAGGTTTCCCCGCGCGGAACCTCAAAACTGATCCCGTCGAGAACGGTTTTTCCGCCGAGGCGTTTGCTGACACTGTCGAATGTAATCATATGTAGAACATCCGTGTAATCATATATCCGACCACCAGAATGAGCAGAAACGAAACAATCACGGTCCGGCGGGTGGCGCGCCCGACGCCCACCGCCCCTTCGGTGGTTTGCAGTCCCTGAAAACAGGCCACGGTGGCAATAATGACCCCGAAAAGAACCGCTTTGAAAAGTCCCACATAGAGGTCTTTGTTCTGGGCAAAGCGGGTCGCGTTGTCAATATAGGCCTGAAACGCCACCCCGAGCTGGGTGGCGCCGACAAGTCCGCCCCCGAGAATACCGAGCAGATTGGTGTAAATTGTCAGAATCGGCATCATCAGGGCCAGCGCGACCAGCCGCGGCATCACCAGAAACCGGTTCGGATTGATCGACATCACCTCCAGGGCGGCGATCTCTTCGGAAACGGTCATGGTGCCGAGCTGGGCGGCAATGCCCGACCCGACGCTGGCGGCAATAATCAGGCCGGTCATAAACGGACCCATTTCCCGGATCATCACCACGGTCACCGCCGTGCCGATATTGACTTCCTGTCCGAATCGGCGCAGCTCCAGCCCGGTCTGCAACGCCAGAATCATCCCCGTAAAAAGGGCCACCACGGTAATCACCCCGAGACTTTTGATACCCGTGATGTAGAGCTGGACAGCCGTTTCGTGCCGTGCCCGCGGCCGCCAGATGGTTCGAATAAACCATGCGGCCGAGCCGAGCATCAGCAGCGCGTTGCCCATGTCGTGACAGGCCAGCACGATCAGGTGACCCAGCCGGCGGAATGAACGCAGGGGCAGCCGGATATAATCAACGCGTTCCCGATGTTCAGCCATTTGAATTCACCCGTTTTCCAACATGCAGAAAATAGAACAGCCGCAGCCCGCGACCCTCATCGTTGTGATGATACTCCAGCAGACCGTTCAGTAAAGACCATTTGCCGCGCTCCGCGGATCGATCCTGCTCGGCGGTCCAGAGACCCCACAGCAGGCGGGTTTGCGTGCGGTCCTCTTTTGCGGTGCGCTCAAACAGCGTCCAGACCGGGGCCCAGTTGCGCTCCACCGGAGCATCGTCATGGACCGGCCAGAGATCCAGCATGCGGAAACGAGAGCCGGTCTCGTCCCGCCGCCCATTCATCAGCGGCCAGAGTTTCCACTCGCGTGACAACTCCCGCCGCTGTGCTTTCGGCACGCCCGGTTCGTTGAAAAACTCGCGCTCCAGATAGAAAAACGGAACCGCCATCCGGCGCGTTTTCGTTAGACGGCCCTGTGCCGACCGCTCCGACCAGAAGAAGGGCCACAGCACAAAGGTGCGGTGATTGATTCCGCCTGCATACTGATCGCGCCCCCAGAGCGGCCACAGATACAGTTTATCGTGTACCTCGCCGCTTATTTTCTGCACAAAAGGCCACGGGCAGAACAGTTTGTTCTCATGCTCCCCGCGCGTGAAGCGAAACAGCGGGGGAAGCAGCCACCAGGTTTTCTCGTGTGCCAGATCGGCCCGGCCGAGCAGCGGGAACAGAATCCAGACCCGACCCTCATTGCCTGAATACTGATACTCGGCGCGGTTCCAGATCGGCCAGAGAACAAACTGCTTGTCGTAGGCGCCCTCCCGCCGGGAGCGCCCGTACAGCGGAAACACCCGGTCGCGCCGAACGCCCTCGCCGCGGGTACGCGAAAAAACCGGCCAGAGCAGACTGGTGCTCTGCACATCATTCACCCGGCTGGACACATACAGCGGAAACAGCACAAAAGCGATTTCATCCCGTCCGACAAATTCATGAACGGTTCCGCCGAGCGGAAAGAGCGCCGCGTACCGCTCGCCGGCGGCATCGCGTCCCTCAAAGAAAAACGGAATCAGCCACCGCCTGCGCCGGTGCGGCGCGGGCTTGTCGGTCTCAAATTCATGCGTAAAATAAAAAAACAGGCCGCGGGAACTCCGTTCATCACGGAAGGTTTTGCGTGAATAGAGCGGCCAGAGCACATCGGTAACGGTTCCCTCCGCCGTTTTCGTGCGCGAATAGAACGGGTGCACCGCACAGACCGTCCCTTCCGGCCGCGCATCCGCCGCCGCGGCCATGCAGCCCGCCGCAACCAGCATCACCGCCCGCCGGACTCTCTTCTGTAACGGTCTGTCCATAAGCGCCCATCGTATCAGAGCCGACGGAAAACCGCATCCGTTTTCTGCAAAGGGTTGAATCCTGATCTCAGACCGGTAGGGTAGATCCTATGAATGACAAACTTGAAAAGCGGGGACGTTCTCTTATTCAGCACGGACCGGACAACAACCGGATCTACCTGATGAAACTCGATCCGGCGGATTTGCCCGACCTGACCGCACAGCTCGACACGCTGGCACACGAGAAGGGATACACCAAAATCTTTGCCAAAGTTCCTGCGCCGCATGCGGCGGCCTTTGTGCGGAACGGCTACCGGCAGGAGGGCGCCATCCCGAAATTTTACGACGGCTGCACCGAAGCCGCCTTTCTCGGGAAATTCATCAATCCCGCCCGGGAAATCAGCCCGCAGCGCAATCAGATCGAACAGATTATTGCGCTGTCGCAATCCAAAAACCGCAGCACGGTCAAAGCGCTTTCCCCGGCCTACCGGCTGCGGCCCGCAGCGGAAACAGATGCCGACGCACTGGCCGGACTGTACCGGCAGGTCTTCGCCTCCTACCCCTTTCCCATTCACGACCCGGCCTACCTCATTGAAACCATGCGAAGCCACGTCTGCTATTTTGTCGCTGAAACCGAACACGGAACAATCGCCGCCGCCGCCTCCGGCGAAATGGATCGTGAAAACCGGAATGCGGAAATGACCGATTTTGCCACCCATCCCGACCACCTCGGACGCGGTCTGGCCGTTCACCTGCTCCGGTTCATGGAGCCCGCCATGCAGCAGCACGACATCGCCACACTCTACACCATCGCCCGCGCCGTCTCTCCCGGCATGAACATCACCTTCGCCAAATGCGGCTACACCTACGGCGGCACTCTCATCAACAACACCCAGATCTCCGGATCCATTGAAAGCATGAACCTCTGGTACAAAACCCCGTGAACACATAGGATTTGACTCCACAGACGCTTGCTTTACAATCCGGTTTAAAAGGAAAAGCATCATGATAACCAAACGAATGGAAAGCGCGCTCAACGAACAGATCAACCGGGAATTCTATTCCGCCTATCTGTATCTGGCCATGTCGGCCTACTGCAACCGCATCAATATGCCCGGCGCCGAACACTGGTTCCGCATCCAGTACGAAGAGGAAGAGATGCATATGACCAAGATGTTCGACTATGTCATGCAGCACGGCGGCGAAGCACGCCTGCTTCAAATCGACGAACCGCCCGCCGAATTCGGATCGCTGGCGGAAGTCTTCGAGGCCAGCCTCAAGCACGAGCAGTACGTGACGCAGTCCATTAATGAACTGCTCAATGTCGCTGTCGAGGAAAAAGACCATGCCACCCAGGTGTTCCTGCAGTGGTACATCACCGAACAGGTTGAAGAAGAAGCCAACGTGGCGGATCTGCTCAACCGGTTTAAAATGGCCGGCGACAACAGCGGCGCACTCATGATGATCGACGATAAACTCGGACAGCGCACCCCTCCCGCTCCGCCCGCTGCCGAATAACCCCCCAACCCAAGGACCGGTTATGTTCAAAAAAACAGCGTTTCTCCTGCTTGTTCTGGCCGGGCTCTGCGTTCCGCATGCCCGGGCCTGGTGGGGCGATCAACCCGACATCACCATGCTGGTGGTTCCCGCCGAAAAAACCGCGGTTCGGATTGCTCAGGACATGGCGTCCATGCGGCCCGTTCTAATCGTTACCTACCGGCAATCCGGCGATGATCTGCGCATCAATGCCTGGAACGGCAAAAGCTGGGTCGGCGTCAAACCCGAAGATTATGTGAACGGCGCATTCTTCGCGACGGCCCCGGATCACGTAATCATCATCGAAGCGCAGGGATCGCCCGCGCCGCAAACAATGATTCCCGCCGGGAGCTGGTGCTCGCGCGGCAACCGGCTCACCTCCACCGAACCGCGCGTGCTGCTTCACCTGCTCGGGCGCTACTTTGACCTCTCCTATCAGAACTGGAAAGATCTGACCTGGCGCTATCAGCTTCCGCTCGAAGAAATCAACCCCGGTCTGGTCAATATCCCCTGGTGGCATTTTCGTGCCAACGAAATCTATCAGGCGCGTATGAAACGAAACCTCGCCGCCGATCTCGAACAATGGCTCTTTCTCGATATTACTCCGCCCGACCCCGTCGAACCCGCTGATATGAGCGGCCCGCTCGGTGATCAGCCCCGGCAAACAGCGGAGACGGAGAATCAGGCGCAGGACGGCGGGGGCGACGGCCCGGCCGCCAAAGAAGCGGAAGCCGCTCCCTCAACGAACGAAACCGTCTCTGCGGAAACAGCCGGGGATTCCTCCCCTGCCGAAACAGATCCTGATGATTCCCTGCCCGCGCCCGCCGGGCTCGCCGACAGGCACGGCATCACGGACGACGACACCGCCCCGCCCGCCGAACAACCGTCCGCAGAGGACGTCAATCCGTCATCGGCCGGCGACACCGCCGGGCTCCAACCGACGAAATCCGCTGCAGACAGCGACCCCGCTGCGGAACCGCCGGCCGTGGAACCTGAAGCCGACCCGTTTTCCGGCACCGACATTCCGCCCGCCGAAGTCCTTGAACCGGTTCCGGACAAAAAACGTCCGTGGTGGAAACTTTTCTAATTACGCTCCGGAAGCGATTGTTCACGGGCCGTAAATTCACCGATCAACGGACGGTGATCGGATGCCTGATCGGTGCGCGGATCGCGCACCACGCGGGATGATTTCACTTCGGGCAGGAGCCCGTCGCTGACAAACAGATAGTCAAACCGGCAATATTCATCGGTCTCGTTCATAAAGACCGTCCATACATCCCCGACCGAATCGACCGGCCGTAAATCCGTCAGCCGGCCGCCGCGCCGGCCCGCCACCTCGCGCAGCGGCGCCGACCCGTAGTGATCGTTCATATCGCCGGCCACCAGCAGGTTGACATCGGGATGCTCCTCCAGAATACCCCGCACGGTTTTGTTCAGCAGACGCGCTTCGTTGCGCCGCATCTCGGTCTGTCCCAGCGGATGGTACACCTTGGACTTCAGGTGCGCTGCCAGCAGGCGCAGACGGTACGACGGGGTCACCTGCAGGTCCACATCCAGAAACCCCCGTGAAACAGGCACCTCCGCTTCGCCGATACTGTACGATTCATCGGTATGATGACGGACCGCGGCAAACGGAAACCGGCTGAGCACCGCCAGGTTCAGATCGCCCCGGCCGCGAGCCAGCAGCTCCGCATACGGATAGACCAGCCCCGCCCGGCGAAGTTCATCGCGAAACTGCGCAAACACCATGGCATTGCCCATTTCCTGAAGCGTCAGCACATCCGGGTGTTCGGCGGCAATCAGCCCGAGCACCGCCGCCCGCTCATCCGCCGGCTTCGGGTCGTCCGCCGTTCCGTCGCCGTCCCGATCGGCATTTGCATAGCGATGGACATTGTAGCTCATCACCGTAAATGTCCGCGGAGACCGGTCACAGCCGTTCAGAAGAAACGCCGCACCGATCCCGGCAGCCAGAAGCATCCGCCGGATCCGGCCCCGCACCCTCACGATCCCGTGTCCTGCGGTTTCTGCAGAGCCACCAGCACGTCACCGGGTTCAATCCGGATCTGCGGATCAGGATCAAACAGGGGCTCGTCCCCGCCGGCCCGTTTGACAGCAAACACCAGGCATCCGAGGGTCTGCCGCACCCGCGACTCGGCCAGACTCTTGTGCGCCAGTTCACTGTCTTCATCCACCTCGATTTCACACACCTCCAGCGCCAAATGCTCACGGCGGGTTGCCAGTTCAATCAGATCCACCACCGCCGGACGGGTCAGCAGCTGCACAATCCGGTTGGCCCCCGCAGAGAAAGGGGAAACCACCTGCGTCGCTCCCGCCTTGAGAAATTTGCGTCCGTTGTCCGGATCCTTCACCCGCGCAATAATCCGCAGATCCGCATGCAGACTGTGCGCACTCAGTGTAAGAAACAGGTTGTCGGCATCCGTGGCCAGCGTTGCCGTCAGTGCCTGCGCGCGATGAATCCCCGCCGTCTCCAGCACGTCCTCCTCGCCGGCATCCCCCTGCACATACAGCAGCCCTTCCTCCTGCAGCAGCGCCACACGGTCCGGATCGTTTTCCACCACGGCAAACGGCCGGTTCATACGCTGCAGATCCCGCACAATGTAGTACCCTGTCCGTCCATATCCGCACACAATAAAATGATCATTCAGTTTCTCGACCTGTTTTTGCATTTTGTCTCTCCCGATAATATTGCTGAGCCCGCGCAGCACGAAATATTCAAACAGCGCCGTAATAGACAGGGCAACGGCCGTCACACCGAATCCGATCAGAAAAATAGTAAACACCCGGCCTTCACGCGATAAATCCCCCACCTCATGAAACCCGACGGTTGAAACCGTAATCACGGTCATGTACAACGATTCCAGCAGAGCCCAGCCTTCCAGCCAGCAGTAGCCGGCCGTTCCGCCCGCCAGCACCGCCAGCAGCAGAAACAGATAGAGACTCAGCCGCAGCGGCCGGGGTCGGTCAAATCGATATAAATCTCGCGCCATAATGTGCGTTTGTGATAACGTTTTTTAAACTGTACAGAGTAAAGAAACCGCAGAAAAGGTTAATCGCATGAGCTCACGCCGCATCCTGTTCCCGCTGATCGCCCTTTCCGTGCTGTCCCTCGCCGGCACGCCGGCCCTCCAGGCAGCCGCCCGCACCGTCTCGGTTCACGGAAAGCACGATGTTCCTCTCGATACAATCGCCGCCCTGTACAGCATGCGCAGCTCGGCGGCCGGAAAAACCGTTCGCCTGCAGAACCGCTGGAACACACTGGAATTCACCGGCAATGATCGCCGCTGCCGCATCAACGGCACGCTCGTCTGGCTCAGCTCGCCCGTCCGCAAAGCCGGGCGCGGATGGGCTGTCGCCGAAGACGACTTTACACAGGGGATCGATCCCGCTCTGCGGCCCGAAACCTTTGCCCGCGCCGATCGTTCAACACTCGTTGTGCTCGACCCCGGCCACGGCGGACGCGACAAAGGCGCGGTCAGCCCGCGCAAAGTCTATGAAAAGCTGATGACCTACGATATCGCCAAACGCGTGCGCACCCACCTGCGCAAACAGGGCCTGCGCGTTGAATTCACCCGCAACGGCGATCAGTTTGTCAGCCTGTCCGGCCGCTGCCGGAAAGCCGCCGCCCTCGGAGCCGACCTCTTCATCAGCATCCATGCCGACTCAGCGGGAAACAACCGCACCGCCGACGGGGCCGGCACCTTCATCCTGTCGCTGCCCGGACGCTACAGCACGCACGCTTACGGAAACGGCACGCCCCCGTCTACAGCCTATGCCGGAAACCGCCACAACCCCGGCAACGCCCTGCTCGGCCTGCTTCTCCAGCAGCAGATTGTCAAATCCACCGGCCAGAAAGACCGCGGTGTCAAACGCGCCCGTTTTCAGGTCCTCCGCGAGGCGCCCTGCCCGGCGGTCCTGGTCGAAACCGCTTTTCTCAGCAACCCCGAAGAGGAAGCCATGGTGATTGCCGCCTCCGGCCGTGAAAAAATCGCACGCGGCATCGCCAACGGGATTGTCGCCTACCTCAACGCCGTCAGCCGCGCAGCAGGATCCTGATCCGGACGGATTCCCGGGCCGCCG
>CAZITJ010000087.1:0-9500 GCA_964542135.1 uncultured Verrucomicrobiota bacterium
GTTCAAACCGGGCCACGCTTTCCACGTGATTGGTCTGCGGAAACATATCCACGGGCTGACAGCTGACGAGTTTGTAGAGCCCGTCTTTGCAGAGCATCTGCCCGTCGCGCGCCAGCGATGCGGGACCGCAGCTCACATAAAGAATGACCGGCGGGGCCAATTCACGCAGCATCTGAACGGCCTTCGGATGCATTCCCGCCCGCGGCGGATCGGTCATCACCACATCCGGCAGGCCGAAGGCCTCCAGGTCTTCACGGATTTTTCCGAAATGCATTAAATCCATCTGCCGGAAGGTGCAATTTCGAACACCCTGCTCCTCCGCATTTTTCTGCGCATCAGCCACCGCGCTCTCCACCAGCTCGATGCCCAGCACCTTCTTACAATGGCCGGAGGCAAACAGCGCAATGGATCCGGTTCCGCAAAAGAGGTCGTACACCGTTTCGTCGCCGCTGAGCCGCGCCGACTTCAGAATCTCATGATAAAGAACGTCCGCCTGCGCCGTGTTGGTCTGAAAAAAGGAATTCGGCGAAATCTGATAGCTGTATGCCCCCAGCCGATCCGTGATGAATCCATCGCCGGAAATCACATGCTCCTCTTCGTTGAAAGCAACCAGGTTCTTGCGGGTGGAAATGCCGTTCACAAACGTCTTCAACGTATCGCCAAGGGCCGACTGCAACGCATCGCACAGCTCCTTCATCAGGGCCGGGTCATAAGACGACGTAATCAGATTCACCATCAACTCACCCGTCGCGCCGCCCTGCCGCACCACCAGATTGCGTAAAAAGCCCTCATGCGTGAATGTTGAATAAATCGAAAGCCGCCGATCCCGGCAAAATCGCCGCACCGTCTCTACGGCGCGATTCATCGGCTCCGACGCCAGATCGCAGTGATCAATATCAATCGCCTTGGCAAAACAACCCGGCGCGTGAAATCCCAGCGCAAAATCCACCGGCTTATCGAGGTCCTCCTCCGGAAGCGCCATTTCACCGGACGTCAGATAGCGCCGGTCCGTAAAATCCATATCAATCTTATTGCGATAGCCGTAAATCTCTTTTGCCGGGATGCACTCCGCCACATCGGGATGATCAAAACCGCCCAGTCGCTCCAGCGCATCCACCACCTGCTTGCGCTTAATGCGAAGCTGCTCGCTGTAATCAAGGTGCTGCCACTTGCACCCGCCACACACACCGAAATATTGACAGAGCGGCTCCGTACGACGGTCGGAAAACTCCACCACCTCCGTCAGTCTGGCCATCAGATAGCGCTTCTTATGTTTGGTAATCTGCGCACGAACCCGATCCCCCACCGCCGCCGGCCCCTCCACAAAAACGCGAATACCGTCCTCAAGCTGGCCGACACAGCGGTTTTTATCCGCCGTATCAAAAACATCCACCTCCACAATCTGACCCTTCTTCACCATAGCCCGCCGTTAAACCACAAACCGCCCTCCTCTGTCGAACCTTTCCAGACCCTGGAAAGCAGGAAGTCCCTGCACCCAGATTTTTTCCAATGGTTGGAAACCTTCCTCTAAGAGCTGTTTCATCCACTGGGCAACTGCGGATGCTTCTTCTTCGGCAGAGTCATACACGTTGATTTGCGGTTCCGGTCCGTTGAAGACGGAAACGGTACCCTTGCGGGATTCGGCATTGCCGTCCACGTCGGCCAGCTCCGGCGGGAGCAACCGGTCGGCCTGGCGGCGAATCTGGTGCGAGGTGCGGTAGTTGACGCGGAGAGTGACAGAGCGTCCGCGCACATCCACGCCTAGCGCCTTCCACGAAAACGGCTGACGGAAAATGCGCTGCCCGAGGTCGCCGGCAAAGAAAAGGCTGTCCGGGCGGTTGGCTCCCATGGCGGCCAGGAAGCGAAGCTCCGACACACCAATGTCCTGCGCTTCGTCGATAACCGCAAACTCAAATGGAGGATGATTGCCGGAGGCGATGCCGTCGGCCACCTTGGCGAAGACATCGGCACGGGTCAGCAGAGAGTCGTTTTCCAGTTTTTTCCGAACATTGGAAAAAATGCCCCACAGCAGTTTGCGCTGCGGTTCGGACAGGCGGGTCTTGCGGCCTAGCCGCTGCACATCGCGATATTCCTCCCAGCTCTTGAGCTGCCAGGCATCGACCACATTGCTCCATTCATCCCAAAGAAAATTGGGCGTGAACCGGGATTCGGTCACATCACGGGCGGCATCGGCCAAAAGACCTTTGACCTGTTCGTCGGTTGCAATCTTCAGTTTACCGAAACGGGCGCGCCCGATGCGCTGGGCAATGCTGTCCAGGGAATGCACCTCAAGCCGTTCCGCCAGCATGGGCTGGTGTGCAATAAGACGGTGCAGACGAAGGCGCAGTGCTTCGGCCAGCGGATCGGAAAAGGTGGTGAGCAGCACACGGGCATCTTCATGTTTACGGGCCAGCCAGACGGCACGATGCAATGCAACGATGGTTTTCCCGGTACCGGCTGAACCGGCGGCGCGGGCCGGGCCGCTGAACTCGCGCTCAACCAGCTGCCGCTGCGAGGGATGCAGAAAGATGGTCCATTTTTCCCACGGATATCGCATCATCAACCTCCCGGTCTATCTAGCCTCCCGCCGGAACATCGAACTTTTTTCAGATCAGACGCCATGTATCTGATTAGCGAATGCACACTGCCGCCAACCCGGCAAGTTTTTCTGCAATGCCCTAAAAAATCAGTTGTCATTTCCGGGCGATACAATATCCTTGTTTGGAGATTATAAGGAGATAATGATGACCTACATGGCGATTAAGGACCTGAAGAAAACCCGGGAGTTCCGCGAGAAGCTGAACACCGAGGGCGAGTTGATTTTAACCAAGGATGGGCAGCCGTTCGCAATGATGATCGGGATTGACGCCGACAGTGCGGAGGACTCGTTGCGCGAAGTCCGTCGCGCCCTGTTCTCTTCCGCTGTTCTGCGCGGTCGCCGTAAAGCGACTGAAAAGCCGCCGACAGAGGCTGAGCTTGAAGCTGAAATCGCCGCAGCCCGCGCATCATGAAGGCTGTGATTGACACCAACGTGCTCGTATCCGGCCTGCTGAATCCAAACGGGGCTCCGGGGCGTATCGTGGATGGCTTGCGTACCGGACAATTAATTCCGGTCATTGATGATCGAATCCTTGATGAATATGTCCGTGTCCTGCGACGCCCGTATTTTGAGCGTTATTTCAGCAAACTCGACAGAGAACATCTGATTGATTACCTGACGCACAACTCAGAATACATCATCGCTACCGTCCGCTGCAACGACCTGCCCGACCCGCATGACGCTGCGTTTCTGGAGACCGCACTGACGGCTGAAGTTCCGTTGGTCACAGGCAACCGAAAACATTTTCCGCCAGACAAAACCCAAAACTGCCGGATCTGTTCTCCGGCTGACGTTGCCTCCTCCTGCTGACGCCATTCGCGCCGATTCGCGTTCATTTGCGGTTAAAAACCGTTTCAGTCAGACATTTCATGTCCGGGGAAATCCGGTCCCGGACAACATCACCGTCCGGCCGGATGAACTGTTCACGCGCTTCAGCTTCACCACTCCGCCCGCCATGCCGGTTTTTCCAATGTTTGGAAAAACGGCTTTAAAATTGACCCCGAAGGGGCGAAAGGCGTAGTTTTCCCGCCTGTATGAGTGAGATCACTCTTCATTTCGATAACGCCCGCGAGGCGTCCGACCTGACCGCCCTCCCCGATTCACTGATCGAAGAGGCGGAAAAGCGTTTCGGCGTATCGCTGACGGCCCGCGACACCTGGCTGAAAATCAGCGGCGAGGCGCCGGAGGCCGCGCAGCGCTTTTTTGAAGCACTGCGCGCCGCACGTGAGCGGGGCCTGCCGATCAATCACCAGTTGATCGGCTATGTTCTGCCAGCCTTCGCCGAGGGGCGCGAGGATGTGCTGGCTGGGTTCGCCGCGATGCGCATCGACGTCAGCCCCCGCAAAGCACCGGTTTTTCCGCGCACTGTCGGCCAGCAGATGTATCTTGATGCCATCCGCAACCATGCCGCCACCTTCGGCCTCGGTCCGGCCGGCACGGGAAAAACCTATCTGGCTATGGCCGCCGCTGTCTCGGCACTGCTCAACGACGATGTCAGCCGCATGATCCTGACCCGTCCGGCCATTGAAGCGGGCGAAGCGCTCGGCTTCCTGCCCGGCGACCTGCAGCAGAAGGTGGACCCCTATCTGCGCCCGCTCTACGACGCACTCCACGATATGCTTCCCGCCGCGGAGGTTCAGCGGCTGCTGGAACGCGGCGTCATTGAGGTTGCACCGCTGGCCTACATGCGCGGACGCACGCTCAACCATGCGTTTGTCATTCTCGATGAAGCGCAGAACACCACGCCGCAGCAGATGCTGATGCTGCTGACACGGCTGGGTTTTGAATCCCGTGCGGTCGTGACCGGCGACCCCACCCAGATTGACCTGCCCGAGCAGAAAACATCCGGACTGCTCGACGCCCGCACGGTGCTGCGCACGGTGGCGGATCTTACCTTTGTGGAGCTGACCGAACAGGACGTGGTCCGCCACCCGCTCGTGCAGGATATCATCCGCGCCTACCGCAACCGCTGAGGCCTCGCCGCGCCGATCGAAAGGATTGCCGTGAAACACAAATCTTCCAGAAAACGAACGGAACGCCGCACCGCCGCCCGCAAAGTGGACGCCACCCGGCCGCGACGACGTCCGCCGGTCTTCAATCTCGCGGCCGCGCTGCTGGTCTGGCTGACGGTGGCGCTGCTGTTCTACAGCGGCCGTCTGGTGCGCCCGCAGTCCCTGGTGCTGGGACAGACCGCGCCTGAAACTGTCGTGGCAACCGTCGATTTCCATGCGGAGACGGTCGCTGCGACCGACCTGCGCCGCCGCGCGGCCGCCGGACGCGTCCTGCCGGTCTTTTCCATCGCTCAAACCGGAACCGAACAGGCCCGTAACGCGCTCAACGAACTGATTCCCCTGATTGGCTGCCTGCGGACGGCCGACGCCCCCGAAAAACGGTCTGCAGCAACCGATGCCGTCAACGAACTGCTCGCAAACTTTGAAATCGATCTTCAGGCCGATGAATTGCTGAACCTGGTCCCGGCCGATCCCGCCCGGCTGGAACAGGCCGTTCTGGAGGCCATCGAACCGGTGAATACAGACGGCATCATCACCGCCGCACAGCGCCGCAGCCGGTTTAACGGCACGGCACCGGGCGGGCGGCTGACCGTCCTCGGCGAACAGCATGATGTCATCCGCAATCTCGACAGTTTCCGCACGCCTGCGGACGCTCTGACGGACGCCGCCGAAGCCGCCGCCGCCGAGCTCCCGGCCGGTCGACAGCATCAGACCCTCCTCCGCGAACTGCTCGCACCGTGGGTGCGTCCCAACGTTATTTACGATCCGGCGGAAACCGCCGCCCGGGCCGCCCAGGCCATGGATCTGATTGACCCGGTCATCGAACCGGTACCGGAAGGTACGGTGCTGGTGCGCTCCGGCGATACCGTCACGCCCCAGACACTGCGCTGGCTTCAGGCCCACGAACAGCGCCTGAGCGATCTGGAAACCCCGGCCGAGCGCCTCCAGCGAATGGCGGGCAGCGGCCTGATGCTTCTGCTCGGACTGATGCTTTCAGCGGCAATTGCCGGCGTCGTGTGTCCCGCCCTGCTGCGCGACCGCCGCAGCGTGCTGCTGCTGCTGACGCTCTCGCTGCTGACCCTGACGGCCGATAAACTGCTGCTGACGCTGAGCACCCATCAGATTCTGCCGCCGTCTGTTCTGACCCCCCTTCTTCCGCTGGGGTTTGCCCCTCTGCTCGCCGCCGTTCTGCTGGGTCCGGCCGCCGCAGTCTGCACAGGACTGTGGACAGCGCTGGCATCGGCCATTCTGCTGGGCGGCAGCTTCGAGGTGCTCCTGCTCGGACTGCTGACCACCGTGACCGCCGTTTACACGACGCGCGATATCAAGCGCCGGACCGCCCTCTTCCGGGCGGGCCTGTGGGTGGGGGCGGTCAAAATCGTCTTTGTGCTGATCAGTGCCGTGCTCAACCGCCCCTCCTGGCTGGTCCTGCTGCCGCAGATCGGCACCGCACTGCTCAGCAGCTTCGCCTATGCACTGCTGGCCATTGTGCTCATTCCCATGTTTGAACACCTCTTTAAAGTCACCACCGACATCACGCTGCTGGAACTCTCCGACCTCAGCCATCC
Organism: uncultured Verrucomicrobiota bacterium; assembly: GCA_964542135.1. GTDB lineage: Bacteria > Verrucomicrobiota > Kiritimatiellia > Kiritimatiellales > Tichowtungiaceae > Tichowtungia. The sequence goes on from CAZITJ010000087.1 coordinate 6,180, forward strand.
GCTGCTGCAGAGCCTGGCCATCAACGCCCCCGGCACCTATCACCACTCGCTGATGATGGCCAGCCTGGCGCAGAATGCCGCCGAGGCCATCGGCGCCAACGGGCTCATGCTGCGCGTCTGCGCCTATTTCCACGATATCGGCAAGCTGGTCAAACCCGAATTCTTTACCGAAAACATCCAGTATACCGAAAATCCGCACGACGACCTCGCCCCCAGCATGAGCACGCTCGTCATCATCTCGCACATCAAGGAAGGCGTCACGCTGGCAAAAAAATACAAGCTGCCGCAGGTCGTCATCAACGGCATCCGCGAACATCAGGGCACCGGCCTCGTCTCCGTCTTCTACCACCGCGCCAAAACAAAAGAGGAAAACGAAAACGGATCGGCAGGCAAAATCAACGATGAGGACTTCCGCTACGAAGGCCCGAAACCGCAGACCCGCGAAATGGCCGTACTGATGCTGGCCGACGGCTGCGAGGCCGCCTCCCGGTCGCTCGAAAAACCCACCCCCGTGCGCATCACCAACCTCGTCAACAGCATCTTCGATTCGCGCCTGCACGACGGACAGCTCGACGACTGCAATCTGACACTCTCGGAATTGAAAATCATCCGGCAGTCCTTTATCTTCACGCTCACCAACATGCTTCACGGCCGCGTGGCCTATCCGAAAACGGACGAATCAACCGAAAAAAAGAAGGATGAAAATCCACCTCCGCAATCATCAGACAGCGCACCGCCTCCACCTGCCGGCGATTCGCAGACTGAGCCGGGACCTGGCCGGTGAACTTGAAGCCGACGATCCGCAAACCGACTGGCGGGAGGTCACGCTGCTGCTCACCGATCATGAGGGCATCACGCAGCTCAACCGCCTCTATTTCGCTGAAAACCGGCCGACCGACGTCATCAGTTTCCGCATCCCGCCGATCCCCGGCGAACACGGAAGCTCCGGCGATCTGGCCGTCAACGTCGAACGCGCCGTCGAAGAAGGCCCGCGGCATCGCGGCGCCGATTTTGAACTGGCGCTCTATATCGCCCACGGCTTCAACCATCTCTCCGGCGCCGACGACAACACGCCGGCCCGCCGCGCGGCCATGCGCCGCATCGAACGGCGGCGGCTCGCACAATTCAAACCGCGCACACTCATCCATCCCTCATCATGAATACACCTGACATCCACACCCTGACGGCAGGCGTCGCCGCCCTGCTTCTGGCAGGCCTCTGGGCGGTCCTCTTTGCCGCCTTTCGTGAAACCGGCAACGCCGGCGTGAGCCGTCTGGCTGAAAAGCGACCCCAGGCGGCCGGCCTGCTGACCCGCTGGGCGGAGCGCTGGAACCTGCTGCGCACCACCCTGCGGTTCTGCCTCACGCTCTTTGAAATCGCCGCGGTCTGGTTTGCCCTGCATGCCTTCGCCCCGGCCGGTGCCGCGGACGGCATCCTGATGCTCCTGGGAATGACCCTTCTCTACCTGCTCTTTATCCGCGTCATTCCCTTTGTGCTGGCCGAGAGCTATGCCGACCGTCTGTCGCTCTTTTTCCTGCCGCTGGTGATCGCCGTCACCTGGCTGCTCCTCCCGCTGGTCTGGCCGGTGTACGCTCTGGAGCGCGGCCTGCTCGCGCACGCACTCTCCTCGGCGGATGAAGACGACCGTCCCACACCCGAAGAGGAGATTATGACGCTCGTGGACGAGGCCGACGAACGCGAACTCGAAGACGAGGAGCGCGACATCATCCGCGGCGTCTTTGAGCTCGGCGAAACCGTCGCGCGCGAAATCATGACGCCGCGGGTGGACATCGAGGGACTGCGTGCCGAGATCTCCGTGGAGCAGGCCATCGACAAACTCGGCGGGTCGCGGCACTCGCGTTTCCCCGTCTATACCGAAACCATCGACAATGTCTGCGGCGTTGTTCACGTCAAAGATCTGCTGCGCCGGCTCGCGCATGGACGCGCCGACACCCCGCTGTCCGAGATCGCCAAAAAACTCAGCATCATCCCCGAAACCATGCCCATCAACGATCTGCTCTGGCAGATGCAGGGCAACCGCTATCAGATGGCGCTGGTTGTCGATGAATACGGCGGCACCGCCGGCATCATCTGCATGGAGGACATCATTGAAGAGCTCATCGGCGAAATCAACGACGAGTATGATCTGGCCGAAAAAGAAATCCAGAAACGATCCGACGGCTCCATCCTCGTCAAAGCCGGCCTCGGCGTCGACGACCTCAACGAAAAAATCGGCCTGCACATCCCGGAGAGCGATGAATACGACTCCATCGGCGGCTTTGTCCTCAACGAACTCGGCACCATTCCGCCCATCGGGGCCAGACTCACGGTGCCCGGCCTCGAAATTACCGTGCAGAACGCCACCGCCCGGCGCATCCACACCCTGCTGCTCAAACCGATCGACCCGCCCGCATGAAAAAGACCCCGCCCATCCCGAACAGGGTGCTGATCACCGGATGCTCCTCCGGCATCGGGCTGGCAACCGCCCGGCTGCTGCGCGACCGCGGATGGCAGGTCGCCGCCTCCGCCCGCGGCGAAGAAGGACTCCGGCGCTTGCGTGAGGACGGCTTCGACCCCGTACAGCTCGATCTGACCGACAGCGCCTCCATCACCGCCGCCGCCGAAACCGTTATCAAGCGCTTTGACGGCCGGCCCGGCGCACTGGTCAACAACGCCGGCTTCGGATTCGCCGCGGCCGTCGAAGACGCATCGCGCGACATGCTCCGCGACCTCTTTGAAGTCAACGTCTTCGGTCTGCAGGAACTGACCAACTGCTTTATTCCGCACTTCCGGCGGCAGGGCTGCGGACGGATCGTCAACATCAGTTCCGTTCTCGGGGAAATCACGCTGCCGTTCACCGGAATCTATTCCGCATCCAAATACGCCGTGGAGGCACTCTCCGATGCGCTGCGCCGCGAGCTTTTTGATTCCGGCGTCGCCGTATCCGTCGTTCAGCCGGGCCCCATCGAAACCCGCTTTTCTCAGAACCTGGCCCTCCGCACCGAACGCTGCGCGCTGCGTCCGGATTCGGTTTTTGCGGACTTTTATCGAGAAGCCGTTGCCGTTCGCAAAACCGGTCGCGCGGCCCGTACGGGAGGTCAATTCATAAAACCGCCCGAAGCCGTCGCTCAGGTTGTTTTCCAATGTTTGGAAAGCCGCCGGCCGCCGCGGCGGCGCTGTGTCACTGTCGTCGCCCGTTGCGGTGCCGCGCTGCGCCGCTTCGCGCCCGCCTCCTTCATCGATGCACTCATGATCGCCGGTCTCAAGCGGCGTCTCCGCAACACCGGGTAAGCAAGCTGGAAATGGAAAGAAACCAACCGC
>CAZITJ010000088.1:0-9450 GCA_964542135.1 uncultured Verrucomicrobiota bacterium
TCTAGCGACAAAGAAATTGTATTCCCAGCTAAAAAACAAAAAGCTCCCGCACCGGTTCGGCGGGGAGCTTTTCGGTTTGCCGGATGCTGCATCAGCCCAGCATATCACGGGCCGTGCTGTACACGTTATCCGCCGTAATGCCGAACTTTTCGGCCAGCACACCGCCGGGCGCCGAGGCGCCGAAGTGGTCGATGCCGACGGCGCGGCCTGCGGAGCCGATGTATTTTTCCCAGCCGTGCGGTACGCCCGCTTCGACCGCCAGGCGGCAGGCGCATTCGGGGGGAAGGACAGAGGCTTTATAGGCCTCATCCTGTTTTTCGAACAGTTCCCAGCTCGGCATGCTGACCACGCGTACGGATTGGCCGTCCTCTGCCAGCTTTTTGCCGGCTTCGATGGAAATCCAGACCTCGGATCCGCTGGCCATAATAAGAATGTCGTGATCCGTTTTTGCGTTTTCCCAGATGGTATAGGCGCCTTTTTTGAGGTTGGCGGCCGGGGCCAGTTCGTTGCGGTCAAACACCGGCAGGTTCTGGCGGGTCAGCAGCAGAGCGGTCGGGCCGCTTGTGTTTTCGAGCGCCGCAATCCACGCGCACCTGGTTTCGGTGGCGTCGGACGGGCGGATGACGGTGACGTTGGGGGTGATGCGCAGGCTCATCAGCGTTTCAATCGGCTGATGGGTCGGGCCGTCTTCGCCGACATAGAAGCTGTCGTGTGTGTAGACATAGATGACCGGCTGGTTCATCAGCGCGGCGAGGCGGGTGGCCGGGCGCACAAAGTCGGCGAAAACCAGGAAGGTGGCGCCGAAGATGCGGAAGCCGCCGTGCAGCTGCACGCCGTTGATGACCGCGCCCATCCCCAGCTCGCGGACACCGAAGTGAAAGTTGCGGCCTTTGAATTTTCGCTTGTTGATATCGCCCATGTCCTTGAGGTCGGTGTTGTTGCTCGGCGCGAGGTCGGCCGAGCCGCCGACGAGGAAGGGTACGGCTTTGGCGAGATCCTGCAGCACGGCGCCGGAAGCCTTGCGGGTGGCCATGGAGCCGCCGGGTTCGAAGTCGGCAATCTTTTTCTCCAGGTCGGCAGGCAGTTCGCCGGCCATAAACCGCTGCCATTCTTTGGCTTTGCGCGGGCGGGCCTGCTCAAAGTCGGCCAGCAGGGCATTCCAGTCGGCCTCGGCCTGAGCGCCGCGCTGTGCGACCTCGGCAAAGGCGGCGCGGACTTCGTCGGGAACAAAGAAGGGTTCCGGCGAAATGCCCAGCGCCTGTTTGGTCAGCGCCACTTCCTCTTCACCGAGCGGCGCGCCGTGACAGTTGTGCGAGCCGGCTTTGTTCGGAGAGCCGAACCCGATGGTGGTTTTGCAGATGACGACCGACGGCTTGCGGGTCTGGGCCTGTGCGGCCTCTGTGGCGGCGGCGATTTCGTCTGTGTTGTGGCCGTCGATTTCCTGAACGTGCCAGCCGTAGGCCTGCATGCGCTTTTTGACGTTATCGGTGTAGGTGATGTGCGTATCGCCTTCGATGCTGATAAAGTTTTCGTCGTAGAACACGATGAGCTTGCCGAGGCCGAGATGCCCGGCCAGCGAGAAGACCTCATGGGAAATCCCTTCCATAAACTCCCCCTCGGAGGCGAGGACATAGGTGGTGTGATCCACCAGCGGATGCGTTTTGGAGTTGAAGCGCTTGGCGAGCATCTGCTCGGCGATCGCCATGCCGACCGCGTTGCCGCAGCCCTGGCCGAGCGGGCCGGTGGTGGTTTCCACGCCGACCGTGTGGCCGTATTCCGGGTGACCGGCCGTTTTGCTGCCCCACTGGCGGAAGTTTTTGAGTTCGTCCAGCGGCAGGTCGTAGCCGGCGAGGTGCAGCAGGCTGTAGATCAGCATGGAGCCGTGTCCGGCCGAAAGAATAAACCGGTCGCGGTCGGCCCAGTTCGGGTTCTGCGGATTGTACTTCAGGTATCGGGTCCAGAGCACAGCGGCGACATCGGCCATGCCCATCGGCATGCCGGGGTGGCCGGAATTGGCCGCCTGCACGCCGTCCATCGAAAGGCCGCGAATCGTATTGGCAATCAGTTTTAAATCCATCATATGCTCCTTTTGATCGTTCCGGGGTTGTGAATTCGGTAAAACAGACTGAATTTAAGCAGAACAGACCGGCAGATCGAACAGGAAAAAAATGGAAAATAAAACGAAAGGAAAAAGAAAGTCGACAGGCACTCTGCCGCTTTCTTTTGGTGCTCCCCATGATTGATTTACACTGTCACTCCTGTTTTTCCGACGGCACCCATACGCCCGCAGAGCTGATTTCCCTCGCGGAGCAGGGCGGATTATCTGCGCTGGCGCTGACCGATCACGATACGACCGGCGGTCTCGACCTCTTTTTTGAAGCGGCGGATCATTCGGCCGTGCAGGCCGTGGCAGGGATCGAGCTGAGTGCGGAATACGGAGAGATTCCTTTGCATATTCTCGGCTATCTCTTCAACCCGCTCGAGCCCGCCCTGCAGGCCGCGCTCGAACGGGTGCAGCAGGGACGCACGGATCGTAATGTCCAGATATTGGAAAATCTCAATCGCCTCGGCTATGAGCTCACGCACGAGGACGTGCAGAAACATGCCGGCAGCCGCGTTGTCGGCCGTCCGCACTTCGCCGCCGCGCTCATGGAAAAGGGACACTTCAGTCACCCGCACAAAATCTTTCGTCAGTTGCTGGGGAAGGGGAAGGCCGCCTATGCGGATCGGCGGCGACTGTCTCCGGAACAGTGCGTGGAACTCATTGCCGAAGCCGGCGGTGTCCCCGTCATCGCCCATCCGGGGCAGATGCGCATTCCCTCGCGCAAGCTGCGGCGGCTCGTCAGGCGTCTGAAAGAACACGGTCTCGGCGGACTCGAAGTCTGGCATCCGACGCATAAAGAGCATCAGAGCGCCGCCTTTCTGCGCATGTGCGCCGACATCGACCTTGTCGCCACCGGCGGCAGCGACTTCCACGGCGCCCGCACCCCTCATCTTTCCCTCGGCACCGGTTTCGGCGATCTGTCCGTTCCCGACACCGTCCTCGAAAAACTCACCGATAGACTCAAATGATATTATCACGGATGATGCTATTCGGCCTCTGATCCGCACCGCCGTTTATCGGTTTCGTAACTGACCGCAGGCGACGCTTTACCACCCGCTATTGCGGGGAAACGATTGGAGAGAGAGTTTTAACCGCGAATGAACGCCAATGAACGCGAGAATGGTTTAGCCACGAGAGAGCGCAAAGAACACAAAAAACGGACGTTCGGCTCTGTTTTCAATGTGATCTCTTGTGGCAAATTTTCATCCATTTTAGTTGTTTGCTAATAGGTGTTTAGAAAGCGGGGGCATGAAAAAATTGCACAAAAAACAAGAAAATAACGGATAGCAGTACAGATGTAAGATCCCCGGTTCGCTTGCGCGCAAGATCTGTAAAGATCTTGACATACCGTTTATGCGGTAATTTTTTTGGGAAAGCAATCGCCTCTCAAAAAATCTCCGCTACAATCGGCATCGCACTTTGCGCCGCGTGCCATGAAATTCTACGCCCACAGTAAAGAAGGGGAGCCGCCCGAAAACTGGCAGCCGCTGGATCAGCATTTGGGGAAGAGAGGAATAAGAAATGAAGCCATATCAAATTGAATTGGAAATTGCCGGGCCAACGGCCATGTGGACACGACCGGACACGGGAGACTGTCCCGTCAGTTATCCCGCGCCAACATATTCTGCTGTGAAGGGAATCTTCGAGTCGGTTTTGTGGGGACCGGCAACGGAAATTGTTCCGTTCAAGGTGGAAATCTGCAAGCCGCTGCATTTTCACAGCTATGCCACAAATTACAATGGACCCCTTCGAAGCAGTGAGCAGAAAAAGAAAAACAGTGCATATCAGTTCGTTGTAACAGTGTTGACAGATGTCTGCTACCGGATGTACGCGAATGTTTATCCGGCACGAAACAAGGAAGGTATGAGTGAAAGAGCGAAGGCGTGGGATGAAAATACTTCATCGCCGGGGCACGCCTATGCGGCGATTTTTAAACGGCGGCTCAAAAGAGGGCAGTGGTTTGCATTGCCGTGCCTGGGGTGGAAAGAGTTTACGCCGTCCTATGTCGGAAAATTCCGTTCAGAAACGAAGGTTCAGGACGATATCAACACGGTGCTGCCGTCCATGCTGCGGCAGGTTTTTGAGGATGGATGGAATGCGCCTCTCAATTTCACCTATGATCAAAACGTTAAAATCGAAAACGGCGTGCTTCAATATCCGTTGAAAGGACGTGAACTATGATTGATGAACTGGTCAAGGTTGCTGAAGCACTCGAAGGTTCAGGTGTGCCCCTTTATCATTGGCACCCCAGTCTGGCCACCATTCCTTCGGCGGACAACAAGCCTTGTATCCGAATCTGGCTTTCAGCGGATGGACACATAAAGGATGTCGAGCGACTTCCTGAAGGATTGGATAAGGAACTCTGGAAATATGAGCCAAACCTTGGGTTCGCTTTGCCTGGCTTTAATTACTCTCCTAAGAATTTGACCAAAATTTTTGGCAAGGTTCGCGACTCATTAGAAGACCTCTGTAAAGACGGTCTGAAGCCCAACGAGACATTGAGCAGATATTTGTCGACCGTGAAGGCAATTGATCCCGAAAAATTTCAGGAAGAATTCGCGGAAAAAGTCCGAAGTTCGTTTGACGAAAAAACGGCCACTGAATTTCTTAAAGCCAAGCCATCCGTATTCTTGGACATAAGTGATTATTGCAAATATCCTGTATCAAGCCGCGAAACCATGCAACGGCTGAACGAGTTGCTTTGGCTGTCTTCCGTTCCCGAACAGACGCAGGATTCGGATGCTTATAATTCTGAGGAAAAGGGGCTGGAAGACCTTTACCCTCAAGTCACCCTGCCCTTTCTTGGCGGGGTCAAATTGCGTTCTCAGGTAAAAGCGATACCGGCACAGATGCGTTATGATCGTTGTGAAAGCATCACGTTTCCGACGGGTTTAGAAACTCGTAAGCGGGCAAAAGCGGCACTTGAATGGCTTGCTCCGCGAACAGGTGAGCGTGACGGAGAAACCTATGGAAAAGCTGACGAGAAAGAATTGCTTTTCGCTTATCCGAAGGCTTTGCCGAAGAGCAGTATTCCCATTACGAAAATGTTAGGTGCGCAGACTAATGAGATCCTACAACAAGAAAGGTTCGAGAAACTGGCAAAAACCGTGATTGAACAGTTAGAGGGCCTGGGTCAGGCGGCAGCGGATGCGGAACTTGAAATCTTTTCTTTGCGAAAAGCGGATGCAACAAGCGCAAGGACAAAGGTGGTTTATTACCGTAACGCGACAGTGGAAACGCTTGAGGCTGCATCTTTGGCTTGGCATGAGGGCTGCCAGAATATTCCGCTGTTGGACGTATGGGATTGGAGCGAAGAGAAAAATGAAAAGACGGGTAAGTCATATCCCGTCCAAGTCGACTCTGCCACGGTGTTTCCAATCAAATTGCATAGGTTTTTGAATGCAGTTTGGAAACGAGATGGGACGAGAGCTGATGCGGGCAAAACCAAGGTTTCCATTTTTCAACCGACGGATGGACTGCGATTGCTGTTGGAGAAACCTTGCGATGCGTTGGCCGCGCACATGATGGAGCGCTTTATGCAGCATGCGCAGGGATACTTCCTGACGCTGTGCCGCAGTGTGGGGAAGGGTGAAGTCGCAAAACTGCCGAATAAGATGTATTACCCAGGGATTCTAGGGTTGCTGCTGTTTAAATCAGGAAAACGGAAGGAGGCGTATATGAATGAAAGTGCAGTTCAGTTGGGACGCTGTCTGCGGGTGGCCGATGAGTTGCATCGGCTCTACTGCGAGGTGGTGCGGAAGAAAGAGTTGCCGCCGGAACTGTGCGGCAGTTCGCTGCTGGTGGGAATGATGGAATCACCGGGCATGACACTGAATCAACTGGCTATGCGTTCCGCGCCATATGTGAAATGGGCGCGCGGTGGCAGTGACAAGAGCGTTGAAGGCAAAAAAGGCGAAAAAATCAATAAGGGCGGATTGGTTTGGTATTGGCTCAAGCAGTGGAGTGAAATTGCGGAGCCTCTTCTTGCAAAAGGATGGCCAAAACGTTTAACGCCGGATGAGCGCGCGCAGGTGTTTTTGGGGTATCTATCGTCTTTTCCAAAGAAAGAGAATCCGGAGGATGTTGAAACAACGAATACAAGTGAAGAGGGAGGTTCAAAATGAGCGATCAAATTAAACGCGTGACAGGTTTGCTGGTTATCGAAGTGGTCAATTCCAATCCGAATGGGAATCCGGATCAGGAAAGCGATCCTCGGGTTCGTGATAACGGACAGGGGGAAATCTCGCCCGTTTCGTTCAAGCGTAAACTGCGCGATCTGATGGAGTGGACCGAAGGGCCGGTTTATCAGAGCGTGACTGAGACTGAAAAATTGCCGGATGTTCCAGACGGGTACACGTTTGAGATTTTGGAATCACGCGGTCGTGATCGCAAAGAAGTCACCAAGGAAATGGGAGACATCAAGAAGTATGAGGAGGAAAAGTTTCTTCAGAGTGATTTCGTGAAGAAGTACTGGGATGCGCGTTTATTTGGCAACACGTTTCTCGAAGACGGCGGGCATAAAGGATACATCAAAACGGGTGTTGCTCAGTTTGGAATGGGACTTTCAGTCGCTCCGGTCATTATTCAGCGTCATACGAACACGAAAAAAATGGCGGTGCAGGAAGGCAAAAGTTCCGGCATGGCGCCGCTGGCGTATCGGGTGGTGCAGCATGGTGTCTATGTGATGCCGTTTTATACCAATCCGAGTTTGGCGAAAAAATCGGGCTGCAAGCCGTGCGATGTGGAGTTGCTGAAGCGGTTGATTCCGTATGCCTACGAACATACGCGTTCGGCGATCCGACCGGATGTCCGTATCCGCCATGCATGGTGGATGGAACACCATCATCCGCTGGGAAGCTGCCCGGATTATCTTCTGATTGATGCGCTGACACCAAAGCGTTTGAGCGACGATCCGTTAGCTCCTTCCACATCGTGGGGGGATTATGATGTTCCCTCAGAACTGTCAAAAGAATTGAAGGAAAAGGTTGATTGCAAAGACCTGATGGACAGATAGCCATGCAGTATCTTGCGCGCAGCGCCGACCCGAAGCGGGATATACCGCCCCAAACGTATCTGGATCATGTGCTGCATGTTCTGGTGCGGGGGCGGTGTTATTTGCGCAAAGTGTTGCGATACGCGCGGGATTGGGATGCTGCCGCAATGCTCCGAATTCTGGAGCTTGCGGCGGAATATCATGATCTCGGCAAGCTCAATAAAGAGAATCAGCAGGTATTACGCGGAGAAAAAAGGGCCAAGCGTTTGCCGGTGTCTCATCCTGATGCGGGGATAGCGCATTTAATCGCACCGGAACAGGAAGCATGGACTTCTGCACTCCTTGTTTATGCACATCATGCTGGACTTCCAGATGTAACGGATCTGGATATTCATGGAATGCGCAATGCGTCGGTTAAGCATCAGGTGGATCAGGAGTTGTCTGGATTGCTGGAGCGACACGAAAGCAGTTTGCGCCCGGCGATTGTTCCCAAGGTTCCGTTAGAGATAACCTCAGCATTGTCATCCGCTGATATTCGCATCCTGTTTTCCTGCCTGACGCACGCGGATCATGGCGATGCGGCCCGTGCATCAAACGATGAGCCGAAAAACCGGAACCCTCCGAAACTGCGGGCAGGCGAGCGTCTGGAAGCTTTGCGACGCTATGTTGAGAAGCTTTCGTCGGACGGAGATGTGTCCGAGCGCAATCAAATGCGGGGAGCCTTTTTTACAGCCTGTTCCCGCAGTATCAGCGGAAGTCCAATCGCTATTTGCGATGCTCCGGTCGGAACAGGCAAAACAACGTCGGTGATGTCGTATTTGCTGAATATGGCCGCTGAACAGAAATTACGGCGGATTTTTGTGATTTTGCCTTTTACCAACATTATTACGCAATCCGTTAGAACGTATCGCAAGGCGTTAATTCTTGACGGTGAGCATGCCGAAGATGTTGTTGCAGAAATTCATCATCGTGCGGATTTCAAAGATCGGGCGAGCCGAAAGCTTACCGCCCTATGGGACGCACCTGTCGTGGTTACGACAGCAGTTGCATTTTTTGAAACACTGGCTTCGGCCTCACCGTCTGCCTTGCGGAGGCTGCAGAACTTGCCGGGCAGTGCCGTTTTCCTCGATGAGGCGCATGCCATGCTGCCGGTTAAGCTGTTGCCGTTGGCGTGGCAGTGGATCCAACATGCCGCGTCGGCTTGGTCGTGTCAGTGGGTATTGGCTTCAGGTTCCTTGTGTCATTTCTGGTCGTTGGATGAATTTCGCCGGGACAGCATACATGAACAGCTTCCAAACCTGTTGCCGAATCAAGAGCAGGGAAAGCTGCAGAATTTTGAAGTTGCGCGTATTGAACACCGTTATCGGCCGGAAGCGATGTGTTTGGATGATCTGTCCGAATGGCTGACAGGTCTGGAAGGACCAATTCTCGTGGTGCTGAATACGGTGCATACCGCAGCGGCAGCCGCAAGAGAAGCGGAACGCTTATTCGGCAAAGGCAATGTTTTACATCTTTCAACCTCGTTGACACCAGAAGACAGAGAGATCACGTTGGATTTGGTAAAGGCACGATTGAAGTACAAGGCACACTCTCGGTGGTGTCTGTTTGCAACCTCCTGTGTTGAGGCTGGTGTGGATTTGTCGTTTCGAACCGGAGTAAGGGAATGCGCTTCTCTGCTTTCATTACTGCAGATTGCCGGACGGGTGAATCGAAATTCAGAGCATGAAGAGGCGAATGTCTGGACGGTTTCGCTGAATGCAAATGACGGTGGAGTTACAAAAAATCCATCGCTAAACGTGTCGGGAAGAATTCTGCGTGAGTTTTTCGAAGAAGGAAGGGTTATTTCTCCTGAGCTTTGTACCGAGGCCATGCAGAAGGAAATTCGCGAGCAAGGTTCTTTCTCGAGGAAACTCTGTGAAAAGGACAGCGTGTTCGCATTTAAGACCGTTGAAAAAGAGTTTAGAGTGATTGACGATGAGTCGCAATTAACGGTTGTCAATCCGACTCTAGTTCAACGAATCCGCAATTTTGAAGATGTCTCTTGGCGGGAAATACAAAACGGTAGCGTCCGGCTTCGTAAGAACATCCGCGACAAACTGATGATCGAAGAATCTAAGCGTTATCCAGGGGTTTTGCTTTGGCCTGACAGTGCCAAGTACAGTTCGTTTTTGGGCTATATGGAAGCGGTTTTGGAGTTGGAGGATTTTGATGCTAATGGGAGTGCGATCATATGAAAAACGCCGATCAACTTGATTTCGACTTTTCGTCTCCGGCAGACGACGGTCTGCCGGAGATGCAGCATGATCCGCAGGGCAGGGGATATACCTTTTTCGTGTCCGAGCGCAAGGCCGCC
>CAZITJ010000089.1:0-9377 GCA_964542135.1 uncultured Verrucomicrobiota bacterium
CCGGGTCGTCGTTGCGCATGCCGATGATCACATCGGGCATCGGTTTTCCCATCCGCTGGGCAACCCCCATAAATTCCGGGACGGAACAGAAGTCATCATTGCAGAGCTGCATGTAGGTGGTCGCCTTCGTGTAGTCCATGGCCTCCAGGGGCTGCAGGGCGACGAGCACAAACGGAATGTCCAGCTCCCGGATCAGGATGCCGAAGGTGGAAGAGGTCGCATAGGTGACCATGTCGACAAAAAGCAGGTCGAGGTTCGCGGCCTTCATCTTCTCCACGGCGGCATAGGCACAGGCGGCATCGTCGATCATGCCGAATTTCTTCAGCCGTACGCCGGGATCCATGGCCTCAATCCCGGCCGCGAGCTGCTCGTATTTTCCGAGTAATTCGTCGAGCAGTCCTTCAAACTGACTCCAGTACGTCGTGTGGCCAACGGCAACGAGGCCGACGTTGGCAGGCGTTGGGGCGGGATTTGTCGGGTTGGTCATATTTTTCATAGGTTGGATGGGGTTGGGGGGGTGGTTGAATTTATCATAAGAAAACAGGTTCATTCGTCGACGCGCAGATCGCGCACCGGGTGCGGCATGATCGCATCGTCCTGCGACCAGCCGATGCTGATCCGGCCGGTTACATTGCGGAGCACCAGGCAGCGACACCCGCACTGTTCCTCCCAGACGGGTTCCCTTTCTTCGCCCAGGGTGAAGTGGGAGTTCGGGTTGACCAGAACACGGGTATTCGCAAAACATCCGTCCTCCGGGAAATAGCGGACGGTGGCATTGTGCAGGCCGTAAAGCATTCGGCGAAGACGGAAGCGCGGGTGCGCGGTGGGAATATTCTGGTAGAGCAGGGTCCCCGCCTCCTGTTCCACGAACACCCGGCACTCACCATGCAAAAACGGTTCCTCGCTGAAGCGGAAGCAGCTGTGCCCGTCCATCAACCGGGTATGGCGATACGGCAGGACGGGGGCTCCGAACGGCGTCCGCATTTTCAGGGTCATATCGGGATCGTTGCTGTTCGCCGTGAGGACGAACCCGTTGCGGGAAATGGTGAACTGCGAGTAGAAATTGTGCGGGTCCGGCATGTCCCGTTCCCCGCCGGGATCGTTCTCCTCCGCGCCCTCACCAAAGAAGCGTTTCGGGCTCCCGCTGTCCGCCCGGGAACGGGCATAGCGAAAGGTCCAGCCCAGACGGTCGAGAACCCAACGGAAGAGAACTGCACAGGGAAAGGCCTCTGTGTCGGGCACCGCCGACAGGTCGCGTCCCCACTCGGTAAAGGCCGAAAAGCCCCGTACCCAGCCGATCGCACCGCCGGAGCCGGCACGTCGCAATCCCGCCAGAGTACGTTGCCTGCCATGGGCGTCCGTCGCGAGGGCGAGGCTCTCGTAGTCAGCCGCGCCGTCCACCTCGCGGAGTCCTCCCTGCGTGACGACCGAGGGCCGCGCCAGATCCCGGGCAACTCCCTGTTCGCTGAACGTATCCATTTGCGGCTCGGACAGCCAGGAGACCTTGAGCCCCTCCATGGCTTCCCCGGCCAGGTCGAGCCCGATTGTTTTCAGAAACCGATCCGACGCCCGGTGCGCGCTTCCGTAACACAGAACCGCACCACCGCTCTGCACATAATCCAGGAGGCTTTGCTCCCAGGCGGTATCGGCCGCCGGCACCGGGCTGATGACGACCCGTCCGGTCAGAGCCTTCGCGTCCTCGGCAAGCGCTGTCCGCAAGCCCGCGGGCGTGACGATCGTCGAAAGGGGAAGGCCGCGATTGAGCGCCTGGATGATGTTGGCATCACCGGCCAGAACGGCATCGGCATCCCGCTTGCGGTCAAAGAGCGCGTCGCGGAATTCTTCAAACGGGTAAACCCAGACAAACGGCCCGGCCGCAGTCGGGCGCTCATTCAATGCCCGTTTGAGATGCGGAATCAAGGTGTCGGGAAAGCGTTCGGGCAGTTCTCCCCAAACGGTATCCAGGGAAACCATGCTGACGTCCGTCACGCAGTCCAGTTGCCCGTTTTCGTGCAGGCGTGAAAGACCCATGGTCAGGTACATATCGCTTGGATTCATCTGGTAGCGATCCTCCCACGGAGAGTTCAGCCACCAGGGATCATTCATGTAGCAGCGATAGGGAAATTCGTGCCCCGGAACGACGGAAAGCTGGGTCATCACCCCCGCGAGCGAAACCCCGTGGTTACCCGTCACCGCCGGCCAAGGGGTATTGGGCGGCGGGGTGATCCAGCCGGCTTCGCGATAAATATGCTCATACGGCGTGGCCTGGTTGATCATATTGATCCCTGCCGAATAATCCGTGCCCCGGCACGCCACGCGGATTTCCGGACACTCCGCCCGAAAGTGTCTCCAGAAATCCACCACCGCCTCACGCACCTCATGGTTCTTTTCGAGGAAGAACGTTTCCCCGTCAAAGAATTCGCTGACCGCGTTTCCCGCATACGGGCTGCGCCCGAAACCAAAGCTGTTGGACAGCCAGAGAAAGTCGAAGGGCATCGCCGCGAAAAAGGCCGCGCACTGCCGTCCGAAAAAGGTCCCGAAGGGCAAGCCCTCCGGAATCCCTTCCGGGAATCCCGCATACGGCTGACTCTTGTCCGCCGCCATCCGCGCGGTCGCGTTAACACACCGCAACGCGCCTTGGCCAGAGAGCAGCAGTTCCGGATGCCGCCGATCGCGGAAATCCGACTTGCAGAATTCGTTGCCGGGATCAAAGGGGATACCCAGTTTCACCTCGCGGCCAAGCACCTTGCGCGAAGCCGCCTTGGCCGCCTCGGCAAACACCCGCATATCCCCCAGGGTCAGTTGCCCGGCATCCGGTCGATAGATCCAGTCAAACCCATGGAGCGCTTCCCCCATCGGGTCGCATGCCTTCAAAATCGTAAAATGCTGTTCTGCGAACCCGAGCCACTTCGCCCATTCCACCGGTTGCGCCATGTCGCCCGAAAACTCAAGGATTTCCTCCCCGGCTCCAAACCACCACAGCAGTGCCACCTCGTCGGCATGGTCCGCAAGGTTACTCCATTGCCGGAACACCGTCTCAAGCGCCTGCTCCGTTCTCTTGCGTTCAATCGGAAAAAACGCCTTGGGGGATACTTCGAGGGTCAATCGCTTCATTAATGACATGGTGTAGTCCTACCGTACGCTTCGGCTTGACAAAAGTCCCGTCTTGCGCAAATAGTTGCGCATGAAAGAGCGCGTCCGCCTTGCCGACATCGCCGACCGGCTTAACCTGTCCGTGACCACCGTCTCGCGAGCCCTTGCAGGCAAGGGCAGGGTGAGCGAAGCAACCCGCCTTCGCATCGAGAAAAAGGCCAAAGCGATGGGCTACCGTCCGGACCCCGTTCTCTCCCGCCTGGCGGCCTATCGTTCGGGGGGCGCTCTGGCCTCGGACCGCGTTATTGCCATGCTGACCGATGCACAGGCGGAAAACCATCCTGCCGGACAAATGCGATTCAAGGCCGCCCGGGAACGCGCGGAAGAACTCGGCTATCGCACGGAACGATTTTCCCTGGCCGATTATGAGGGCAGGGTGTCGCGACTGGCCCACGTCTTGAAAACCCGCAGCGTGGATGCGCTGCTGGTGGATGCCGTGCGCAACCCCGGCAGCTACAACGCATTCCCATGGAAGGATTTCCACGCCATCGCGATGGGCGGCGGCGTGGAGATGCTTCCTCTTTCCACGATCACCAACGATCTGCTTTCCGGACTGCGGATCGTGTGGCAAAGGCTGGCGGAAGCCGGCTATCGCAGACTGGGCCTGGTGATCCTGTCCGAGGCCGCCATCGAATCCCGGCACCTGGCACTTGCCGGTGGAAAGGTGGCCCAGTCCATCCATCCCTCCCTGCCGGAGATTCCTTTTTTCTCACTGCCCCTGAACCCCGGCAAAAAGGAGCTTGCGGTATTTCAGGAGTGGCTGCAAACACACCGGCCCGACGTCGTGATCGGCCACGATTACGTTGCGGAAACACTCCACGGGCTGGGCGTTGCCGTTCCCGAGCAGGTGGCCTTTGCCTGTTATGCACTCTGGGAAGATGAGAAGAGCGAAACCGATCTGGCGGGTCTCAAAATAGACCTGCGCCGTGTAGGCGAACTGGCCGTCGAGATGTGCCATTTGGAACTGGAGCGTCCTTCCTTGTCCGTTCGTCAAAGCCGCATTCTGCATCTTGTCGAGCCGTATTGGCGTCAGGGGGCCAGCCTGCCACTGAGGCGTTTGCCTGATCGGTGACGCCCACACGATGGGTCCTTATTCAGGCCAAAATGCGGTTGATTTCATTGAGCGCTATCGCAAAAAGGTGCAAAACACGCCTGTCCAAAACAGCTTTTTAGGCTCTTCGTAGATTTTCGCGGGGTGTGAGGGAAACGAAGCCTTTTTACCAGCCGGATTTCGCGCACAAACTGGTGCATGCTTTTGCCGCCGGTAAATTTTACTTTTTGCCGAGGGCAGGGCGCGCGATGGAATTCTTCCCTTTGGCCAAACGTTGAAGGAAAAAGTCGGCATTATTTTCTGTCTGCCGGCGGATCGCATCCCGACTTATGACGAGTACAGCACCTGCATGTTTGAGCTGCTGCGGAAGAATGCTTTTCTGTAGCCGCGCACGGCGGGCGCGGGAAGGATGGATTTGGAAGGAAAAGCGGTCCGTATTTCATCTTTTTGTAGTGCCGCTGTTAATAACTCGCTACTAGCGGGGGTTTATCCACAGGAAACCATCAAAACACAAGATGTGGTACCGTCAGCGACCCTGTATTAGACATAAGATATATTATGCGACGTTATATCGAAAGATAATGAATGCAGGGGATTTCAGGGTCTGCATACAGGAAACGCAGGATTTTTCGCCGCTCCGCAGCTTGTTAAACGGTTATGCTTTCCTGCCCCAAAAGCTTTTGTCCCGCCCGGAGATTTCGGCGTCCGGTTCCAATGTTCCCGTGATTGGAAATGGCTTCCAACCGATTTGGAAGGTTCATGGTTTGCCCCGCAGCCCGTCAAAAAACCAACCAAGCGATTCTCAGGCAGTTATTTTTCGACAAAACGCTTAATGCCAGATTTCAGGAAAACCGGCCCGGTCAAACGGAAGCCCGACCAGGAATGCGGTTCCCAGCAGCCGCTCGCGTCGGACACCGCCGAAATAGCGGCCGTCCAGGCTGTTGGGTGAATTGTCGCCGAAAAACAAATATTCATGGTTGTTGAGCGCAATGGAATCGGCCGGCTTTTCGAGCAGCGGCACGTTGTCGCTGCGTCGATCTCCGAACACATAACCGGAATACCGTTCATTATTGAACAGCTTATGAAACCGCGGATCGTCCGGCGTTTGACCGTTGACGAGCAGGTACGGCGGATCGAGTGAGATGGAGTCACCCGGCAGGCCGACCAGCCGTTTGATGTAGTAGGCGTCGCGAGCGACATCCTGAGCGTCGAACACGACGATATCCCCCCTCTCCGGCCGTACAAAATTGTATTTTACGCGGTTGACGAGGATGTAATCGCCGGCTTTAACGATGCCTTTGATGATGGACTCCCCTGCCCTGATTGGCTCGCCGAAGCGGCAGTACGCAACCAGTTTCTTGGGTATGCTGTGCGGTGTATCGCCAATAAATATGGTGATGGTTCCGCCGTCAAAATTATCGCGATAATCCAGGGCGATGCCCTTGGCGGTTTCATGCGTGCGGATCGTGCCGTCGGTTCGTGCCACCACGCTGTGGCCCGGACCGATGAATACCGCTTTAAGAAATCTGGAAACCGGACCAATGTCCTGCAGTCGCATTTCCCCTTTGACCAGAAACGCGAACGCACGTTCCGGAAATGAATCAAGCTCACCCGGCTGCTGAGGACGGACGGTTATGCCGTACAGCGTCGGCTGCATGGACCCGGTGGGAATTTTAAAGGGCTGAAACACGTAAGCACGGATGGCCATGGCCGCGGCGATGGCGACAAAAAGGACTTCGACGTTTTCACGGACTTTCGGGTGGCGGCGCGGCGGGGCAATGGTTTCACAGGCATCGAGAACCGCCTCCCCGGCCGCTTTCATCGCATCAATATCGCCGTCACGGCGGGCAATACGGGCGGTTTGCTCCAGCTCCCTGATCCGGGCAAGCTGTTCCGGGTCGGCAATGTCCTCATGCATGTTGCGCACGTGCCGCGCATAGTGCAGCACTTGCTTCAGATCTTTTCGCGCTTTGCGAACCTTAAAAAAATACACGGTCGTTCTCCCAAAACAGGCACAGCCTGTTTATTCCTGTTTGGTTTTGAGCACGGCAATAAACGCCTCCTGCGGGATGTTGACGCTGCCGATGCTTTTCATTTTCTTTTTGCCCTCTTTCTGGCGCTCGAGCAGTTTGCGTTTGCGGGAAATATCACCGCCGTAACATTTGGCGGTCACGTCTTTGCGAAAGGCGCGCACCGTTTCGCGCGCGATGATTTTTCCGCCCAGCGCCGCCTGAACGGCAACCGCAAAGGCCTGCCGGGGAATGACGTCCTTGAGCGACTGACACATCTGGCGGCCGCGGATGGCGGCTTTATCGCGATGCACAATGGCGGAAAAGGCATCGACGACTTCCCCGTGAATCAGAATATCCATTTTAACCAGATCGGCGGTACGGTATCCCGCATATTCATAATCCAGCGAGGCATACCCGCGGCTGAGGCTTTTGAGGCGGTCGTAGAAATCCACCAGCACCTCGTTGAGCGGCAGCTCGCAGGTGAGCATGATGCGGCGGGTATCAATGGAGTCCGTGTGCGTGATTTCACCCCGTTTGTCCATCACGAGCTGCATCATGTCGCCGAGGCTGTCGGTCGGCGTGATGAGCGTGGCCCGGATAAAGGGTTCCTCCATGCTGTCGATCAGCGTCGGGTCCGGAAGCTGGGTGGGATTGTCGACCTCCAGCGTCTGTCCTTCACGAAGGTTGATGCGGTAGACGACGTTGGGATAGGACGCGATAATGTCGAGGCCGAATTCGCGCCGCAGCCGCTCCTGAACGATCTCCATGTGCAGCAGGCCGAGAAATCCGCAGCGGAACCCGAAACCGAGCGCCACGGAGGATTCGGCCTGATAGGTAAACGCCGCATCGTTGAGCCGCAGTTTATCCAGACTTTTTCCCAGTTTCTCATAATCATTGGTATCGACCGGATAGATCCCCGCAAAGACCATCGGGTGAATTTCCTTGAACCCGGGCAGCGGATCGGCGGCCGGGTGACGCACCCCGGTCATGGTGTCCCCCACCTGAATTTCGGAGGCATCCTTGATGTTGGCGATGACGTACCCGACGGTTCCCTCGGTCAGCTCGCTGCGCACCTCCGGATCGGGGGTGAAGACGCCGACTTCTTTGATCTCATACTCCTGTCCCGTGCCCATCATGCGCACCTTCTCGCCGGTTTTCAGGCTTCCGCTGAACAGGCGCAGATAGACAACCACACCGCGAAACGCATCGTATTTGGAGTCGAACACCAGTCCCCGTGCCGAATCATCCGCAGCCGGTTCGGGAGGCGGAATGCGCTGCACAACGGCTTCGAGAACCTCAGCGATCCCCTGCCCTGTTTTGGCGCTCACAGCCAGGCTGTCGGCGGCTTCAATCGCCAGCAGATCTTCGAGCTGCTGCGCCACCTCCTCCGGCTGCGCATTCGGGAGCTCAATCTTATTGAGTACCGGCACGATAGCCAGGTTCTGGTCGGCGGCCAGAAAGGCATTGGACACGGTCTGCGCCTCGACGCCCTGCGCGGCATCGACCACCAGAATGGCCCCTTCGCAGGCCTGCAGACTGCGGGAGACCTCATAGGAAAAATCCACATGACCGGGCGTGTCGATCAGATTGAAGAGATAGGTCTTGCCGTCTTTGGCCCGGTACGGAACGGACACCGGATGCGCCTTGATGGTGATCCCGCGCTCGCGCTCCAGATCCATATCATCGAGAAGCTGCTCCTTCATTTTGCGCTCCTCGACGGCGCCGGTGAGTTGAAGAATGCGGTCGGCCAGTGTCGACTTGCCGTGATCAATGTGGGCAATAATCGAAAAATTCCGGATGTGGGATAAATCAGGCATCGTTAAAGCCGTTCAAGTCGTTAAAATCATTCAAAACGAAGATTGCCGCAAAAAACCCAGCGCGGCAAAGCCGCAGCCAAAATGCGGATCTTTTTATGGTTTCTGGTGTTTTTTGTGACCATCATTTTCCGAGTGCGGATGAACTGTTTTTGCGTTCTGTGCGTTCTTTCGCAGTTAAACCTTAGAATTATATACAGCCTTGGCATTGGCGCGCATTTGGGCGATGGCGTCTTCCATGTTTTCGGCTTTAAACAGCGAGGTACCGGCCACAAACAGGTTCGCGCCGTGCGCTGCCGCCGGTTTGACCGTTTCCAACGTGATGCCGCCGTCGATGGAAATCGGCATCTGCGGAGTTCGCCGCCGGATTTCCGCCACCTTGGACTCCACATCGGCAATGTAACTCTGTCCGCCGAAACCGGGATTCACCGACATAATTAAAACTTCATCGACCAGCCCTTTTTCCAATGCCTGGAAACAGGACGATCCCGAGCATTCAAAAACGGTGTCCAATGCGCTCGGCGGGTTGACGGTAATGCCCGCTTTGCAGCCCAGATCGCGGATTTTTTTCAGCGTGTCTTCGACATCGCATTCAGCCTCAATGTGAATCAGAATGGTATCCGATCCGGCCCTGGCGAAGGCCTCGATATGATCCTGCGGATGCAGCAGCATCAGGTGGGTATCAATCGGCAGGTCGGTCACGCGGTTCACCATTTCGCAGATGGCGGGCCCCATGCTGATGTTCGGCACAAACACACCGTCCATGATGTCCAGATGAATCTGGTCCGCTCCGGACGTTTCACACAAGCGCACGCCCGCCTCGAGGTTTCCCATATCGGCCGCCAGAATCGACGGCATAATCTCTATTTTGATGTTTTGCATATAAATTGATCCCTTAGGAGAGCGTACGGTAACAGCGACGCATAATCCCCGCAATTCTAAACGCTATGCGTTTGTTGCAGTTCAGGGGGCCGTTCTGAATAGCACTACGTTAAGGTTTTTTTTCAATGGTGTAGTCAGAGCTGTGCATCGGCATTTTGACCGCGAATTGCGCGGATTCAACCTGTAAATCTGAGCGCATCCTCTGTCCTCTGCATTAATCCTCAGTAAATCAAGCCGAAAGGAGCGCCTTCAATTAAAATAAAAAATCAGGCGGCCATCTATTCAGCCTCTTCCTGTGACCCCTTTTTTGTAACTTTGCCGAAAATTTCTCTGATAGATAAAGCCCCCCAGTATCGACTGTCAAAGCTGCAGGCCGGGTTATCTCCCATAACAAAAACATGCCCTTCGGGCACTGCCACAACTTGTTTCTCAAGCACTGGAACCTTAACCGTCCTGCTTTTAAAA
>CAZITJ010000090.1:0-3103 GCA_964542135.1 uncultured Verrucomicrobiota bacterium
CTCATCAGGCCGTAGCCGTCCTGACACAGATACAGCGTACCGTTTTCGATATCGAGCCCGCGCGCCGCGTAGTCACAGACGCCCACTCCCTCGTATTCATTGGTGGCCGTAGTGACCATGGCAGAGGGATCGGAAATATCGACGGTCTTCAGTCCCTCGGCAAAGTTGGCGCAGTAGGCGTAATTGCCGCGCACCTGCACATCCTGGATGCTCGATGCCGTGTTGGTGGAGCTGACCCGGATCTGTCCCAGCAGAACCGGCGCGGCCGGGTTGCTGACCGACAGCACCGCCAGATCGGTATTCAATGCCGCAAAGAGTAAATCGTTCGTCACGGCCATGGATCCGTAAAAGACTCCACCGTTCGTCCAGGATCCGGCGACCGTCACATCGGTTGGAGTGGAGATATCATAAATTGTGATTCCATAATCATCGGTTCCCGCAAACACATGGGAGCCGTTGCCGCAAATCGCGTCGGCTTTAAAGCCGGGCGTGTCGTGCATATCCAGCAGGACCGGTTCATCGGGGTTCGAACAGTCGATCACCTTCAAGCCGCCGGCGCCGCAGGTCACGTACACCGTCGTTCCGTCGGCCCATACGCTTTCGGACTGACCGGCCAGCGAAATTTCATAGCGCTGCGAATAGTTCGTGTGTCCCGGCACACTTTCGACCGGCGAGTCGGGATCAAAGCCGTAGGCTTCCTCCCACTGATCGAGAATCGAATCGCCGTCGGTGTCGTTGGTGGTCGGATCGGAACCAAACCCGTGTTCGTCGAGATTGCTCAGCCCGTCGCCGTCGCCGTCGCCGCTGCTGTCGTTGGCGCGGGGATTCAGACCGTAGGTGCGCTCCCAGTCGTTGAGCATGCCGTCGCCGTCGTTGTCATCCGTCACCGTCACGGTCCACTGCGCATTCACCTCGCCGTTGGTCCACAAATCATCGGCCACATCGACGCGCAGATCATACGTGCCCGCATCGCCCCAGGCCGTGGCGAAATCATACGCGGCGCTGTTGCTTCCTGTCGCTGCGCCGTCGAGCGTCCATTCATAGGTCAACGCGCCGCTTTCCGGATCGTGCGCCGTCACGCTGAAGCTATTTGTCTCGGCTTCACCGATCACCGTGCTCCCGGCGGCCGGCGATGTTGAGTCGATCACCGGCTGCTCATTGCTGTTTTCCGAAACGGTTAGCGTCAGCGTTTTTGCCGCCGTCGTCCCCGTGCTGTCCTGCACCACAAACTCGACATCCGTTGTGGAAGCCGCATGCGCTGTCCCCGAGATTTCATTCCCGGACAGCGCCAGTCCCTCCGGCAGCCCGTTGGTTGAGGCAAACCGGATATACTTGCCCCACATATCGACGCCGGGTTCGTTGGTCGCCACCAGGAAATCCGTTCCGTTGCCCGACGAAAGCCCCGTTAGGTAGATTGCTCCCATCATAGATTCGCTGCCTGCATCAATCCGCACCGTTCCGTCCAAGTTGAGTTCCAGCGTAAAATTTAAATAGCTGAACATCTCATTGAAGCCCGTCCAGCGGATCGTGCACTGCGACTCATTGGTCGCAACGCTGACCTCCAATGTATTGTCTATATCGGTCCACACGGCGGCAATCATGCGGTTGGTGGCCAGCGTGTTGGCGGACGGTGTTTCATCGACGTAGGCGGACTCAAAATGGACATACCCCTCGGAAGTGACCCAGCACTGGGTATAGCCCACGCCATAGAGCGGAAAGGTAAAAGGCAATTCCAGCAGCCACGCCGACGCATCATTCGTCCAAGTGGTCTGTTCTAGCAGATTGGTGGCAAACGCATTGGTGACGACCGACTCATCGTAGTCTTCCCGCACATTCCACTCATACGGCGCAGTTCCGCCCGAGGCCGAGAGCGTCGCGCTGTAGGCTTCGGCCACCGTCGCTTCCGGCAGGCTTGCCGTATCAATCGTCACCGCACCGGCAACCATCCCGACCCCGAGCACCCCGACAGCCGCAAACCGCAAAAGTGTTTTCATCATCATCCCTCCCCTTTATTCATTTCGCCCTGCGAAAAGCCTTACAGGAAAAAGGGGTTTTCTGCAAGAGAAGAGATCACACCAATTCCGTAAAGACGGTATCGCTGACAAACAGCGCATTTTCGCTCAGCCGAACACGCCGCCCGTCCCGACACGCCGCAGCCTTTGGCGAAGGCGGTTCGATTTCCAGCAACCCCTCTTTTTCCAGCCATTGCATGGCGGCTTGCTTTTCTTTCCAAACAGCAGAAGAAACCTCGACGCCGGCTAGAAGCCGCAGGCCCATCACCAGCGTCTCGCGCTCCTTCGCGTCCGGATCGAGCGTTTCCGCAAACTCCCGCCGCGGACCGTTGACGCAGTAATCGTTCAGATCGGCGACGTTGGCCCAGCGGGTTCCGTTCCAGTGCGAATGCGCCGCCGGGCCGCAGCCGATGTACTCCCCGCCCGTCCAGTAGAGCAGATTGTGCCGGCACTCAAACCCCGGCTTGGCGAAGTTGGAAATCTCGTAGTGTACAAACCCGGCCTCCTTGAGCCGCGCACGAATGCGATCATACATCTCGCGCTCGAGCTTTTCGTCGAGCGGGGCGAGCTGCCGATCGCACGCAAACTGTTTTTTTTCCATTGCAGGACGCGCTTCCCGTATTCGGGAGCGTGTACTCCCCTGACTATGCGAAAGACACAGGCTCTCTGAATACAGAGAAGCCTGTCCTACAATGCCGGATAATTGATGTGATTCCGGATGGCTTGCTATCCTGTCGGCCAGCGGCGTGCCCTCCTCGACCATCAGGTTGTAGATGGAAATATGCTCCGGCCCGAGTTTCAACACGCGGTCAAGATCGGCATCCAGCATGTCAAGCGTCTGCCCCGGAATGCCGAACATCAGGTCGAGGCTGATATTTTCAAACCCCGCCGCGCGTGCCATTCGAAACGCCGCCTCCGCCTCGTCGCCCGAATGAATGCGCCCCAGTGTTTCCAAAGATTGGAAATCGAAACTCTGCACACCGATCGAGAGACGATTGACTCCATTCATTTTTAATAGGTCCAGCTTCTGCTGATCGACCGTTCCTGGGTTTGCCTCCACCGAAAATTCGGCCGCGCCGAATTTTCCAAGG
>CAZITJ010000090.1:3203-9294 GCA_964542135.1 uncultured Verrucomicrobiota bacterium
GCGGTCGGCGTGCCGCCGCCGATGAAAATCGTCTCCGGTAAAAAACCGGGATACCGGCTTTTTAGATTATTTATTTCGGTTTCCAGGCATTGGAAAAACGCACCCCCGTTTTTCCAGGGTTTGGAAACGGAGAAAAAAGCGCAGTAGTCGCATTTTTTCTCGCAGAACGGAATATGGATGTACAGACCGTGCATGGCGATGGAACGTAACACAAGGACCCGAGCCCGGCAATCCGGGTCAAAATCCGCCCGCTTTGTAAAAACAAACTTTGCGTTTGCAAACTTTGTAAAAACAAAGTAATTTTCCCGGCATTCGACAGGAGAAAGAACAATGAAACGGGACTCTTGTTCAAATCCATTCCGCATTCACGGCATCGTTGAGGGAGATTATTTCACCGACCGGATCAATGAAATAAAAACCATGACCTCCGCGTTGACCGAACCGGGGCATAAACTGCTTGTGCACGGGCCTCGCAGAATGGGAAAAAGCTCTGCACTGCGTGCCGCAATACAAAAAGCGAATCGCAAAAAAAAATGCGTCGCCTGTTATGCGGATCTATCCACGGCATCGACCATCGCGGACATGGCCAATCATGTTCTGCTGGCCATCGGACGGACACTGGGGGAGCGATGGAAAGATGTTCTGGAAGACATCAGGCGCATCCGGGTTTCGGTGGAGTTGAAGCATGATTCGGTTTCCGGATTGATGCTGCCCGCCCTGAGCATGTCGCTCAGAGAAGCCGCCCCGATTGATCAACATCAAACGCTGGGCAACATCCTCGAAACCTTTAACCAACGCGCGAAGAAACAAAACCTGACGCTTGGACTGGTTCTGGATGAATTCCAGGAGATTTCCCGTCTCGGGGGACGCGATGCCGAGTGGGATCTCCGCTCCAGAATTCAAACGCATCATGATATCAGCTATGTATTCAGCGGTTCCCATGAACACCTGATAGAACGTATGACCGATAAAAACGAAGCCTTTTACGGCCTGTGCGACAAACTGTCTTTCGGCCCCATCGAACCCGGCCATTTGTCCCGCTGGATCGACAAACGCATGACGGGCTGCGGACTGCCTGCAAAACAAATCGGCGCCTATTGCGTTCAACTCGCCGGACCGCGCACGCGGGACATCATTCAACTCGCACGGAAAACATTCGATTATGCACGCGGGGATACAAACGTGCTTCAACAACACGTTGACAATGCTCTTTCTGAAATTACAGAAGAAGAAAGCGACCTGTTTTACCGGCGCTGGCAAAAGGCGACTGCACATCAGCAAAACGTACTTCGGGCCATTGCTGCCAATCAGGGCGGTCTGACAACCAGAGATGTTCTCCGCCGCTTCTCTCTGGGGGCCAGCGGCACCGTTGCCAACACAGCAGCAGCCCTTATGGAAGAAGGACTGTTAACCCGGCGCAACGCGTATACCGGACAACCGGTAGAAACGGCTTCCGGCTACGAATTTGACAACCCGTTTTTTAAAACATGGATTATCAGGAAAACACTTCCGGATATTGGAATCTATCCGGAGGAAGAATAACGCGCCGTATATGAAAAAAGTCCGTTTAGACCAGTTGCTCGTCGATAAGGGTCTCGCCGAAAGCCGCGAGAAGGCCAAGCGGCTGATTCTGGCCGGGCAGGTCGTCGTGGACGGGCACCCCGCCCCGAAGCCGGGGCATCCGCTGGCGGCGGATCATAAAATTGTGCTCAAAGAAGCCGAGCGCTTCGTCAGCCGCGGCGGCGAAAAGCTGGAGGGCGCGATGGATGCGTTCCCGGTTGAGCTGAAAGATAAAGTCTGTCTGGATATCGGTTCCTCCACCGGCGGCTTCACCGACTGCATGCTCCAGCACGGGGCCGTGAAGGTGTACGCGGTGGATGTCGGCAAAGGCCAGCTGCACTGGAAGCTGCGCGAGGATGAACGCGTCATCGTGATGGAGGGGGTCAATGCGCGCTATCTGACACCGGAGGATCTTCCGGAGCCTGCCGATTTCGCATCGATTGATACATCCTTTATCTCGCTGACCAAAATTCTTCCCGCCGTCAAAGGTCTGCTGAAATCCGGCGGGGAAATCGTCTCGCTGATCAAACCGCAGTTTGAGGCCGGTAAAGCCGAAGTGGATAAAGGCCGCGGCGTCATCACCGACCCCGACATCCATGAAGCGGTCCTTTCCAAGGTTCGGAAATTCGGCACCGAGGAGCTCGGTCTCGAATGGCTCGGACTTTCGACTTCCCCGATCAAGGGCCCAAAAGGTAACGTAGAGTTTTTAGCGCATTGGAGAGCACCGTGAAATTGATATCCTGGAACGTCAACGGCATCCGCGCCGTCATGAAAAAAGGCTTCCTGAACTTTTTTGATGAACAGCAGCCGGACATCCTCTGCCTGCAGGAAATCAAGGTGCACAACAACGACCTGCCGCTGGACATCCGCCAGACCGGTGCGCTCAACGGCTATATCGGCTACTGGAACGGCGCGGAGCGCAAGGGCTACAGCGGCACCGCCACCCTCACCAAGACGGAGCCGCTCTCCTACGAAACAAAACTCGGCGACGAGCGCTTCGATGCCGAAGGCCGGTTTCAGATCATGGAATTTGATGATTTTTTTCTGATCAACACCTACGTGCCCAATGTAAAGCACGACCTCTCCCGCCTCGATGAACGGCAGGAATTCGACGTGCTCCTGCGCAAAAAAGCCAAGAAGCTGGAAAAGGAAAAGCCGGTCATCCTCTGCGGCGACATGAACGTCGCCCACAATCCGATTGATCTGGCCCGCCCTAAACCGAACGAGGGCAATGCGGGCTACACGCTGGAAGAGCGCGCCGGAATGACCAACTACATCGACGCCGGCTTCATCGACACCTTCCGCCTGCTGCACCCCGAAAAAGAGCAGTATTCCTGGTGGAGCTACCGCGGTCGGGCCCGCGAAAACAACGTGGGATGGAGAATTGATTATTTTCTGACCAGTGCGGCGCTGAAACCGAAGATCCGCTCGGCATCCATCCTTGATGAAGTAACGGGATCCGACCACTGTCCGGTTGAACTGGATCTGATGTAATACGCAAGCAAGCGTACTTTTTCAGGCGATCGGATCAACGTGCCGGGACGGCATGTTCCGCCTTAGCGATCAAGTCGACGCACGCACATCGGATCGACACGGTCTGTTCTTACAGCGTCCGGCCCTTGTCGGCGCTTCGCTTCATTTCCGAACGGGCCACTTCCGCGGCGGGCGCAAGAAGATCAAGAACCTCCGGGGTTTCCAGCTTGTAAATCACCCGGTTTTTCACCCGCCGGTCGCTGACAATTCCCGCTTTTTTCAGTGTGAACAGATGGCGGGAGACATTCGACTGACTGATCGTGCCCAGTTTGACGAGATCACGGACGCACCGTTCCCCGTTTCGCAGCGCATCCACAATCAGGATCCGCATCGGATGCGCAACGGCCTTCAGCACCTTTGCTCGTATTTTTGCCTGTTGATAGTTCATAGGTTTACATTATGCGCATATGCGCATAATGTAAAATACTTTCGCGTATCTGTTTAAGAAGGAAGTTCCGCTTTGGGGGGAGACCGCCCGTGTCCGCCGAAGCCGTCGGCGGCCCGGTTGTTTGACGGCTTCCCTCCGTGCCGTTCGGGCCGGGAGGCCTTGATTACGGTAACCGGTAGATGTCCACACGCGTATAGAGCGGCCCCCAGGGATGACTGCGGACAGGAAGCGTCGCCTCTTTTTTGAAGGATGCATCCAGTGCGTCGTAGAGCGGCCGGAGCCCTTTGTATGGACTGTAAAAGACATAAATCCGGCCCGGAACGTCCCGCAGCACGTGCATCAAATGCCGCGCTTCAAAAGTGATTTCGACGGACCGCCGAAGCAGACATTCGGTATCAATGGATGACGGACGGTTTTTCTGCTCAACGGGAAAGACGTATCGAGGGCCCGTGGCAATGCCCTTCCGGTCCAGATAATAGTTGACGGTGAAGTGTGTAATACCGGTCTGAATCACAGCATCGTCCGGCGTGATCTGCCGGCCGATCTGCTCGATGGTTTCGCGCTGAGCATCCAGCCCGCCGGTTATCCGCCACTGCATATAGCGTGCGGTACCGGTGATATTGACGGCAAACACCAGCGCAATCGCAGCGGCGCGCAGCGGCAAACGCGTCAGCACAAATCCGGCCAGACCGAACACCAGCGGCAGACCGATCAAATCGAACTTATCCAGCCAGAAAACCGGACGGACCAGGGAGATCAGCACCAGCAGGCCGACCGAAACCAGATGAGCCGTCAGGAAATCACGTGCCTTCCGACGGTCGGCTGTTTGCTCCCTAAACAAACAAATGAAAGCAAATCCCAAAAACAGGGCGGCCGAGATCCAGCGAAAAGCCGGCATCGCCGAGAACGTCCACAGCCGATCCCCGATGGTATGCAGATACGCCGGGAGAGCGCCTCCGTACTGATCGAGTCGCGGAATGGTGTCGGGCACGTGCTCACGCGCGTAGCCCAGGGTCTGAAGAACGAGAATCGGAAGCCACGGAAGATAGCCCAGCGCCGCAATCAGCAGAGCGATCAGGCCGGATGCAAAGCGCCGGCGGTAAAAAAGAATCAGCAGCAGAAACTGTGCAGCGGGAACCAGTGCATAGAGCGTGTGTCCGTAGAGTCCGGCCAAAGAGGCCAGGATAAACAACGCCCAGTCCCGCGCCCGCCCCGTCCGCAGGGCGCGGTAAAAAAACAGATACGACCCTGCGACACACAGAACCAGCAGGGAGTAGTAGCGAAGATTCGTGGCCTGATGCAGACAGACCGGCGCCAGGGCCATCAGCGCGGCACCGGTCAGCCGGACCCGAACATCCTTAAACACCTCGACCAGCAGCGCGATCGTCGCGGTCAGTGATGCACAGGACAGCAGCACCGTCAGCAGCGTACAGACCCTCTCGCCCGTGCCGAACAACCGAATCCATCCATGAAGCAGAAAATAAAAAAGCGGACTGCCGTTGTCCTGCTGCAGCACCGTCACAATGTCGGCAAAGGACTTCTGCGCCAGCTCAATGGAAAACGCCTCATCCAGCCAGACGGCTGAAACGGGCAGCAGCGCCGCCCGCAGCACAAAGCCCAGTGCCGCAATCGCAGCCAGCGCCATCCCCGGCGATACAGAGACGTTTTTTTTCATGAGAGCCCTCACAGACCGAAAACCGGCTCACAGCAAACCGCACTTCCTGCTGAAAAACAAAACAACTCTGCTTAAATTTTGCTGAAAATTATAAGGCGTCCGGCAAGCGGATCCTCTACACTGCCGGCTGATGTATCTCGACTTTTTTCAGCTCAACGAATTTCCGTTTAATGTAACGCCTGATCCGCGGTTTCTGTTTTTTTCCGATCGGCATCGCGAGGCCTATGAATCCCTGCTTTACGGGGTGGAGCACCGCAAGGGGTTCATCATTCTGACCGGCGAGGTGGGCTGCGGAAAAACGACGATCTGCCGGTCGGTGCTCAATCATCTGCCGGGCACGGTTCACTCCGCGCTGATTCTGAATCCGTCGCTGACCGCCTCGCAGCTCGTCCGCGCCATTCTGCTGGATCTCGGTCTTGCGGTTCGCGGGCAGGACAAACTGGTTCACATTGCACAGCTCAACCGGTATCTGCTGGACTGTCTGGATCGGGACGAAAACGTCGCGGTGATTATCGATGAATCCCAGAACCTGGATCCGCTGCTGATGGAACAGGTCCGCATGCTCTCCAATCTGGAAACCGATCAGCACAAGCTGATGCAGATCATTCTGTCCGGCCAGCCGGAGCTGCGGGACCGGCTGCAGCAGGATGCGCTTCGGCAGCTTCGGCAGCGTGTCATGGTTCACTGCGATCTCGCCCCGCTCGATCCCGCCGAAACCGCGCTCTATATTCAGCATCGGCTGCGCGTCGCCGGAAGGGACGGTCCGGACGCGCTTTTTCAGAGCCGGGCCGTTCAGCTCATTCACGACCGGACCGGCGGCATTCCGCGCCAGATCAATACGCTCTGCGACCGCGCGCTGCTTTCAGCCTATGTGCGCCGCGATCGGCAGGTAACCGTACAGGACGTGCAGACGGCCATGAACGAACTGGCATCCC
>CAZITJ010000091.1:0-9122 GCA_964542135.1 uncultured Verrucomicrobiota bacterium
GTTCTTTCTGGGCGGCACAAACAAACTGCTCTGACTCATTTCGGGGGTCAGAACGCTTTTTTCATCATTTTGCGCAGCTCTTGAATCTCAGGGTCATCACTGTTCCGCATGTCATTGACATGCCGAGCCAAATTGGAGGGTCTGCCCATTACCAGATGTTCACAAATCCAGTCGTTTCTCACACCGGCATGCTGACGGATCAACCAGGCCACTGCCTTTTTGCGAACATCGCTTTTTTTCAAACCGTCCAGATCCGCCTGAGTCAGGTTTAATGCGTCCAACCCGAACTCCAGCAGGCGCGTTGCCTCGGCTTCATCATGTCGATTCGCCGCTTCGCCCAAATAGGATCGCCGATCATAATCTCGAATTCGCTGATCAACCCGCTTTTCCATCTCTTCACGAAAGTCGGAATCACCCAAACACCACCCACGCCGAATGGCACCCCACTGCTTATCAAACTCCTGTGGATGATCACTGAGAGAAACCTCCAGAGTTCGTTTCTGCATCATGCGTCGATATGCCTCGCGCCCGGAACGATCATCCTGCCATTGATAATTTCCAAGCACTCGGTCTGTACAGAGCCATTCCGGGCGTCTGGACGGCCGCAGATACATCGGAAAACTGCTCCATGCAAAATCGATTAGAGAATGCTTCGAAAAATCCATGATACCGGCCCGAACAGGATTCAGGTGAATATACGTCGCAACCGTTGAAAAATAGTCCCCGGCGTCAGCCTGAATAATCAGCGCTTTATAACGCCCCTGAAACAAATGTCCCCACTCTTTATGCCGGCTGTTGATCCGCTGCGTATAGGTTCCCTGAAACCACTTCATTCCAACCACCAGATTCGGCTCCGGGGTTTCAAGCAGCAGGTGATAATGATTATCCATCAAAATAAAAGCGTGTATTCGCCACCCATTGCGAACACACGCCTCCTCCAGCGTATCCATGAATATTTCCCGATCCCGGTTATCCCGACAAATCAGGTTCTGACGATCCCCGCGACTCATCACATGATAAACCGCACCTGCATACTCCACTCTCGGTTTCCTAGCC
The DNA here is from genome assembly GCA_964542135.1 of uncultured Verrucomicrobiota bacterium. Classification (GTDB taxonomy): domain Bacteria; phylum Verrucomicrobiota; class Kiritimatiellia; order Kiritimatiellales; family Tichowtungiaceae; genus Tichowtungia. The sequence continues at coordinate 1,057 of CAZITJ010000091.1, forward strand.
ATGCAGGCAACCTACGCCCTGCTTCCGAATCGTTCAACCCGCAAATGATGAAAAAAGCGTTCTGACCCCTTTCCACAATTGTCCTGCAAAGATAGATGCTTCCCGTAAAACCGCAAACAGAAACCAATGGTCGGGGAGGAGTTGAATATGACGGACACCATTCAAAAATGGCTCTCAGAGACCCTGGATCAAGTGTATATGCACGGGTCGGCCCGTTCGATCACCACCGGGTTTTTTATTGCGGGGTGTTTGTGGATACTCTGCTCTGAGCTGATTCTGTTCTTCTTTTTCTCAGCTCCCCCTGATTATTTGATGATCGAAACGCTGAAAGGACTGCTTTTTATCGCAGTTGCATCGGCAGTGGTCTACGGCCTGTCCCGGCGGAAAATGCGATATGTGCATGCGCGGTTCATCTCTGAACGCCTGAAAGATGCACTGAACTTTCAAAAAATACTGCAGGAAAACCTCGGGGAAGCGGTGTTCATTGTCGATCCGACAACCCGAACCATCCGCTCCTGCAACGACGCCGTAAAACAAATATTCGGTTACGACAGAGGCGAGCTGCTTGACAAAAGCACCCTGAAACTGCACGTCAGCGAAGAATCTTTTAACGAGTTTTTACGGATCAGTGAGGCGGATCTGCAGAAGAATCAGGTCTTCCGCCACCGGTTTGATATGAAGCGTAAAGACGGAACCGTTTTCGCAACCGAAAACACGGTGATCGCTCTGGCGGGAGCAGACGATTGGGAAAACGGCGTCGTCAGTATAATCCGGGATATCTCCGAGCAGGTGAATGCACAACGAGCGCTGCACAAAAGTGAAAAACGCTACCGCCTGCTCGCGGAGAACACGCTGGACCTCATCTGGGAAATGACGCCGGATATGATTTTTACCTATGTCAACCCTGCCATTTTTGAGATCGCAGGCTATACGCAGGATGAATTCATAGGCACCGCCCTTAAGGAGCATATGGAGCAGGCAGAATTTGAAAAAGTGAAACAAATTATTCAAAACGAATTCGAAAAGGAATCTGACGGAAGCGGCATAACCGTCACCACGAGTCTACTCCACAAAAACCAAACACCAATTCCGATAGAGAATCACGGGAAGATTCTGTTTGGAGAACAGGGACGGCCGATCTCGATTCAGGGAACCACGAGGGACATTACTCAACGGAAGATTTTGGAAGATGAACTCCGGCAGTCCCAGAAGCTTCAGGCCATCGGAACCTTTGCCGGCGGCATTGCCCACGAAATTAAAAGCCCAATCACCGGCATATCCGGATTTGCGGAAATCATCAGCAGCATGGTCGATGAAAAATCCAAAATCCGGGAGCACTGCGCCGAAATTCAGCAGCAGATCCAGCGGGTCCACTCACTGATTCAGAACCTGCTGGGATATGCCCATACCGACGAAGACGAGACCACCTTCGAAAAACAGGAAATTAAGGAGGTGGTGGAATCCACTGTTTCGCTCGTCCGCACTCTTATCCGGCATGATAAAATCCACCTGAACGTTCACATCCCGAACGATCTGCCGCCGGTCTCGCACAGCACCCCGCCCCCGGCTCCGGCAGCACATCCGTTTGTCAGCGTAAATCCCCGGAGTATCGCGTTGCTGCAGACATAAGCACACCGTATTTCCGGATCATTGTCTCCGACAATAAACGTGTTGGCGGCGCCTTCTTCCGAGCGGACGACAACCGGATGATCGAGGACCACGCGGGTCGTGTTAGAGTAGGCTCCGCCGGCACCCCGAAAGCCGGTGTCATAGGTCCCGGCGGCCACGCGGATTGTGTTATGGTCATCGGCCTCATCGATGGCCTGCTGGATCTCACGGGCAGCCGTATCCCACGACTCATAGGGCGGGGTCGGGTTTGGGCTGTCGATATCGACATACAGCGTGCGCGCCGTGGCACATAAGGTTACTGAAAAAAACAGCAGCACGAGGGACATGAAGTCGGGAAGACGAGATGATGAGTACATAACAACCTCCAGAGCTGATCGGAAATCGCTTTCCAGGCGATTGGGCACTCACCACCGGGAGGTCGCTCTGAAGAGCGGTTTCAATTGAAATATAGTCTACGCCGGGGTTTTGTCGAGCTGATTTGATCCGGATCACTGCGGCCAAAACGGAGCGGATGCAGTTATATGAACCGCGAATGAATACGGCTCTTTTCATTCCGCTTCTGTCGCTGCGCGCCGCCGCGCCGCCGTGTCGATGGCGTACAGGTAGCGCTTGATCTTTTGCGTCGTGGTCTTCTCGAACTCCTCGAAGCGGATCTGGATGCGGCGCGGCCGCTTGTAGTCCGAAAGCGCCTCCAGCCGCCGGCGCACGTCCTCGCGCACGATTTGCTCGATTTTTTCGTCGCCCAGCCGCTCGTCCCCGCGCTCCTCCAGCTCGTCGAACACGTCCTGTTCGGGCACCACGACCAGCCCCACGCGCTCGCCCGGATCGCTGTCGGACTCGCGGTATCCCAGGGCCAGGCATTCGCGCACGTAGGGACTGGCGGCCACCTGCCGCTCCACCTCCTCCGGATAGATATTCTTGCCTTCCCGGTTGACGATCAGGCTTTTCCTGCGGCCGCTTATGACCAGGTGCCCGTTCTCGTCGAAACGACCGAGGTCGCCGGTGTGGTACCAGGCGTCGCGCAATACCTCTGCGGTACCTTCCGGATCGTTGTAGTAGCCCTGCATGACGTTTTCGCCCCGGGCCAGTATTTCGCCGATACCCTCTGCATTGGGTTGGTGGATCCGAATCTCGACACCGTCGAGCGGCGGGCCGACGGTGCCGGGCCTGGCCGCCCCGGGACGGTTGACCGTCAGCACCGGGCCGGTTTCGGTGATGCCGTAGCCCTCGACGATATTGAAGCCGAGCCGCGCCCAGCCCCGGAGCGTGGCCGGAGCGATCGGCGCGCCGCCCGAAACGATCAGCCGCAACGCGCCGCCGAGGCTCCTGCCCACCTTGCGTCCCACAATCCGGCCCAGGCCGCAGCGGCACAGCCATCGCGCCGCCGGCTTGGCGTCGATGGCCCCCTGCATGCGCACCAGCATCTTTTCGAGCAGCAGCGGCACGGCCAGCAGGATCGTCGGCGAGGTCTCCGCCATGTCGGGCTGGATCGTCTTCAGGCTCTCCACCAAGGTTACGCGGCAGTGGCGGTAGGCCGGCACCACGAAAGTGCAGGTAAAGGCGAAGGAGTGGTGCAGCGGCAAAACCAGCAGTACGTTGTCGTCCGAATGGAAGTCGATGGCCTGAAGGATGCTTTCGACGTTGGCGACAAAGTTGCGGTGCGTCAACACCGCTCCTTTTTGCCGGCCGGTCGTTCCGGAGGTGTAGATGATCGAGGCCGCCGACGCGCTCTCCGGCCCCCTGCGGTCGAATGCGCGTTCCGCGGAACGGGCGGTTGCGGAAACGGCGTTCCGCAAGGTGTCGTAGCAGTGCAGGGCAATGCCCTCAGGCGCCGGCGGCAGTTGCTCCCCGCCGTCGATCATGACCACCGAATGCAACTCGCGCGGCTTGCGGTCGAGGCCGAGCACCCTCTCGCACAGGTGGGCGGAGCAAAAGACGACGCCAACCCCGCAATCGTGCAGGATATGCGCCACCTCCTGCTCGCGCAGCCTGGTGTCGATCGGCACCGCAACGGCGCCGATGCCGACGATCCCGTGGTAAATTTCAAACCACTCGGGCGAATTTTCACGATAGAGGGCAACGCGCTCTCCGGAATGGACGCCGAGTTCGTCCAGCATTTGAGCCACATGCCAGGCGCGCTCGCGCAGGGTGCCGTAGGTGCTGTTTTGCCAGCGTCCTCCGCGCTTGTACACCAGCGCCACCGCATCCGGGAATTGCGTGGCCGAGCGTTCCAGGCATTCCTTGATCGTCTGGGGTTCCATCACGGTCCGGCTCTCCGTCGTGTCCATCGGCCCACCCGTTTCGCCGCGTTCAGGCCAACTTGATGCTCACCGGCGTCGCGTGGAGCAGGTTTTCGGATACCGGGCAGCGGGCATCGACCTCGTGGAGGAAGGCCTCCTTCTCTTCGTCCGAAAGATCGGCGTCCACATCGACCGAAATGTCGATGCCCTCGAATCCGACGCGCCCCCCGGTCGATTTGCCGAGCAAGCCGTCGGTATCGAGCGATCCCTCGACCCGGATGCGCATGCCGCGCAGCTCAATGCGCTTCTGCATGGCCACGATGCGCCCGATCGTGCCGATGCATCCGGCCAGTGAGGCGAAGAGCAGTTCAAGCGGAGTCGGCCCCTGGTCCCCGCCCCCCGCGGCCGCGGGTTGGTCGATCACCACCGGGTGTCCGTGAAGGTCGCTTTCGACCAGGAATTTTTCATTCAGCGTCGATTCAACGACCACCTTTTTACCAGCCATTGTATTCCTCCTTCGGTTGCGATTGATTATTGAATTCGTGCGACAATCTCTTCCGCAAGCTTGGCGGCGCAGGCATCGGCGGATTCTTCGGCTTCCAGCGCGGCGACCCGTAAAGAATCGGCTGAAAATCGATCCTGCAGCCGAGAGTCTGCCGGAGCCTCTTCATCGAACGCACAGAGGACGACCATGCCCAGATCGACAAGCAGACGCGCCAGATGAATATGCCGGCGGGTCGCTTCTTCGGCATCCGCCCGGTTGGCCCGCAGATCGCCGTTCAGGGTGCGGCGTGTATTCTCGGCGGTAAGCCGAACCGCCTGAATTCCGCGATCGAAAAGCTGTTTTTCCAACTGAACGGCGATACGGCTGCGGATGCTGTCATCGCCCCCCTGAAGCCAGACACAAAGCGGGGCATGGCCCTGTTTGGCGACACGGTCTGTCAAGGCAACGAGTCCCGGAGTCCACTGAATCTCTTCGACCGGAGGCGGCTCAATCTGTTTCCGGCAGTCCCGTTTCAGCTCATTGATCGTGCTGCGGGAGCTGTGGCGGATCATGCCGGCGCCGATGGTGCGGAAATCGTTGGGGTCGATCAGCACAAAACCGCCGGTTGAGCGGTTCCGCTCATAGGGATCAAAGAACAGCGGATTGGCTGTGGTTAATTTGATGCGGCCGATTTCATTGAGTTCCAGCTCATCCGCATCCGAGCGGTGCAGGGTATTGACGTCCAGCTGATAGAGAATTTCGTCCACCACGGCCTGCGTGTTCTGCGTGGTGTGTCGCAGAATATACTCGACCCCGGACCGCAGCGGTTTCGTCTCGTCCATCCAGGCCATCGTGGCTTCAAATTCGTTTTCAACCTCGGGAATATTCTGCCGCCGGACGATCATATCTCCGCGGCTGATATCAATTTCATCCTCAAGCGAAAGAACGACAGACTGACCTTCTTCGGCGGTTTCGAGCTCAGCGGTGTAGTGTGTGATCGCCTTGATCTTCGAGCGCTGCATACTGGGCAGTGCAATCACCTCGTCACCGAGTGCGATGCTGCCGGAAGCGATCTGTCCGGAGAATCCGCGGAAATCCTGATGCGGCCGGATGACGTATTGCACCGGAAAGCGGAAATCCACGAGGTTGCGGTCCGCACTGATGGTGACTGTTTCCAGATACTGCAGCAGCGGAGCGCCTTCATACCACGGTGTCCTGTCGCTGCGGTTGACCACATTGTCACCGATGAGCGCTGAAACCGGGATGAATGTGATGTCGTGGATATTCAGTTTGCCGGCAAAATCACGATAGGCGGCGACAATCTCCTCGTAGCGCTCGCGGGAATAGTCCACCAGATCCATCTTGTTGACACAGACCACCACGTGCGGGATTCCCAGCAGGCTGGCAATGATGCCGTGCCGGCGGCTTTGCGTGAGGACACCGTGTCGCGCATCAATCAGGATAATGGCCAGATCGGCCGACGAGGCACCCGTTACCATGTTGCGCGTGTACTGCTCATGCCCGGGGGTATCGGCGATAATAAACTTGCGGCCGGCGGTGGAAAAGTAGCGGTAGGCAACGTCGATGGTGATCCCCTGCTCGCGTTCCGCGCGCAGACCATCGGTCAACAGAGCCAGATTAACATTTTCCTCTCCCCGCAGCCGGCTTGTGTTCTCGAGCTGATCCATCTGATCCTGAAAGATCTGCTTGCTGTCAAAAAGCATGCGGCCGATCAGGGTGCTTTTGCCGTCGTCCACGCTCCCTGCTGTTGTGAATCGGAGCAGGTCGCGTTCCTGAACGAGGGAGGTTCGGGGTTCGTTGCGTTTCATTAAAAATATCCCTTCTTCTTACGGTCTTCCATGGCCGCTTCACTGCGCCGGTCATCTGCGCGCCCGCCGCGTTCGGTCACGCGGGTGGCTGCAATCTCGTTGACAATATCCTCCAGCGTCTCGGCTTTGCTCTCTGTGGCTCCGGTACAGGTCATGTCGCCAATGGTCCGGAACCGGACCCAGGCTTTTTCCAGCTGCTCGGAGCCGACCGGCTGGTTGGCGGCTCCGACGGCCAGAATGGTTCCGTCGCGCCGGACGACATCGCGCTGATGTGTGAAGTACAGGCCGGGCAGCTCAATCTGTTCGCGCTGGATATACTGCCACACATCCAGTTCGGTCCAGTTGCTGATCGGGAAGACCCGCATATGTTCGCCGGGCCGTTTCAGGCCGTTGTACAGATTCCAAAGCTCGGGCCGCTGGTTCTTCGGATCCCATTGACCGAAGCGGTCCCGAAAACTGAAGAAACGCTCTTTCGCCCGGGCTTTCTCTTCATCGCGCCGTGCTCCGCCCAGCGCGCAGTCGAATTTAAACTCTGCCAGCGCATCAAGCAGCGTCACGGTCTGCGCGGCATTGCGGCTGGGATTCGGCCCCGACTCCTCGGCCACGCGTCCCTGCTTGATGGAATCAGCCACATTGCGGACAATCAGATTGGCATGGATCGTCTTCATCCAGTTGTCCCGGTATACAATGGTCTCCTCAAAATTATGACCGGTATCGATATGCATCAACGGGAAAGGGATTCTGCCCGGATAAAAAGCCTTCACGGCAAGATAACTCATGAGAATCGAGTCCTTCCCGCCGGAGAAAAGCATAACCGGCCGTTCAAATTGAGCCGCCACCTCCCGGAGGACGTAGATCGCCTCGGACTCAAGAATATCCAACGTGTTGCGTCTGTTCATTGTCATCCATACTGCCTTTGCTGTTTGGTTGCCGTTTCGACCGCCTGCCTGAAAATCAATACTTTATTTTTTTGATTCATTGTTTTTCATATGCATCCGCCGAACATACCCCGTACCCCGTACCCCGAGAATGGCCGGGCATCTTAGGGGACTGGGGAGAAACTTGAAAGGTGAAACTGGAAACTTAAAAGGTAAAAAGGATTGTGGGGATTTCCCCTCACAAGGGGACGATTGGGGACTGAAGACAGCCCGGTGAAATACGCTTCGCTGATTTTACAGGCTAAAGAGGACTGAAGACAGAGGTTCCGTCGTCGCTCTGTGAGCTATGGCGGACAAGCAGAGCTCGGCTCGGCGCGGGAGCCAGGTCTCACACGCTCCCTTCGGGACTCGACCATCGCGAGAAAGGCTTCGCTACCGCGAAGCAACGACCGCAGGGAGTGGCAGCCGTCCCTACCCAATATCACGCCGTTAGCGTGATAAATCCTGTCCATCCTGTTTATCCTGTCAAAAACTGATCCCGCATCGTTCGGAGCCCCCGCGGTCATCGCCCGCGGCTACAGAATTTCCTGTGTACTGTCTCTGCACTACTATCCGTCATTTGAACCGTTCACTTCGTTTTCTATTTCCTTCGGAAAAACTCTGCGCTTCGCTTCGGCTTGTTTTCCTGACAAGTTTTTGGTGGAGCGGGCGCTCCGCGCACGCTCAGAACGTGCCCGGTTCACCATGAACGGAGGTCGCGTTCCACCTTTGCGTTCCTTGCGCTCTTTCGCGGTTTCAAATTTGCTTGCGGCGCTGCCGCGCTAGGTCCATTTGCGTTCATCCGCAGCTATGATTTTCCGAACCCTGGAAATGATTCGCGTCCATTCGTGTGAATTCGCGATCCACTTTTCCAACCATTGGAAAACTCAGAATTATTCTGTCCTTCATTATTCGGTTCCTCGTAGAATTTAGTGGGAGATTCCCACCACCCACTCCCGGATGGTCG
>CAZITJ010000092.1:0-4234 GCA_964542135.1 uncultured Verrucomicrobiota bacterium
TTCTGCAGAAGCTGTTTTCCGTGTTCGGTGAGAATGGATTCGGGATGGAACTGGACACCATGGACCGGAAACTCCGTGTGCTGGAGGCCCATGATTTCGCCTTCGGCGGTTTCCGCCGTGATGTTCAGACAGTCCGGCAGGCTCCCGCGATCCACAATCAGCGAGTGGTAGCGCGTGGCTTCAAACGGACTCGGCAGACCTTTAAATACGCTTTCGCCTTTGTGCAGAATCGGCGAGGTTTTGCCGTGCATCAGGCGGTCGGCGCGGACGACGTTGCCGCCGTAGACCTCGCCGATGGATTGGTGACCCAGACAAACGCCGAGCAGCGGAACGCGCGAGCCGAATTCGCGGATGATATCGCAGGACACCCCCGCCTCGTTCGGGGAACACGGACCCGGACTGACGAGCACCTTCCCGGGCTTCAGCTCCGCGGCCTCTTTCACGGTAATCTGATCGTTGCGAAACACCTTCAGCTCCGCGCCCAGCTCACCGAGATACTGCACAAGGTTGTAGGTGAACGAATCGTAGTTATCGATGACCAGAATCATAATTAAACCTGAAATTTGAAACCTGAGATTTGAAATTGGGATGTTTGCATATTTTCAAGCTTCCAGTTTCGACTTTCTAATTTCCAGCTCTTGCCGCGGCATAATGCCGCGCAAGGGCTAAGGCGCTCATCATACCGCGGGCTTTGCTGCGGGTTTCCTGATACTCCCGTTCAGGAACAGAATCGGCAACGATCCCCGCGCCGGCCTGCACATAGGCCTTGTCTTTGTCGAGCACGACGGTGCGGATGGTGATGCAGGTGTCGAGGTTGCCGTCGAAACTGAAATAACCGACGGTGCCGGCGTAGGGCCCGCGCTTGGATTTTTCCATTTCGGCAATAATTTCCATGGCCCGGATTTTGGGTGCACCGCTGACCGTTCCGGCCGGAAAGGTGGCACGCAGCACATCGTAGACATCATGCTCCGGGGACAGGGTTCCGGTCACATCAGACACGATATGCATGACGTGGCTGTAGCGTTCAATCACCATCTGCTCGGGCACGGTCACCGTGTTGAACCCGCAGACACGGCCGACATCATTGCGGCCCAGATCCACCAGCATGACGTGCTCGGCACGCTCCTTGGGATCGGCGAGCAGTTCGTTTTCCATCGCCCGATCTTCGCTCTCGGTATATCCGCGGCGGCGCGTGCCGGCAATCGGCCGCACCTCCACGTTGCGGTCCTCGCAGCGCACATGAATTTCGGGCGAGGCGCCGACGAGCGCGCTTTCGCCGAGGTCGAGCAGGAACATGTAGGGCGACGGATTGATCGCACGCAGCGCACGGTACACATCCAGCGAATCCGCCTCGTTTCCGGTTTCAAACCGCTGCGAAAGAACGGTCTGAATAATGTCGCCGGCGCGAATATACTCTTTCGCTGATTCAACCATAGCGCGAAACTCCTCCGGCGTGGTGTTGGATTCCGGCTCGACCGGTTCCACCTCCTGATGCGCATCAATCAGCACGCGGTTGACCGGCTGCTGAAGCGCCCTGCACAGCTGATCAATTTCAGCGAGCGCCTCGTCATAGGCCGCATCGGCATCCCCCTCCACATATGCATTGGCCACCACCTTCAGGGTGTGATTGACACGGTCAAAAACAAGAATGGCATTGGTGATCATCTGCACCATGTCGGGATTACCGATTTCATCGTTCTCGATCACCGGGATACGGGGTTCAAACACCGACACCATGTCGTAGCCGATAAATCCGACCGCACCGCCGATAAAACGCGGCAGGGCCGGGTCTTTAACCGGCTGATAGCGCTGCATGGTTTCTTTCAGCACATCAAGCGGATCCGCGTTGTTCACTTCGATTGTCTGATCCCCTTCTGTAATAATCGTGGAGCGTCCGTAGGCACGAAGGATGGCGCGCGGATTGCCGCCGATAAAGGAATAGCGGCCGATATGCTCACCGCCCTCAACACTTTCCAGCATCCACGTATGCGAGGCATGGTCTTTTTCGCGCAAAAAAGCGCGTACGCGTTCATAGGCCGAAACCGGTGTTTCCTGATCGGCCAGAATCTCTTTCCAGACCGGAATCAGGTTTCCCTGCTTCGCCTTCTCTAAAAACGTTTCTCTGTTCGGTACAACACTCATACGAACAATCTGTTCTACCCTGCCTTCCGCCTCAGCGCAAGGTCGGCGTTTTCCCCGGCGTGTCGTTTTCTCGGCCATCGACCTCAAGAGACTGAACCGCCTGCAGAGCCGCGGCCTTTTCCGCATCACGGCGGCTCGATCCTTCCCCGCGGAAAAGGTGCCCGCAAACGGAAACTTCCACACGATAGTGCCGGTCGTGATCGGGCCCCTCAGCATGGAGAAGGGTGTACACGGGAATGCTCCGCCCTTCTTTCTGGGCATATTCCTGAAGCGCTCCTTTGGGATTGTCCACATGGACCGACGAACTGTCTTCCAGACATTGAAAAATATGTTTTTCAAAAACCCGGCGGGCCGAACGAAGGCCTCCATCCAGCCAAACCGCACCGAGCAAGGCCTCGAGTGCATCCTCGAGGTTGGAGTCGCGGTCGGCTCCGCCGCTGTCCGCTTCCCCCCGCCCCAGCCGCAAATGGTCGCCCAGATCCAGCGCCCGGGCGGCGGTTGCAAGTGCGGTTCCGGAGGTAAAGAGGCTTTTCAGTGCGGTCAAGCGGCCTTCGTCAGCCTGCGGATACCGGGCACTCAGCAAATCAGCAGCCAGCAGGCCGAGAACCGCATCGCCGAGAAACTCAAGCCGCTGGTTATCCTGCTCAAGGCCGTCTGTTTCATAGCGGTACGAAGGATGAATCAGCGCTTCACACAGCCATGCTTTCTTTTTAAACCGATATCCAATCTTTTTCTCCAGCGCACGGTCCGACTCATCGGCGCGGGTTTTTAACGCATTCATGCGGTAATCATAAACAGACCGGCAGCAAAGAAACGCTAAAATAACCGGAAAAATTCAGCGGCAAAACGAACATCCGATTCCCAATCTCCGGAAGAACCTCCGCCTCCATCTGCTCACAGTCCCGGCAGCCCGGCTCAAAAAAGAAATCGACCTGAATCGGTTCGACCCCGCAAGCTGCCGGTCGGGAATTGAATGCTGAACATTCCGGACCAGACAGAACGCAGTGGTTTCGAGTAACCGGAAACCGTTTTACATAAGGCTGATTAAAGGCTATAAGTCACTTAAAAACCGATACACACGCAGGCAGCGATGCGTGAAAGGAGACAAAAAGAATGAAGAAAACGTCTGTACCGATTATCCTGCTGGCGGGTGCTTTTATACTGGCCGGCTGCCGCCATCCGCTGGAGATAAGCAACCTGAACCGGTACCACAACCGAACCATCACGGCACTGGATGAGCCGCTGCAAATGTCGGTTCACGGCTATGCGGCTGATTTGCACGGCCATCGGCTGATTGAAGCGATCACCCGGGACCTTCTGAAATACAACATTCATGCAGCGACCCGGCCGGAACCGAACGGCCCGGACAGGGATGTAAAAGCAACCATTTCCCTGAAAACAGAACGGCGGGGATCCGGGTGGAACTACTGGGCCGATTTTCCGGGATTCCTGGTCTGGTTCCCCGCGTGGCACGGATACAACTATCATGTGCTGTACGATGTGGACATTGAGTTGCGCGATGCCCGTACCGGGAAACGAATCAATACGCTCTACATTCCGGTCTCACTGGACATACAGCATGCAGATCGCAACCGCACATGGGTCGGCGGAATGAGCTGGCCGACACTGGGACTGGCCTCGCTGGTCGGCGGACTGGCACATATGGACTACGACGACACGATTACACCGCGGGTCAATCAGTATGCCGGACCGGTGCTGGCAGATTATACCGCCCAGCAGATCGCGCTGACGCTTCAGTATTACAACGCGTCGCCGAACGAACGGCTCGATAAACTGGAAACACTGCGTGCCGAGGAACAGATCACTCCGGAGCAGTATGACAAACAGCGCGAGGCGATCCGCGACCTCTGAGCTCCAGCCTGATCGATTCTTTTTTTCCGGCGGCACGAGGTTCCGGCGCATCTGCATCGCTGCAAAAGGCTCGCAGCAGGTCCGTGCGGTGTCACCTTTTGATGTCTCGCATCTGCACCGGATCTGTCGCGTGAACAACTCAGGCTGAAGCATTCCCGCTTCTGAGTTTTTTACATTATGCGCATATGCGCATATTTGCATATGCGCATAATGTAATAAA
>CAZITJ010000092.1:4334-8845 GCA_964542135.1 uncultured Verrucomicrobiota bacterium
CCTCTGCTACGCACGCGGGTGAAACTGCCGGTGCACTCCTTTCAGGCGCGCAGGATCGACGTGGGTGTAAATCTGGGTGGTGGCGATGTCGGCATGTCCCAGCATTTCCTGAATAATGCGCAGCTCGGCGCCGTTGGCCAGCAGATGGCTGGCAAAGGAGTGACGCAGGGTGTGAGGATACACGGTTTTGGTAATGCCGGCGTCGCGCGCGCATTTTTTGATCATGTCCCAGATGGTTTTACGCGACAGCGCCCCGCCGCGGCGGCTTAAAAAGACTGCCTGCTCCTGCCCGCCGGTCGCGAGCTGCGGGCGGACTTCTTTAAGATAACGCTGCACCCTTTTGACGGCGTCGCCCCCGACCGGAACCACGCGTTCTTTGCGCCCTTTGCCGATGCAGCGCAGAAAATGATCCGCCAGCTGCAGGTCGTCGAGCTGAAGAGCGGTCAGCTCGGAGACCCGCAGGCCGGAGGCGTACAGCAGTTCAAGAATCGCGCGGTTGCGCAGTCCGAGCGGCGTTTTAAGATCGGGCGCATCAAACAGACGATCCACCTCTTTGGGCGTCAGCACGCCGGGCAGCATTTTCCAGACTTTGGGCGAGTCCATCGTCTCGGCCACGTTGACGCTGAGCAGCCCCTCCTGCGCGAGATAGCGGAAGAAGACCTTGAGTGAAACGAGGTGGCGCGAGAGCGAGTTGGCCGAGAGCCCGCGCTCCTTCTCGGCCATCAGGTGGTCGAGGATCTGTTTGCGGGTGACGTCGTTGAGCGAGCCCACGCCCTTCTTCGCCAGAAAGTCCAGAAAGCGGACGATGTCGTCGGCATAGGCCGCACGCGTGTTTTTGCTGAGACCCCGTTCCAGAGAAACGTAGTCCAGAAACTGTTCGAGCAAAGCTCTCATGAAAGATGAAACCTGAAATGTGAAATGTGAAAAATCAACTGCCAGCCTTCGTGTTTTTGGACATCGTGACGAAAATTGCAATCAGCTCATCTGACTCGTTCCAAACTGCTTTTACCAGCTCGTGTTCAAAACCGCACCCCTCCTCAAGCAATTCCATCCAAAGTTGAGTTTCGTCGGCTTCCTGTGCGCAGATTTCTATTTTAGAAATGAACTCTGGACGACTTCTGGCACGTGAGGCCTCGCGATAATTGGCGGCTACGGATGTGCCGGAACGAATAAACTGTTTGCCAACAATCCGAACCTCGTCCCGGTTTTTGGGAAGGATTTTATAGAGCCGAATAACGTCTAAGGCATATCGTTTGGTGCGAGCCTTTAGATTTTCTACCTCGTGCTCCATTTATCCTTTTCAGGTTTCAAGTTTCAGACTTCATAATTCCCCGCCTGTAAGGCGTTCGTAGGCCTCGAGGTATTTGGCCTGTGTTTTTTCGACGATTTCGGCGGGAAGTTCCGGCGCGGGCGGGGTTTTATCCCAGTCGAGTGTTTCGAGATAGTCACGAACAAACTGTTTGTCGAAGGACATGGGCGAACAGCCGACTTCGTAGCTGTCGGCGGGCCAGAAGCGGGAGCTGTCCGGTGTGAGCGCTTCGTCGATCAGGATAATCTCTCCGTCGAGTTCACCGAACTCAAACTTGGTGTCGGCGATGATGATGCCTTTGGTGAGGGCGTACTCGGCGGCTTCTTTATAGAGACGCAGGCTGATGTCTTTGAGCTTTTCGGCTTTTTCTTCGCCGACAATCTCTTTCATCTGATCAAAGGAGATGTTTTCGTCGTGCAGGCCCTGCTCGGCTTTGGTTGAGGGCGTGAAAATCGGCTCGTCGAGCTGGCTCGCCTGCTGGTAGCCGGAGCGTAGCGGCATGCCGCCGATGGTCTCGCTTTTTTGATATTCTTTCCAGCCGGAGCCGATGAGGTAGCCGCGGACGATGCATTCGACCGGGAGCACCTCGGTTTTCTGCACCAGCATGGAGCGGCCTTTGAGCTGATCGGCATAGTCGCTGAACGGCGCGGGGTACTCGCTGACGTCCGTGCTGATCATGTGGTTTTTGACGACATTGCCGGTGCGTTCAAACCAGAACCTGGAGATCTGCGTGAGCACCTCCCCTTTCTGCGGAATGCCGTTGGGCATGACGCAGTCGAATGCGGAGATACGGTCGCTGGCCACAAACAGCAGCTTATCGCCCGCATCAAAAATTTCGCGCACCTTGCCGCTGCGGGATTGCGTATTCGGTATCTCTATTTTTGTAAGGGCTTTATTCATGTTCTCTCCTTTCATTATTTAACCGGGAATGACCGCTATAATATGGAAATAGAATTCTCGGAGAGAATTCTAAACAAACGGTGAAAGTTCGCGAAGGCGTTTGATAATTTTCGGCAGCTCGGTCAGCACCGTATCCACATCGGAATCGGTGTTATACGTGCTGAGGCTGAGGCGGATGGAGCCGTGCACGGAAACGCCGGGCACATTCATGGCCCGCAGCACGTGAGAGGGTTCGAGCGAGCCGGAGGCACAGGCCGAACCGGTCGATGCGCAGATGCCGCGGTCATCGAGCATCAGCAGAATGGCCTCGCCCTCGACGTAGTCAAAACTGATGTTGGTCGTATTGGGCAGGCGCCCGTCCGGGTCGCCGTTCACACGCGAACCCGGGCAGGACTCGAGGATACCCTTTTCCAGGCGGTCGCGCAGGGCCCGGACACGGGTGTTTTCCTCGTCGAGCTTCCGTGCCGCCAGATCGCAGGCCACGCCGAGACCGACGATGTAGGGAACATTTTCGGTTCCGGCCCGCCGGCCGCGTTCCTGATGACCGCCGAGCACCAGCGGCTTGACCTTGGTGCCGCGCCGGATATAGAGCGCGCCGACGCCTTTGGGGGCATGCAGCTTGTGTCCGGAGAGTGAAAGCATGTCGATCGGCAGCTCGCGGACCTTCATCGGGATTTTCCCCACGGCCTGCACGGCATCCGTATGAAACACCCCGCCGAATTCATGCACCAACTCACCGATCAGACCGACCGGAAAGATCACACCGGTTTCATTGTTGGCCCACATGATGGACGTCAGACTTTTTCCGCTCTTCAGCTCGCGCTGAAGCGTATCGAGATCGATCCGGCCGCGCTCATCCACATCGAGTTTGGTCAGCCGGAAGCCGCGATCCTCCAGGTAGTGGCAGGGTCCCGACACCGCCGCATGCTCCACCTTGGAGGTAATCATATACGGAAATTTCTCCAGGGCCTCGGCCCCGCCCCGAATGGCCAGATTATTGCTTTCCGATCCGCAGCCGGTAAACGTAATCTCCTGCGGGTCGGCTGCACCGACCAGGGCGGCCACCTGTTCGCGGGCCGCCTCAATATGTTTTTTCACCTGTCCGCCGAAGGTGTGCATGCTGGACGGATTGCCCCACAGATCCGTGAAAAACGGAATCATTGCCTCGCGCACCTCGTCGGCAATCTGCGTCGTCGCATTGTTGTCTACATAAACAGTCTTCATATTTTCTTCTCACCACGGAATACACTGAATACACAGAAATCCGTTTTAAATCCGCTCTATTTCACTTTTCCGGGAATGTCCGGGATTCGCACTCCCAACGTTCAACCCTGCTTCCGTGTGTTCAGTGTATTCCGCGGTCAGCCTTTATTTAACCTCTTTCACAACGATATTCTGCGAGACGTTCTCTTTCAGTCGCGTTTCCACCACATCCTTCAGGGTAATCTCGGAAATAATGCAGCCGGAGCAGGCACCGCGAAAACGAACTTTCACGGTATCACCGTCCACATCCACCAGTTCGAGATCCCCGCCGTCCTGGCGCAGCGCCGGACGGATCTCGCGATCAATGACATCCTCGATTAAATGGATTTTCTGCAGGTTGGTCATCGCCGGCACATCCGAATCGGCGGCCTTCTGCTCGTCCTGAACGCGATCGATTATTTTCTGAAGATCCGGCAGACAGTTGCCGCAGCCCCCGCCCGCCTTACAGGCGTTGGTCAGGTCTTCCAGCGTCTGAATTTTCTGCTCACGAACGATCTGTTCGACCTCTTTATCGGTCACCCCGAAGCAGTGACAGACCACCTCGCCGTCGAGCGTTTTATCAAGTTTTTTTCCGGTGCGGTAATTGTAGATGGCGGCTTCGAGCGCCTCGCGCCCCATCACCGAACAGTGGACTTTCTGCTTCGGCAGCCCGCCGAGATAATCGGCGATATCCTGATTGGTGATTTTTTCCGCCTCCTCCAGGGGTTTGCCGATAATCAGATCGGTCAGGGCCGAAGAAGACGCAATGGCACTGGCACAGCCGAAGGTCTGAAACTTGGCGTCTGCAATGCGCCCCTCGTCGTCGAGCCTGAACATGAGCTTCAGCGCATCGCCGCAGGCCAGCGAACCGACTTCTCCGACGCCGTCGGGTTTTTCTATTTTTCCGACATTGTGCGGATTGCGGAAATGCTCATTTACTTTGTCTGTATAGTCCCACATGGGAACCTCCCTGACATACCGGATGATTGGAATAACGGATTATTGGAGGATTGGATTTAAGAGTCAACAGCTCATGTTTTTTTTATTTTTCGCACTCATT
>CAZITJ010000093.1:0-2246 GCA_964542135.1 uncultured Verrucomicrobiota bacterium
AAAAAAGCCTTTGAGGGGGAGTTGGTGTAATGGGCGAGGCGCTTCCGAACCGTCAGAGCATCCGCAGGAAGGGGTGGGATTACACCTCGGCGGGTTGTTATTTTGTGACGATCAATGCGCGCAGGAACCGCTCGCTGTTCGGGGCGGTGGTGAATGGGCGGATGGTGCTGAATGATGTGGGGAAGATTGCGGAAGAGGAATGGCTCAGGAGCGCAAGCCTTCGCAGTGAAGTTGAATTGGATGAGTTTGTTGTGATGCCCAATCATGTGCATGGGGTTGTGTGGTTGCGGAAGGGATTTGATGCATCAAATCCGTGCGCATCAAGCCCGTGCCGCCCGCAGTTCGGGAAGCCTGTTGCGGGGGCATTGGGCACGATTGTCGGGGCGTATAAGGCGGCGGTGACGCGGGAGATTCGCCGCCGGGGTTTGATGCCGCGTGCGCAGGAGCCCGTCGCGGCGGGCGCATCGCCAATATGGCATCGGAATTATTGGGATGTGATTGTGCCCGATGAAAAGGCATTGGAGGAAATTCGGAAATATATTCGATTTAATCCCCGAAATTTTGATGCGGTGATGAATGTCGGCGAGCCGCAGTTCGTCGGAAATCGGGATTTGATGAAATTGCTGAAGACTGGTTTTCTGGCATCGCGGGGCGCAAACACGTCGCATGGCCGTTTGCCGGTGAAGTCTGGCGAGGCGGTGATGAGTGGATTTCTTTCGCCAATGGAGCGGGCGGTATTTCAGGCAGGCCTGGAGCGCGGTCGGCCGTTGATTTGGGTAAAGCCTTGGGGGCAGGAAGAGGGTTTGGCGCGTCAAACCCGTGTGGCGATCGAAGATGGAAAATTGCTGATCGTTTCGCCGTTTGATGAGGAAATTGATGCTCCGAGTGTTCGCCGGGCGGCGTGGTGTAATCAATATGTTTTGGAGCATTGCGACCGCATGGTGGTCGGGCATTTGAATCCCGGCGGAATGCTGGCGTGTATTTTATCGGAATGTGATCCCGAAAAGGAGATTGTGTATTTATGACCAGCCCGCAACAACTGGTTTGCCGCTTCGCTGCCGTCTTTTTGAGCCGGCCTCACTTCGTGTCCAAACTCTGGAAAACCTGCAACGTTGCCGCTGCGCTGCTGTCTCTTCGAGCCAGCCTCACTTTGTGTTTGCGCGATGACGGCCTGTCGTGTGGTAAATATCCGGGAGGAAAATAATGGCTGCAAAAACCATCGTTACACCCGTATTGAAGTTTTGGGGATTTAAGCAGCATCCGTTTGATGACCGGGTGTTGCGCGGTTCCGGACTGGAGCTGTTTGTTGACCGCCGAACCGAGTTGCGGCGTCTGCAGAATGCCTTGAGCAATCCTTTGTCCGGAGTGTTCGGCGCTCAGGGTTCGGGAAAGAGTTCTGTGATCTACAAGCTGGAAGAGTGGGCTGGAAGTGAAGAATACCCGGTTGTTGTCGTTCAAATGAGCGGTGCCAGTGAAAACCTGCTTTACCGCGAAGTTCTGGCAGCAATTCTTCGTGAAATCAAAGCAGGCAGCGTGAAGGTTCTGGCCAAACTGAAGCTGAAGGTCGATCAGGAACTGGAGCGGGTTCAAAACAGTATTAAATATACCTCGGCGGTCGAAGCGTCCGGAGAGGCGGGATGGAAGGCTATGCTGAATCTTGCCCTCAAAACCGGAATCAAGGAGCAGGAAGAACGTGAGCTTGCGCAACATACGGAAGAGACGGCGCTGACCCTGATCGGGAATATTGCCGAAAATAAGAAAGCGCCGTTCGTCGTGATTATAGACAACCTCGAACGCGCAAAATTTCTGCTGGATGACAACGATGCCTATTTTCGTTTTATTACCAAGTTTTCCCAGACCATTGACGGCATGTTTTCCAGCCTGGATGTTCCTTTTGTTGTTACGCTTGATCAAAGCTTTGCCGACCGGATCAATGACCATTTGCCGGGAACCGAGGAGGCGGCATCGTTTTCATTTGGCCGACTGGTTGAACTGCGTTCATTCCCCCCACAGGAGCTGTTTGAAATAATTCAGCGTCGGTTGAAGTGCAGAAAATGGCCGTCAACCGTTGATCGTTTTATTGAAAGGGATGCTTTCTGGGCTTTGGCCGTTGCAACCTGCGGCCACCCTCGCAGGGCATTTGCCGTCCTTCGGGAAGCCATGGAGCTGGTTGCCGACAGCCATTCCGGAAAAACGATACGGCTGGAACAGATGCGCTTGGCCATTGCAAATTGCGGTGAAAAGCT
>CAZITJ010000093.1:2346-8827 GCA_964542135.1 uncultured Verrucomicrobiota bacterium
ACGCTGTTCGTGCTTTCTGCACTGTTCCGAAAACATACGGCAATTTGAATGATGGAGATTTATAGATGACCAACCCCCAACAACTCGTTTCCAAACTCTGGAACTACTGCAACATTCTGCGCGATGACGGCCTGTCGTATGGCGATTATGTGGAGCAGCTGACCTATCTGCTGTTTCTGAAGATGGCGGAGGAGCAGGCGCAACTGCGCGGCAAACCATCTGCCGTGCCGGAGGGCTACGGCTGGCCGAGCCTGATGGAGCGCGACGGCGATGAGCTGGAGACGCATTATCGTCATGTGCTGGAGCATCTCGGCAAGCAGAAGGGCATGCTGGGGCTGATTTTCCGCAAGGCGCAGAACCGCATTCAGGATCCGGCTAAGCTGCGTCGCCTGATTGTGGAGCTGATCGATAAGGAGCAGTGGACGACGATTGCGTCGGATGTGAAGGGCGATGCTTACGAGGGTTTGCTGGAGAAAAATGCGTCGGACGTGAAGGGCGGGGCGGGACAGTATTTTACCCCGCGCGCGCTGATTGCCGCGATGGTGGATGTGATGGCTCCGCAACCGGGACAGACGATTTGCGATCCGGCCTGCGGAACCGGCGGCTTCCTGCTGGCGGCGCATGATTATCTGGCGACGCATTACGATCTCGACCGCGATCAGAAAAAGGCCCTTCGCAATGAAACGCTGTTCGGCATTGAATTGGTGGATAGCGTGACCCGCCTCTGCGCGATGAATATGCTGCTGCACGGGATCGGCGGTGAGCCGGATGCCAAGGAACTGCCGGTTGCCACCAAAGACGCGCTGTCCGGTAAGCACGGGGAATATGAGATGGTGCTGGCCAATCCGCCGTTCGGCAAAAAGAGCAGCGTCACCATCGTCAACGAAGCCGGAGAGCAGGAAAAAGAAAAGCTGATCATTAACCGCGATGATTTCTGGGCATCGACCAGCAACAAACAGCTCAATTTTCTGCAGCACATTTTTACCATCCTTAAACAGCATGGAAGCGCCGCCGTGGTGCTTCCGGACAACGTATTGTTTGAGGGCGGCGCGGGCGAAACCATTCGCCGCGAGCTGCTCAAGCAGGCGGATGTGCATACGCTTCTGCGTCTGCCGACCGGAATTTTCTATGCCCAGGGCGTGAAGGCCAACGTGCTTTTCTTCGACCGCAAACCCGCGCAGGAAAAACCGTGGACGGAAAAGCTGTGGATCTATGATCTGCGCACCAACATGCACTTCACGCTCAAAGCCAATCCGCTCAAGCGCTCCGACCTCGATGATTTTGTGAATTGCTTTTTTGGTAGGGACGCCTCTCCGCAGGCGTCCGCGGCCGGCTCAGAGAGCCTGCCCTGCCTTGGGAGCCGCCACGAACGGAAAGAGTCCGAACGGTTCAAGTGCTTCAGCTACGACGAACTGATCAAGCGCGACAAAGCCAACCTCGACATCTTCTGGCTCAAGGATGAATCCCTCGAAGATTCCGCCTGCCTGCCGGATCCCGACGTGATTGCCCTTGAAATTACCGAAGACCTCGAAGCCGCTCTGGAGCAGTTCGCCACCATCGCCGAAGATTTAAAGTAGATTTAAATCAGCCTCTGTTCCGGCAGGGCGGGGGCCACTTTGATTTTCTTTTCCCGCTTGATGGATACGGTTCCGGGTTTGGCGCCGCGCGGCTTGCTGACGTGTCCGGCTTCGGTGCAGGAGACGGGGACGGTTCCGGCATTACGCGCTTTGCTGTGCCAGGCGGCGATGGCTGCGGCCTGTTTGACGGTTGCGGGATCGGGCGTTTCGCCGTCCGGCCCCTGGAGGATGACATGGCTGCCGGGCAGGCCGTGCACGTGAAACCACAGATCGTTGGCGCGCGCGGTTTTCAGGCTGAGCCGGTCGTTGTCGGCGTCGGTCTTCCCGGCGAGAGCGGCCCAGCCGCCGCCGAGGTCGTAGCGCCATACATCGGGTTCCGGGGATTGTGTCCTCATTTTTAATCCTGAGCGTACTCTTCAGCGGGTTCTTCGCAAAATTCAGCAGAAGATTTTTACCACCCGTCTTTTGCTTTTCGCGAGCAATATCTTTTCGGGCCATGCTCCCGGATCTTCGCGCAAGGCAAGCGTCTCGGGATCGGTGTGCGTTATGTGTAATCGCGGTGGTGGTCGCGCGGTATCCGGTTTTTCGACAGTTTTTTTGTGCTGACCGGCGGCGGGCCGACGGACGAATCAGCCCCGGATGAAAAACCGTCTGCCGCTCCCGCACCGGCTGTTCCTGAAGGCCCGGCCATATGCAGGCCGGGGGACTCAGCGGATGCGCGGAAAGGCCAGTGTAACAAAAGCACCGGTTTCCGTGTCGTTGTTGGCCAGGATGAGCGATCCGCCGTGGGCTTCGACAATGTTTTTGGTGATGAACAGCCCCAGTCCCATTCCGCCGGATTCGCCTTTGGTGGTGTAATAGCGGGTCTGCATGTCCGCGAGTTTTTCAGGCGGGAATCCCCCGCCGTTGTCTTCCACTTCGACGAGCGCGCGGCGTCCGTCAGCCCGCCAGCGAACCGTCAGGATGCCGCCGGAGGCCGGCAGGGCCTCGACGGCATTGCCGATGATGTTCTGAATGGCGCGGAAAACCTGAACGCTGTCCCCTTCGATGAGGCAGTCGTCCGGGCCGTTTTCAAGCGAGACGGATGCGCCTTTTTCGGCGGCCAGTGTCCGTGCGTTTTCAGCGATTTCGGTGACCAGATCGCCGAGATTGATCTGCTGGATGGAGGAGTCCACCCGGCGGGAGCGCTCCCGCCATAGATTCAGCATGTCGCGGCAGCGCGAGACGCTTTTCTCAATCTGCTCCAGATAGCCGACGTTGACGACTTTGTCCTGTTTTTTCTGATCCTTGATGTCGTTGATCAGAATCTGGACATATCCGTTGATAACGCTCAGGGGGTTGCCCAGATCGTGAACAAATTCGGAGGATTCCTCGCCGAGCGAGGCGAGCAGTTCTTTGGCATCGAGCTGCTCCTGAAGCTGAGCGGTCAGGCCTTCGAGATGGTCTGTGGCCTCGATGCGTTTGCGGTTGATTCGGGTGCGCTGCATGTAGTTGGCGACGGTGTCGCGGATTTCATCCGTGTCAAAGGGCTTTTTGATATAGTCGGTGGCCCCGTGGCGGATGGCTTCCTGGGCGGTTTCAAGGGAACCGAAACCGGTGAGCATGATGACGGAGACGTGCGGATCGATTGTCCGGATTTCCTTCAGGCCTTCAATGCCGCTTTTGCCCGGCATTTTAATGTCCGTGATGATGCAGTCGGCCGGGGAGGTTTTCAGTATTTCAACGGCCTGATCGACCGATTCGGCGCAGGTTACATCGTACAGATCCTTGAACAGGAAGCGCAGGCTTTCGCGCGGCCCGAGTTCATCATCGATCACCAGCAGACGGTTTTTTGACATGTCGCGGAGCGGGGGTTGGCGGATTACAGTTTAAAGCTGTAGGAGAGGGCGAGCAGGTGGACATCGTAATCATAATGGCCGTCCGGGCTGTTGACCGAATCCTGTACGGTGCGGCCGTTGAACAGGCCGTATGCATAACTGATGTCAACCGCATGGTGTTCGGTTTCATAACCGAGACCCAGCGAGAGTACGCTCTGGTTTTCATCGGGTCCCAGCGGACTGTAGGTCTCGTCCGGGGTCGGATTTTCGATGTACATGAAGCCGGAGCGCAGCGTCCATTGGGGGATCAAGTCCCATGAGAGGCCGAGTCCGGCGGTCCATGTGTCTTTCAGCTTTTGCGGAACCACGGTGGCAAACCGCGGGTCGCTGTCGTTAATGGTCAACTGCTCATACTGTGAAAATTCAATCCACTCTCCGTTGAGTTCGGCGCGCAGCGTGTCGGTGAATTCAATCCCGTAGGCCAGTGCCGCGATGGCCGGATATTCAATGTCGGCGCTGATGGTGCTTTTGGATCCGGTGGAGAGTTCATTGTCGCCTTCATAGGTGATGGTGAAGGGGGCGCGGTAGGTGGCGGCCCACGCCGACGGTGCTCGGCGCCCGCCGTGAACTCAAAAGCCTCCATGCCGCCATTGCCATGGGTCTTTTTCTGCGAAACGAGTTGAAAGCGGTTCTGCTGCTCGGACCGAAAAAATCCGGGCGCATCTACGATCTGCGCGATCAGCACACCCTGCAGATGCTCTGCGATCAGTTCGTCGTGGCCCTCGAAAACGCCAATCTGTACACCGCGGTTCAAAACGGAAAAATCTATAACGAGATTCTGCTCGATTCACTCACCAGCGGCATCATCGCTGTCAATGCCGATCAAACCGTGACGGTGTTTAACCAGCAGGCGCAGCAGCTCACCGGACTGTCCGAAGCCGATGTGCTCAACCGCGCGATGACCCGCCTGCCGCCGCTGCTCGTCGAGGGCCTTGAAAATGTTCTGCAGACCGGGGAGAGTTTCCGCGACCGGGACGGAACCATTCGCCTGCACGGCGAGGATGTCCCCGTGCGGCTCAGTGCGGCCCTGTTTCACGGGCATACCGGCCGCCCGCTGGGCGCCCTGCTGGTGTTTAACGACATGACCCAGCTCAAAAAAATGGAAGAACAGATCCGGCGAACCGACCGCCTTGCCAGCATCGGAACCCTGTCCGCAGGCATGGCTCACGAAATCAAGAATCCGCTCGTCACCATCAAAACCTTTACCCAGCTGCTGCCGCGCCAATATGCTGAAAGCGATTTCCGCGAGACCTTTTTCGATCTGGTCGGGCAGGAGGTCAAACGCATCGACACCATTGTCAACCGCCTGCTGAATTTTGCACGTCCCGCCCGGGCCGCGCTGGCCCCGGTGTCCCTGCATCAGACCGTCGAAAACTCACTGCGGCTGGTTGAACAGCAGCTCGCGCAGAAAGGCATCCGCCTCGACAGCCGGCTGGAGGCCGGCCGCCATCTCATCGAAGCCGATGCCGAACAGCTCAATCAGATGTTCGTCAACTTTTTCCTGAACGCCATTCAGGCGATGGACGCCGGCGGGACCCTCACCGTTGTTTCATCACTGAAAACCCCGGCGTTTCCCCATGCCGCTGACGATTGTGCCGGGCCCGTTATTCAGCTCGATATCCGGGATACCGGCTGCGGCATTCCGCCCGCTGAGCTCAGCCGTATTTTTGATCC
Source organism: uncultured Verrucomicrobiota bacterium (assembly GCA_964542135.1). GTDB lineage: Bacteria > Verrucomicrobiota > Kiritimatiellia > Kiritimatiellales > Tichowtungiaceae > Tichowtungia. The sequence continues at coordinate 7,475 of CAZITJ010000093.1, forward strand.
CTTCTTTACAACCAAGGAGCAGGGGATCGGTCTCGGTCTGTCCGTGTCCCACGGAATTATTCAGGAACACAACGGATCGATTGATGTGGAAAGTGAACCGGGGACCGGAACGGTGTTCCATATTCAGTTCCCGCTGCTTCAGAAAAAACAAAGGACGGTCTCATGAGTGCACGGCCCGGCAGTATGATCTATACACAGAACAGCGACCTGCTGCAGCGCATCCGGGGCTGCTTACACACCCGGTCCGACGTCCGCCACATCAACGATCCCGACAGTCTTGAAATGCTTCTGCGCCAGAATGCAGCGACCATTCTGTTTGTGGATCTCTGCGCGTCCGGCGCGGCCGCGCTCCTGTCCCGGCTGGGACGCGATTTTCCGGAAACACGGATCATTGTTCTCGGCGAAGCCCGCTCGGACCCCGGCCTGCAGGCCGCCGCCGCCGGGGTCTATGCCATCGAACCGGTCGATGTGGACCGGTTGCGTCTTCAGACGCTTTTCGCACAGGCGCAGTCGCATCTGCGCCTGAAAGAGGAAAACCGGATTCTGCGGGAACGTATTCCCTCGCCCGCATCCACCCCGGCCGAGCCGGCGGCTCCGAACGGTTCGTTCACCGCCTCTCTGCACCATTTTTCCGGCGCGTTCCGGCGCTTTGACAATCTGGGAATCATGCTCGAAAGCATTGTGGAGGGCGTTGCCAGTTGCACACGCATCGCCCGTGTTGCCCTTTTTGCGGTCACCCATGAAGGGCCCTACAGCTTCCGAGCCGGCGTCAAATGCCTGCCGGACACCGCGGAGCTCGACTACACGCCCGCACATCCCTTTGTCCAGTGGCTTCAGCTCCATGCTCACAGCATTTCCCGTTCGATGCTGCGGCATATTGAACAGATCGATGAACGGCTGCTGCTTGAGCGCACGCTCGATGAAACCGGTGCAGAAGCCATTCTTCCGCTGTTCGGCCGCCGCCGGCTGATCGGCTGGCTCTGTCTCGGCCGCTCCGCATCCGGCGCTCCGCTGCGCTCGCGGGACATCGATGAACTCATGCAGCTCGCCGAACAGATCTCTGTCACCATCGAAAACTCCCTGCTGCACGAAAATATCGCCATTGAAAAGGCGATGGCCGAAAATCTGCTGCAGGCCATCCCGGTCGGGATTATCGCCATCGGCCCGGACGGCGCAATCCGCTGGTTCAGCCGCAGCGCGGAAACCCTGCTCAATGTGCTGGCCGAGGATCACATCGGGCTGCCTGCCGAACGGCTTTCCAGCACGATAGCCTCGTTGCTTCATCGCTGCATGCAGGGCGAAAAAAACATCGGGACCCATGAATGGACCGAACCGCTCACGCGGCGCGATCTG
>CAZITJ010000094.1:0-8791 GCA_964542135.1 uncultured Verrucomicrobiota bacterium
CAAGACGCTCTGTTTCCACCTGCCGCTAGCGCTAAAAACAGCTAAACTGTTACGAAAAGATGTCAGGCTGATAAAAACCCTTCCAGTTTTTCAGCGGCGGCGGCCCAGCTTCGATGCCCCGCAATCCATTCGCGGCCGGCATGGCCCATCGCCGCGCGCTGTTCGGCGTTGGTGAGAAGATATTCAAGGGCGTCGGCTAACCCTGTCGAGTCCGCGGGCTGGGTCAGCAGACCGGTGCCCTCAATCACCACATCCGGGATTCCGCCGACGCGAGAGGAAACAACCGGCACGCCACAGGCCAGGGCTTCAGCCATGGCGATCCCGAAGGTTTCGTCGGCCACGCTGGGATATACTGCCGCGTCCGCCGCAGCATAATAATCGGGAAGTTTTTCGTTGGGCCGACTCCCCAGAAACACCGTGCGGGATTCTCGTTCGAGCTCAAGGGCCAGCGTTTCCAGATCGGTCCGGGCCGGACCGTCTCCGGCGAGAACGAAGCGGATGCGCAGGCCCCGCTGCTCGAGCAATGCCGCGGCCCGCAGTGCAAAATCAAGACCTTTGAGCCCGATCAGCCGGCAGGCACTGAACAGAATCTTTTCCCCGGGCTGCACGCCGATTTCCTCCAGTACCCGCGGATCCGGTTCACGGGGAGTAAAACGGGTGACGTTTACGCCGTTGGGCAGTACAACCGGCTTTCGGCCGGTGCGATGTTTGATTTGCGCGGCATTAAACCGGCTGCAGGCAAAGAGAAGATCCACGCGGCGTATCAAAGGGCCGTATCCCGGGAAAAACTCTGTGCCGCCGGACGCATAGATAACACGGGCCCCTGACTTCCGGCGTGCATGCAGCGCAAACGGGATGTCGAACGGTTTCACCAGATAGATGGCATCATAGGCCCCCGCAGCCAGGTCGCGCACGGCGTGGCGGCCGAAACTTACACGCTCCATGGCCTTGCGAAAGCGGGTTCCGAAGTTTGGAAAACGATCGCGTGGAGTAAACGGATAGAGAAGGGTTCGCGCCACTCCCTCGACCGGCAGCACATTCGGAGCCTCTCCCCCGAACAGGTGCACGGTATGACCGCGCGCGGTCAGCGCCCGCCCCATTTCGCGGCAGCGCGTTTCAACTCCGCCGGACTGCACGGTAGACGTCAGGTTGTAAATTGCCAATTTCACGCTGAGCAGAGTATAGCGTGTATATGCCGTTTCTCAAAGCGGGTTTACGGCCAATGCCCGGATAATAATAATTCTCACACTTCATGAAGTGTGAGAATCCATGCGGCAAGAATTCGCTTGGAAAAGAGTGGAACGGACTAAAAACGGTGGCAGGACGGCCCGCCCTTCTTTTCAAAATAGCGCTGGTGATATTCTTCCGCGCGGTAGAAGAGTGCTGCGGGAACAATCTGCGTGGCGATCGGACGCCGGTATTTTTTGCTTTCCTCCAGATCGGTTTTGACGGCGTTGGCGGCGACTTTTTGTTCCGGAGAGTGGAAAAAAACGGCCGAGCGGTACTGGGAGCCGATGTCCGGCCCCTGACGATCCACCTGCGTGGGATCGTGCATGTTGAAGAAGAACGCGACCAGTTCGCCGAAGGAGACCTGTTCGGGATCAAACGTCACTTCGATCGCCTCGGCGTGTCCGGTCCGACCGGAACAGACCTCACGATACGTCGGATTTTCCGTGTGCCCCCCTGTATAGCCGACCTGTGTATCTTGTACGCCCTCAATCTGCCGGAAGGCGGACTCCACCCCCCAGAAACAGCCGGCGGCGAAGGTGGCTTTTTCAACCTGTTCAGACATAACAACCCCCGCGTTAAACAGAAGCACAAAGATGAGCATGTACCGTTTCATTTGCTTGACCATTCTGCTATCATTGGACGTTCGTCACTCCAATTTGTTCACAGATACATGACGGTTCAGGATAAATTAAAAATACTGTCCGATGCAGCCAAATACGATGCGTCGTGTTCGTCGAGCGGATCGTCGCGCAAAAACCGCGGCGGTACCGGCGAGGCCGCCTCGTCCGGCATCTGCCACAGCTGGACACCGGACGGGCGCTGCGTCTCCCTGCTGAAAATTCTGTTCACCAACCGCTGCGTCTACGACTGTGCCTACTGCGTCAGCCGCTGCTCCAACGTCCTGCCGCGCGCCTCCTTCACTCCCGAGGAGGTGGTTGAACTGACCATGAACTTTTACCGCCGCAACTACATTGAGGGCCTGTTCCTCAGCTCCGCGGTTGAAAAAAGTCCTGATTATACCATGGAGCGGCTCGTTACGGTCGTTGAGATGCTCCGTAAAGAAAAGCACTTCGGCGGCTACATCCATTTAAAAACGATTCCCGGCGCGAGCAACGAGCTGGTCCGTCGCGCCGGTCTCTGCTGCGACCGCATCAGCGTGAATATCGAGCTGCCGTCCGAGGAATCGCTCAAACAGCTCGCCCCGCAGAAAACCAAAAACGATATCCTGACGCCCATGGGCAGCATCGGCCGCGGCATCGCCGAAAGCCGCGCCGAGCGCAAAAAAAGCAAAAAAGCGCCGCTATTCGCCCCTGCCGGGCAAAGCACGCAGCTCATCGTCGGCGCATCGCCCGAAGACGACCGCCGCATCCTGACGCTCTCGGACGGCCTCTACCGCCGCTACGGGCTCAAGCGCGTTTATTTTTCCGCCTACATTCCGGTCAACCCGGCCGTCACTGGAACCCGCCCTCACCTGCTTCGTGAACACCGCCTCTATCAGGCCGACTGGCTGATGCGGCTGTACCATTTTGACTGCGATGAAATCCTTCCGGCCGATGCGCCGTTCCTTGATGAACGGATCGATCCCAAGACCGCCTGGGCACTGCGCAACCCGGAGCGGTTTCCGATCGACGTCAATCGCGCGCCCTACGAAGAGCTGCTGCGCATCCCCGGCGTCGGCTTCCGCTCCGCGCAGCGCATGGTCTCCTCCCGCCGCATTGCCGCTCTGCGCCGCGAAGATCTGCCGACGTTCGGTGTGGTCATGAAACGTGCGCAGTTTTTCATCACCTGCGCCGGGCGCGATCCGCTCGACGCCCTGCGCATGCCGCGCGCCTCCGTTCGTCAGGTTTTACTCGCTTCCAATGTTCGGAAACGCGCCGCCCCCAATCAAATGGAGTTAAATTTGACCGTACCAACGTAGGACAGGCTTCCAGCCTGTCCATACACGTGCAGCAGACAGGCTGGAAGCCTGTCCTACGAACCACATGATTACCTACATACACGACAACTCGATTGATGGAAGGCTGAGCGCGCTGGCCGCCGCGCTGGCTTCTTTGCAGACGCCGGAAGACATCCAGCCGCAGGAAGGGCGGCAGGCATCGCTTTTCGGGAACGACGTGATGGTGCAAACCGATCCGTCCGCCGCCCGCAAACTGATGGGGCGCATCCGCGCCGATATTTCGCCCGAAACGGTACGGCATGTGATGTATGTATTTTTATCCGAGCTGCCCAACCTGGATCTGCCGCTTTATCACTATCTCAACGAGGGCCTGATTCGCGGAAAAGAAATCGACCGCTGGCACGCCAACCCGCACGTAAAAAAGGTGCATGATGCATCACGTAAGGTGGGCCATGAGATTCACCGCCTGAAAGGGCTGCTGCGTTTCCGCGAGCTGGACGACGGCACGCTGTGGGCTCCGGTTGAACCCGATTATCAGGTGCTGCTGCCGCTCGCCCACCATTTCCGACGGCGCCTGCCCGCTGAACGCGGAATCATCCACGACTTGCGCCGAGGCATCGCCATGACCTGGACAAAGCAAACCGTGGACTACATCGCCGCGCCGGAACGTTTCCAAACCTCGGAAAACGAGGAAGCGGTTCAGGCGCTGTGGCAGACCTATTTTCAGTCTGCCACCCTCCGCGAGCGCATCAACCCCCGCCTCCAGCGGCAGTGTATGCCCGTCCGCTACTGGAAATGGCTGACAGAGATATAAAACCACGGAATACACAGAACACACGGAAGTAATTGTTCAGGGTTCTGTGTCTTCCGTGGTTAAAACTACTTGAGTGCGGCTTCGATGGCAGCGATCAGTTTTTTATCGTCCGGTGCGGTGCGGCTTCCGAAGTGCTCGATGAGCTGTCCGTCGCGACCGATCAGGAATTTGTTGAAATTCCAGGAGACCTTTTTGCCGCTCTGCGCGGTGAGCCAGGCGAAGAGCGGGTGGATGTCGCCGCCTTTCACCGAGAGTTTTCCAAACATTGGAAACGTCACGCCGAAGTTCAGCGAGCAGAACTCCGCAATTTGCTCATTGGTTCCAGGCTCCTGCCCCAGAAAATTGTTGGCGGGAAAGCCGAGGACGATCAGACCGCGATCTTTATACGCTTCATATAAATCCTGAAGTCCGGCGTACTGCCTGGTGAAGCCGCATTTGCTGGCGGTGTTGACGATGAGCAGCACCTTTCCTTCGTATGCGAACAGGGTTTGCGATTCGCCGGTGATGGTGTCGGCCGAAAAATCATAAACCGATCCGCCGGCCGCCGTGGTTGCGGCGGCGAGTCCGAGCAGACCGAGGATAACGTTTTTCATGGGACAGCTCCTTTTTTGACAGAATGCGGCCGGAAGGTCTATGACCCTTCCGGCCCTACAATCATGGGTTTTGTTTGTAGGGGCGCGAACGGTTGAAGACCTTCGCGCCGCAGGCTTTAGCCCAATGCGGCAAGAGCCGCTTCGTATTCCGGCTCCTGAGCGATTTCGGGAACCTGCTCGGTATAGATCACGCTGCCGGATTCGTCGAGAACGACGACGGCCCGTGACAGCAGTCCCGCGAGCGGGCCGTCGGCGATGGTCACTCCGTAGTGGTCGCCGAAGTTCGAGCGGAACGCAGAGGCCGTGACCGCGTTTTCGATGCCTTCCGCACCGCAGAAGCGGCCGAGTGCAAACGGCAGATCCATCGATACGCACAGCACCGTTGTGTTTTCCAGCGATGCGGCTTTTTCATTGAACGCGCGCACCGAAGCGGCGCAAACGCCGGTATCGATGCTGGGAAAGATATTGAGAACCAGCTTTTGACCATTGTAATCTGAAAGCGAGGTGTCTGAAAGATCCTGCTTCACCAGCGTGAAGTCCGGTGCGGCGTTTCCCTTGGCGGGCAGTTCGCCGATTGTGTTGACGGGTGAACCTTTAAATGTAATCCGGGCCATGACAGCTCCCTCCTTGTTTTGTTGAGATTGTGTATAAATATGTATTTAAGCAAAGAGGATTGCTTTTGCAAGCCTGAACCCGTTCAATATTCCGTCCATGAGCAACCGGACCGGTTGCTCATGGAACAATGGAATGAGGCCTTGCTGGTGTATTGGAAGAGTTGCCCGGCGCTTTTCAATAATCCATGATTTCCCTAATCCAATATTCCAGAACCGATAACGATTTGAATCGCCCCGTTTTGAGAAAACAGTATGAGCTCGTCAGAACCAACCAGATCTGTTGCCATCGTCGGTCGTCCAAACATTGGAAAGTCCGCGCTGTTCAACCGCATCCTCGGCCGGCGCGTTTCCATTGTGCACGAAGAGTGCGGTGTAACGCGCGACCGTGTCGTCTGCGAGGCCGAATGGAACGGACAGCGCGTTGAGCTGATCGATACCGGCGGGCTCGGCACAATGGATGCAGGCTCCGCGAAGGATGTGATCATCGACAGCACCCATGCGCAGGTCGCGGTGGCCATTGAGGATGCCGCCGCAATTCTGTTTGTGGTGGATATCACCACGGGGGTGCTGCCGATGGATGAGGAGGCCGCCCGGCTTCTTCGCCGCGCCGGTCGCCCTGTCTTTCTGGCGGCCAATAAAGCCGATCATGCCGGGCGTGACGAAGATGCTGTCGAATTTGAGATGCTCGGATTTCCTGTTTTCCCTGTTTCCGCCCTGCACAACCGCGGTATCGGCCCGTTGATGGATGCCGCCCTTGAAACGCTGCCGTCCGCTTCGCCGCCTGAGCAGACCGAGCCGTTGCGCGTCGCGGTGGTCGGTCGGCCCAATTCCGGTAAATCCTCTTATATCAACAGGTTGTTGAAAAACGATCGCGTGATTGTCTCCGACATTCCCGGTACCACCCGCGACAGCGTAGAGGTACCTTTCAGCATCGGCGACAAACATTATCAGCTGATCGATACGGCCGGTGTCAACCGACGCAACCGGCGCTCCGGGGCGGTGGAGCATTACAGCAATCTGCGAGCGGAGCAGAGCATAGAGGGTGCGGACGTTGTCGTTCTGCTCATGGACGCCACCGAAGGCCCGAAACTGCAGGACAAAAAACTGGCCGCTAAAATACTGGAGGCCAAAAAAGGGTGCATTCTGGCCGTTAATAAATGGGATCTTACCGAGGATACCGATGTGACGCAGACGCAATACGAGCCGGCGCTGCGAAAAGAAATGCCCTTTCTCGACTTCGCCCCCCTGCTCTTCATGTCCGCCGAATCCGGCTACAATATCCGCCGCAGCGTCGAGCTGATCGACTACATTGCAGGTCAGGTGCAGCTTAAGCTCACCACCGGCGTACTCAATCGCGTCATTCATGACGCCATGCAGAAAAACCCGCCGCCCATCGTCAAAGGTCGTCCGCTCAAGGTGTATTACGCCACACAGGCCGGAACAAAACCCGTTTTCATTAAATTATTCTGCAACAACACGTTAAGGGCAACTGATTCCTACAAACGGTACCTCATCAATCAGATCCGGGCCGCCTTCGGCCTCGAAGGCGCCCCCCTTATTCTGAAGTTCGTCCCCCGCCCCCGTCCGGATCTTAACGAAAAGAAAAAGCGCAGGTGACCCCGGCTACCGGGCGGGTTTGAGATGACGAAGCTTGGCGTCGATTTTTTCCTGCCGGGATAGACCGAAGTCGTAATCGTATAAAGCCCGTTCCCAATGACCGTACAGCGGATTGCTTATCAAAATCCAGCAGCGGCCCCACTGTTCCTGATGCGTTTCGGCCTGCGCGACGCGTTCGGCCGCGCCGATTTTCCCCAAAGAGGCAAAGTCGTTGTAGTCATCACCCATCAGCAAAAGAATGCGGTGTGTTTTTGCGATTTCTTTCCGGCGGGAGGACTTGTCTGAGACCCAGTCGCGCTGCTCATATTTGCACAGCAGACGGTCGGCGGTTACATCCGGATCAAGTGCCGCCCGGATATTTTTCAGGGTCGGCTCTTCCAGCTTGCGGTTGGTTACATAGAACAGGGAGACGCCCTGCTCTTTAAGAAAATCAACAAATGCTTTGGCTCCCGGGATGGCTTCGGCCCGGGCCTTTTGAACCCAGTTCTCCCAGAGAGCCGGCGAAAACTCTTTTCCGGCCGCCACCAGCTTCGCCTGAAACGGAGAATTATCGAGGACCGTCTCATCCACATCCACAATGACCGCCGGCGGGAGCTCTTCATAATCTGCCGTTTGCTCCAGTGCCGCGGTGATCTTCTTGTCCGCAAGCGCGTCCAGAACCCGCCGCTCTGCAAGTCGAAACGCCTGTACAGTAGACACGTGATATTCAGGCGACGTCTGCACCCAGGCCAAGCCGTTCAGTTGCTCGTCGGTTCGCAGATTCTCTGCAAATCCGGCAAGGCCTAGAAAAAACACAAGATAAACAACCCATCTGGTCATATCGTCTCCTTTGTTGAACCTGTCATACAGAATCCGCCGCAGTCGGTCGAGGCTTTGTCTCGCGAGTCCGGGCCGCCGCCGCCGGCCGGCGTAAAGAGATCGCCCATTAAAAACATCCGGCGGGAAGCTGAAGAATGCGCTCGGTAAGCATGCATACCTCAGGCGCATTATTAATCAGAATTCCATAGGGACATTTTTCCTGATCAATAAATGCAGTTAGTGACCGCAGGTCGGAACGGCGCACACGCTCTCCGAACTTTATCTCTACCGGAATGCGGACGTTGTCCGGAGAGGTCGCGATCAAATCCACTTCTGCGCCGCTGCGGGTGCGGTAAAAATGATAGTTCCAAGGTGCCGTTTGTACGGCGCTGAGGCCCTGAATGATCTCTTCAATCATAAACCCTTCAAACGCGGAGCCCGTTCCGGGTCGTGTGTAAAGCTGATCAAGACGGCGGACACGAACCAAATGGTGAAGCAGCCCACTGTCTCGCAGGAAGCCTCGCGGCATTTTAACGACCGACTTGCTCGTCGTTCGCTTCAGACTGGGCAGGATCCGCCAGATGAAGGTTCCCTGAGCGATATCCAGATAGTCCCGTATGGCTGACTCACTTACGCTTAACGTTCGACCGATCTCGGACCGATTGATAATCGTTCCGGAAAGTTCGGAAAGCATCGTTATGAAACGGCGGTAGTTTTCCGTGTTCAACGAAGGGAAAAGGCGGCGAACATCCCGCTGCACATAGGTTTGTTCATATTGAACCATCCACTCGGCAAGAAAATCCTCCCGGTCTTCCGCCGTCGGTTCAGGATAACCGCCTTTCAGGAAATGATTCAGCACTCTGGAGGTGTCCTGAGCAACCGGTATCTCTTTCAATGCAGCCAGATGTTGATCCGGCGGCATTTCACTCAAAATAGAATAAATCGGCGAGAGAGGCGCGCTGTACCGTTCGTTCATCTTCAATGTGCCGATTTCAACAATCGCCACCCGGCCTGCCAGACTTTCCGATATATTTCGCGCCAGCTCCGGTGAGCTGGATCCTGTCAGAAGAAACCGACCTTTTTGCGAGCGGTTTTCATCAATAACACCTCGCAACTCGTCAAAAAGCTGCGGGGACGCCTGCGCTTCGTCAAGAATTACGGACTCCGGGTGCTGTCTGAAAAAAAAGTCGAAATCCCCGGTAACAAAATCAAGATCACGCCCTCTTTC
>CAZITJ010000095.1:0-8692 GCA_964542135.1 uncultured Verrucomicrobiota bacterium
GCTCTGCGCTTTGTGCCGATTTAAATGATTTACAGACACCTTCCGTTGTTTTTCTTCATGTGTTCAATTCGTACACATTCGTGCGGATTCGTGGGAAGAAATGCCCCGAGGTAATTCGGCATTCACTTGCCGCTTTTCTCCAAAGCGGGCACATGCTAGCGTCTGCTGATGCAGACAAAAGGTCAGGCTCAGAAAGAAGCAGAAAAACTGCGCGCCGAAATCGAGCGCCACAACCGCCTCTACTACGTCGAGGCCGCCCCCGAAATCTCCGACCGCGACTACGACGCCCTGCTCCGCCGCCTCGAAGATCTCGAAAAACAGTTTCCCGACCTGCGTACGCCCGACAGCCCGACGCAGCGCGTCGGCGGTGCGCCGCTCAAAGACTTCGAGAGTGTCCGGCACACCGTGCCGATGATCAGCCTCGCCAACACCTACAGCAAAAATGAACTGGTTGAGTTCGACAGGCGGGTAAAGAAACGGCTCGGTTCATCGCGGGAATTCACCCCAAGCGGCGAAACAGCCTGTTCCTACGTACTCGAACCCAAAATCGACGGCGTCGCCGTTTCGCTCCGCTACGAAAACGGCACACTCGTACGCGCCGTCACCCGCGGCGACGGAACCACCGGCGACGACGTCACCGCCAACATCCGCACCATCCGCTCCATCCCCCTGCGGCTGGCAAACAAAAACAAAAAAGGTGTCAGTCCTATTATTTTAGTGTCTGGCGAAAATACTAAAATAATAGGACTGACCCCTTCTGTGCTGGAGGTGCGCGGCGAGGTCTACATGACGCGCGAAGGATTTGCCCAGCTCAACGAAGAACGGCAGGAGGCCGGGCTGGCACCGTTCGCCAACCCGCGCAACGCCTGCGCCGGATCGCTCAAGCAACTCGACCCGCGCATCGTTGCCCAGCGGCCGCTCGACGCCGTTTTCTACGGCCTCGGCGAATGTTCACAGGAATTTACAACTCACGAAGAGATGCTTGCAGCGTTTACGAATTACGGATTACGCATTACGCCGAAGTTCTGGGCCTGCGCCGAAATTTCCGAGGTTCTCGAAAGACTCGATGAACTCGAGAACATGCGTCACGACTTCCCGTTCGAGATGGACGGCGGCGTCATCAAGGTCAATCAGCGCGGGCTCTATGAACGGCTTGGATCCACGGCCAAAAGCCCGCGCTGGGCCGTCGCCTACAAATACGAGCCCGAACAGGCCGAAACAACCCTGAGGGAAATCACCATCCAGATCGGCCGCACCGGCGTGCTCACACCCGTCGCTGAACTCGATCCCGTTCAACTCGCCGGCACAACGGTCAAGCGCGCAACCCTGCACAACGAAGATGAAATCAGACGCAAAGACATCCGTGTCGGCGACCGCGTGATCGTCGAAAAAGCCGGCGAAATCATTCCCGCTGTTGTGCGCGTCGTCACCGAAAAACGAAACGGAGACGAAGTCGAGTTTGATATGCAAAAGGCCTGTCAGGCCCTCGGCATTGAACCGGTTAAGAAGGAAGGCGAAGTGGCCTGGCGGGCCGCTGACCTTCGCACTCCCGCCATGCTCAAGCGCCGGCTCACGCACTTCGCCTCACGCAACGGAATGGATATCGACGGTCTCGGCGAGTCCATTGTTGATCTGCTCGTTGATGCCGGACTCGTCAAAAGCCCCGCCGATCTTTACGACCTCAAAAAGGAACAGCTCCTCGGCCTCGAAGGCTTCCAAGAGAAGAAAGCCGCCAACCTGATTGCCGGAATCGAAGCCAGCAAACGCCGTCCTTTCGATCGGGCTCTCTACGCGCTCGGCATCCGCCACGTCGGCAGCGGTGCGGCGCGAATTCTGGCAGAGAATTTTCCCGACATTGGATCCCTGATGGCCGCTGACGTTCAAACTCTGGAAAAAATCCGCGATATCGGTCCCATCGTTGGAAAAAGCATCGCCGACTTTTTCCAAGCCTTGGAAAACCGCCAGCTCGTCGAACGGTTGCAGGCCGTCGGCGTCCGTTTTGAGCAGACCGCTTCGGGCGGCAGCGATGAGCTGGCGGGACTGACGTTTGTGCTGACCGGCACCATGGAAAGCATGAGCCGCGACGAGGCGGGCGAAGCCATCCGCGCGCGCGGCGGGTCGGTGAGCTCCGGCGTTTCGAAAAAAACCGATTACGTTGTCGCCGGCGAAAAAGCCGGTTCCAAGCTCAAAAAGGCTGAAGAGCTCGGCGTGACCGTGCTCGACGAAGCTGCGTTTCTCAACATGATCGGCGGTCCCGCGCCGGAATCAAAACCAAAAACCGAACAACCCGGACAGGGCGAATTATTTTCATGACAAAATCATGGCCGACAAAATCATTGGGAGCAGAACCTGCCTATAGAACCTTCGTTCAAAGGTTCTAACAGAAGGTCGCCAAGATCACGAAGATTTATACCGGGTCAATTCCCTTGGCGGACTTCGTGTTCTTCTGTTTGTTTTTTTTTGTGTTTTTTGCGGCGATTTTTATGCATCTTGACTTCTGTTATTGAACTGTAGGTGCGGTCGGCCTGTCTGCCAAAGCTCGCAGAGTGACGGCGGGTGGCCGCGCTGTGCGACGAATACTTTCGGCAAAATAATTATGGGCAGACCTGAGACGCAGTCAAAAGTGCTTTAGATCTCCAGCGAACCTGTAAGCGGCCCGAAGGCTCGGGCTCAATGAGGTGGTAAAAACTGCTTCCGTTTCAATCCGCGGAATCAGCGGTTTAGTTGCGCTGGGCCATGCGGAATCAGCGGGATGAGTCATCCCGCTTCATGGACACTTTGGTTGCCTGCCTGTGCGATGCACGCAGACAGGCGGCTCCGCCGCCTTGGCCAAACAGTCCGCGATTCAAATGGTCACTTTGAAAAAATGATTTTGCTATCGAGTCGAAAAGAAATCCTATTCAAGCCCCGTGATTCGTGTTAATTAGTGCAGATTCGCGGGTTGAAAAAGAGGACATAAAAAATGGCAAAAAAAGTTGGTTTAGGTCGCGGGCTTGACGCCCTGATTCAGGAAAAGAAGGTGACGGCTCCCGCAGCGGACGCACCGGCCCCGGACCACAGCGGCATCACAAAAATTTCCGCAAAAAAGATCAAGGCCAACCCGTTGCAGCCGCGCCGCAGCTTCCGCGACAAAGCGCTCAGCGAGCTGATCGCCTCCGTCAAAGAACACGGCATTCTCCAGCCTCTGCTCGTCCGGCAGAAGGGAAACCATTTTGAACTGATCGCCGGCGAGCGCCGCCTGCGCGCCGCCGCCGCGGCCGATCTCGCCGAGGTGCCGGTGATTATCCTTGATATCGGCGATCAGGAAGCGCTCGAAATCGCGCTGATCGAAAACCTGCAGCGCGACGATCTGAATCTGATGGAAGAGGCCGAGGGCTATAAAGAACTTGCCGACAAATTCGGCCTCAAACAGGACGAAATCGCCACGCGCGTCGGCAAAGCCCGCGCGACGGTCGCCAACACCCTGCGACTGCTCGACCTGCCTACAGGCGTAAAAAAAATGCTGGAAGGCGGACAGCTTTCCGCCGGACACGGCAAGGTTCTGCTGAGCGTTGAGATCGATGCCGAGAAGGAGCTGCTCGCCACGCGCGTCGTGCGCGAAGGGCTCTCCGTGCGCGCGCTCGAAAAAATCGTCGAAAAGCTCAAAAAACCGGCCAGAAAACCCCGCGCTCAGAAAACCGACCTGCCCGCCGACTACATCCGCCACCTCTCTGAAAAGCTGCACCAGCACTTCGGCACCGCGGTGCATATCAACAGCACCCGCACGCTGGCCAACGGCAAAAAAATCAAAGGGTCCATCCAGATCGACTACTACAACAACGACGACCTCACCCGCGTCCTCGACATCGTCGGTATCGGTCCAGACGATCTGTAACGAAGGACGAATCAACGCGAATGATGAGCCGCATAAACAGCGAAGATTTTGTTTCTGTATACCGGCCGTACGACACAACACAGGCGGGCCTGATACAGAACGCCCTGGAAGACAAGGATATTCTCTGTTACGTGAACAACGAAAACGCCTCCACGGTGCGTTTTGGCGGAATCGGATTCGGCGCGGCAGGCATGGCCGTGATGGTTCCGAAACGCCATGAGGAGAAAGCCCGCTCCATTATTGCCGCCCTTGGTTTCCGGGAATAAAAGCGGACCGCCCGGCAATCCGTCTTGTTTTCCATAGAACAGCGCGGCAGGATGGGGACATGCTGACCAACGGCGACATTCGTGCATGGGTGCTTTCGGCCGATATGGGGCTGGGGCATCAGCGTGCGACATGGCCCCTGCAGTTTATGGCCGAGGAAGGCATCCTGACCGCCGGCAGTGCATCCGTCAGCTCGCCGCGCGAAAAAAAACTCTGGGACCAAACGCGCCGTGCCTACGAAACCCTCTCGCGCATTCAGCAGTTTCCACTCATTGGAAAACCGCTGTTCGGCCTGCTCGACGAACTGCAGAAAATCGCCCCCTTTTATCCGCGCCGGGATCTCTCCAAACCGACGTATCAGGTGAAGCTGATGGACTCGCTGATCCGCAAAGGAATCGGTGCGGAGCTGATTGCCAAAATGCGCTCCAAACCGCTGCCGATGATCACCTCATTTATGCTGCCGGCCATCGCCGCCGACCGCGCCGGCTATCAGCCGGTGTACTGCATTATCTGCGACGCGGAAATCAGCCGCGCGTGGGTGGCCAAAGATCCCGCCGCCAGCCGCATCCGCTATCTCGTGCCGTGCGGACGGGCCATGCACCGGCTCAGGAGCTACGGTGTGCCCGACGAACGTATTTTCCTCACCGGCTTCCCGCTTCCGACCGAACTGCTCGGCGGGCGCGACCTCGATGTGCTGCGCGCCGATATGGGACAGCGGCTGATCCACCTCGACCCGGCCGACCGCTTCCGGCCGCTGCACGGATTCAACGTGGCGCACTTCCTCGGCGAAAAAAACGTCCGTCCGGATAAAGCGCGCCGGCTGACACTCACCTACGCCGTCGGCGGCGCGGGCGCCCAGCGTGATACGGGCCGGCAGATTGCCGCAAGCCTGCGCTCAAAAATCGATGCGGAGAAAATCCGCCTGAATCTGGTGGCCGGTGTGCGCGACGATGTGCGCCGTTTTTTTGAGAACATCAAGGATGAGCTGCTTCCCGGTCATCCGGGATTAAACATTGTCTACGCGCCGGAAAAGAACGACTATTTCCGGCTCTTCGCGCAGACCATGCGCACCACGGATATTCTGTGGACCAAACCCAGCGAGCTGTCCTTCTACTGCGGCCTCGGCATCCCGATCATTATGAGCCCGCCGCTCGGATCGCAGGAGCGCTTCAATGCCAAATGGCTCAAGGAGATTCAGGCGGGCATCCCGCAGCAGGATGCGCGTTACACCGATGAGTGGCTCTTCGACCTGCTTCGCGAAGGCCGTCTCGCTGAAGCCGCGTGGGACGGATTCCTGAAAGCCCGCAAGGTCGGCACCTACAAAATTCTCGACCTGCTCAAAACCGGCTCCATGCCCCGCGACCCCTCCCCGCTCAAACGCTGATTTCCAGACAGGGGAAAGCCGCTTGCTCCGGTGCTCGTTTTGTGTTTTATTCTCCGCCCTTCACGCGGTTCGGGAATCCCGAACAGCAATAACAAAACACCCAATGACGACTGAAAAACTTCGGCGCCGGGTGTTTCGGTTTTTGGATTTTTTGCGGAGCACATCGTATGAGTTTGAGCATTGGTATTCTGGGGCTTCCAAACGTTGGAAAATCAACGATTTTCAACGCGCTGACGCGCGCGCAGAACGCGCAAAGCGCCAATTATCCGTTCTGCACAATCGAGCCGAACAAAGCCACGGTTCCGGTGCCCGACGAGCGGGTGGACAAACTCTCCGAACAGGTCAAGCCGCAGAAGACGACGTATGCCACGGTGGATTTCACCGATATCGCCGGGCTGGTGAAGGGCGCGAGCCGCGGCGAAGGGCTGGGCAACAAGTTTCTGGCCAACGTGCGTGAGGCCGATGCGCTGCTGCATGTGATCCGCTGCTTCGAGGACGACAATGTGGTGCACGTGGACGGCTCGGTGGATCCGCTGCGCGACATCGGCGTCATCGAAACCGAGCTGGTGCTGGCCGATTTCCAAACCCTGGAAACCCGGATCGAAAAAATACGCAAGCAGGCGCGCGCCGACAAAGCCGCCGCCGCGACGGTGCCGGAAGTGGAAAAACTGCTGGCGCACCTCGGCGAGGGCCGCCCCGCCCTGTCTTTTCCCGGCCGCGACGCGGAACTGTTCAAGAATCTGCTTAAAGAGTGTCCGCTGCTGACTGATAAAAAGATGATCTACTGCGCCAACGTGGACGAACCCGGCATGGCCGAGGACAGCGCGGCGGTGCAGGCCGTGCGCGCGTATGCCGATGAACGCGGCGCCGACACGGTGAAAATCTGCGCCAGAATGGAGGAGGATCTCGTCGGCATGGACGAGGCGGAGGCCGCCGAGCTGCTCGCCGCCTACGGCATTGCCGAGAGCGGGCTCGACCGGATTGCGCACACGGGCTATCACACCCTCGGGCTGATCAGCTACCTCACCGCCGGGCCCAAGGAGGTGCGCGCGTGGACGATCCGCCGCGGCTGGAAAGCCCCGCAGGCCGCCGGCGTCATTCATACCGACTTTGAGCGCGGCTTTATCCGCGCGCAGGTGATTTCCTATGACGATTACATCGCCCTCGGCGGCGAAACCGCCTGCAAAGAAAAAGGCCTCATGCGCACCGAGGGCAGCGAATACGTCGTACAGGACGGCGACGTGATTGAATTCCTCTTTAACGTGTCGTGACAGACCCGGCCGCAACATGAAATACTGCCTGCCGGTGAACCCACTGTTTTCCAATCTGATCCGGCCGCTGCAGCGCCCCGTCCTGCTCGCCGCCGTCACCGCCGCGGCGGGCATCGCACTCTCGCTGCACGTCTACAGCCGCATCGCTCAGGCCGAAACCGCCCGGGCGCGCCTCATCGCCGGCTCCCTGCAGCGCAGTGCCCAGGAGGAACTCGACCGCTTCGCCGATGTGCTTGAATCCGTCTGCGCCCTGCACGCGCTCTCCGACGCCGTAGACCGCGCCGCCATGCAGGAGTTTATTGAAAAAGGCCTGATACACCAGCACGCGGTACTCGGCCCCTTCGGACTCATCCAGCGCATCAACCCGACCCTGCGGCTCTCCCTCGAAAAACAGGCCGACGGCGGCTCCGGCTATCGCGTCGTTGAGCAGGACGCCGACGGAACCTGGACCCGTGCCCCGCAGCGGCCCGTCCATTATCCGCTCACCTGGCAGAGCCGCCCCGGCGGACTCCACATCCCCGTCGGCTTCGACTTCGCCTCACTCCAGCCCGTCCTGCAAACCCTGCAGCACATCGAACGCACCCGCGACACCGCCCTGGCCCCGCAACCCGTTCCCTTCGGCAGCGCCGAATCCCCGCGCTACTGGGTGTTTGCACCCGTCATCCCCCGGCAGGTGCAGCCCAATACCTTTTACCGCTTCGGCAGCGTCATCGGCTTTGCCGTCGCAACCTTCGACCCCGCCGCCGCCGCCGGTCAGATCGCGCAGCGCGCCGGCGCCGTCAGCCGGCTGCACCTCACCCCGATTCCCGGCAGACAGCCCGCCGCATCAACACTCCGCTTCGAAAACGGCGCCTGGCGCATGGAACGCTCCGTCCAGGCCCTCGGGGTTCCGTGGCGCCTCGGCGCCCGGCTTCCCGAACCCGGCCCCGGCCGCCGTTCCAACGCCGCGCTGGCCGCCGGACTCGCCATCACCGCCCTGCTCACCGCTCTGCTGCTGCTGCTCGCCACGCGCACCCGCCGCATCGAAGCCGAAGTGCAGACCCGCACCCGCGACCTGCACGACGCCAACCGCCGGCTTCAACAGACCCTGCGGGAACGCGAACGGCTCGAAGCCCGCATTCAGGACCTCTCCGCCGAAGAGCAGCGCCGCATCGGCCGCGACCTGCACGACTCCCTCGGCCAGAAACTCACCGGCGCCGTCTTCCTCAGCCGGACCCTCATCGACGCCCTGCGACGCGCCGGCGATGACCGTCAGACACAGGCCCGCACCCTTAACGAAACCCTCAAAGCCGCCGTCGCTCAGGTCCGCAACATGGCCCGCGGTCTCGCCCCCGTCGGCCTCGGCAGCGAAGGCCTCTGCGAAGCCATCGAACAAATGGCCGCCGAAATCAGCGAACTCTACGCCGTCTCCTGCAGCGTCACCGCCTGCGCCGCGCCGCCCGCACTCGATCGCGCCGCCGGCGAACAGCTCTATCTGATCGCCCGCGAAGCCGCCGGCAACGCCGCCCGCCATGCCGACGCCCGGCACATCCGCATTTCCCTGCACAGCGAACCGTCCCGCTGGACTCTCCGCATCGACGACGACGGCCGCGGCCCGCCGCCCGACCCCGCCGCAGGCGACGGCATGGGCATTCGCATCATGCGTCACCGCGCCGAACGCATCGGCGCCCGCTTCATCCTCACCGCCGCCCCCGGCGGCGGCACACGCGTCGACGTGCTCGGCGCGCCAAACCCCGAAAGCTGAACGAAACCGTTCCGCATGGAGGGACAGCGCCCATGCTGTCCGTGGACGCCGCGAACGGCGTCCCTCAGCGGTGTCCGCCATCGATAGGATGAGAACGCCCGGTCTCATAAGAGCTTCACGCGAAGACTGAAGCCTTTCGCGACGACGGATGGAAA
>CAZITJ010000096.1:0-8432 GCA_964542135.1 uncultured Verrucomicrobiota bacterium
CCGCTACTGGCTGAGCCGATGGTTTTCACCAAATACATTGAACGTAAGGGCACCGGAATCCGCGATATGATCTATCAGGGCTGATTCTCCGTTTAATAAAATTTTATATCGTCATTTATTGCGATTTATGAGCATAAAAAGCTTTTAAGTCGTCAGATATTGCGATATAAGTTCGTCTAAATAAAGAGGGGGGTATCATGAAGATTGAACCTTTATTGGCGGATGATGCGATTTTGGCGGAACTGGGCGGTCGGCTCGTGCAGCGCCGTTTGGAGCTTCAGTTGACGCAGGCAGAGCTGGCGGAACAGGCCGGCGTGTCGAAGCGGACCATC
Source organism: uncultured Verrucomicrobiota bacterium (assembly GCA_964542135.1). Lineage (GTDB taxonomy): Bacteria > Verrucomicrobiota > Kiritimatiellia > Kiritimatiellales > Tichowtungiaceae > Tichowtungia. The sequence goes on from CAZITJ010000096.1 coordinate 333, forward strand.
GAGAGGGTTGAGGCCGGGGCCACAACGCAGCTATCGACATTTATTCGCATTTTGCGGGCTCTGGAATTGCTGGACCGATTGGAAACGCTGATTCCTGAAGTCGGGCCGCGCCCCATGGATCTGCTGAAGCTGAAGGGCAAGGAACGTCAGCGGGCACCCCGCAAACGGGAGCAAAAAAGCGATCAGCCCTGGCAGTGGGGAGATGAATCGTGAGCATGCAGGCGGAAGTAAAACTTTGGGGAAGCACAATCGGTGCGGTGGCACTGGAGGACGGTGCGGCCACGGCGATGTTTGAATATAATTCGGCCTTTGCGGGTAGCGGAATCGAGGTGTCGCCTCTGATGATGCCGCTTTCGTCGCGGCTCTATTCTTTTCCCGCTCTGCGACAGGAAACATTTAACGGGCTGCCGGGACTTCTGGCGGATTCGCTTCCGGATCGCTTCGGAAATGCGCTGATCGATGCCTGGCTGGCGCGGCAGGGGCGCACGCCCGAATCGTTCAACGCGGTGGAGCGGTTGTGCTATACAGAGAGAGCGAATCAAACAGACAAAACAGAAGTATCTACAGAACATCGCCTTGCCCGGCGCAGAACGGAGAAACAAAAAACTCCCAACCAATTGGCTGGGAGTGATTTAGATGGTGGGCGATACAGAACTCGAATCTGTGACCTCTTGCATGTCAAGCAAGCGCTCTAACCAACTGAGCTAATCGCCCCCTCAAAGGCCAAAAAGGTATAGCACTCTGTATTCCCTGTCAATCCGCAGGAATGAGTTTATTTGGAAGCTCTTACGAGCGCAAAAAACCGGTCTTCATAGCGTTCGAACAGGCCGTTCTTTTTCAGAAACTCGGCCAGTTCGGGGATGCGGGAGGCGTCCTGGGATGCGGACAGAAAAGCCGTTTCGATCTTCTGATGCATCTGCACATTGCGATCCCGCTGCTGCTGACGGATATCCTGTACGTTGCCGGGGGCTGAGTGCTGGATGAGTTCCACCATCAGCTTGAGCAGGCAGACCTCCCAGGGATGATCTACACCCACCAGTACAGAGGCCAGCGGATCGTCATTTGCCTGCACTGAATCTTTTACGTTTTCGACGACTGCTTCCAGCGGGTCGGACAGAATGTAGTCGTTGATTTCTTTTTTTTCGATCTTGAATCCGTATTTCAGAATCGGCAGCTCCTGTGCGTGGGCGCGCAGCCAGTCGGCGTATTCCCGCGCCTCTTCGCCGAAGCCTTCCAGCATGGTGTCGGCAATGGACTGCGGTGTGATGATCTCCGGGCGGAACGCCTTGAGTTTGCCCTCGCGCACCCGCACTTTCTCAACGGAGTCCATTAATTCGCTGACCAGATGGTAGTTCACCATGGTGGATCCGAAGGTTTCCAGGCGCTGATCCGGCACGGAAATCACTTCGGTATTGTTGACCGCATACCAGAAATCGAACTGTGGATTTGTACTCATATTTTTTTAGATAACAAAAAACCTGTTCTGTTCGAACAGGCATCGAATTAATACCTTCCGGTTGCCGTCGGGTTTGCCATGACGAGCATGGCGTCGCCATGCGAGGAATGGTGGTGGGGGAAGGATTCGAACCTTCGAAGGCTGAGCCAACAGATTTACAGTCTGCCCCGTTTGACCGCTTCGGTACCCCACCTTTATTTTGCAAAACGAGGGGACATCGTAGTTAATTTCAGCGCAATGTCCACCTTGATTTAGTATTTTTCCGCAGTTTGGGAACTTCCCGCTTGAAACGCGGTCCACATCGGTAAAGAATCCCGGTTTTTGTGACGCGGGAGTAATTCAGTGGTAGAATGGCAGCTTCCCAAGCTGTTCGTCGCCGGTTCGAGTCCGGTCTCCCGCTCCATTTTCCGCTGCAGCGGAAAATGTTGCGCCGCAGCCTTGGCGCAGGCGGACTTGTGTTTTGATGCAGGAACTGTTGATTGAGACAGCTCGGCGATTTTATAGAAGAGGAAAAACCATGTTTAAGCCGGTCTCGAATCAGGTCGATTTTGCGAAGATGGAGGAGGATGTTCTCGCTTTCTGGCAGGAGCACGACATTTTTCAGCGATCCATCGAAAACCGCGCGGATGCCGATGAATTTGTTTTTTACGACGGCCCGCCGTTTGCCACCGGCCTGCCGCACTACGGTCATCTGCTGGCCGGAACCATCAAAGACATCGTCCCGCGTTATCAGACCATGCGCGGGCACCGCGTTGAACGCCGTTTCGGCTGGGACTGCCACGGCCTGCCCATAGAAGCGCTCGCGCAGGAGGCGCTGGGGCTGGCCGGCGCGCCCGCCATCAAAGAGGCGGGCGTGGATGTGTTCAACGAGCAGTGCCGCTCCATGGTCACCCGGTATGTCGAGGAATGGGAAAAAACCGTCACGCGCATGGGTCGCTGGGTTGATTTTTCCAACGACTACAAAACCATGGATAAGGAGTTCATGGAGACCATCTGGTGGGTGTTTTCCGAACTTTGGAAACAGGACCGCATCTACAAAGCCCACCGCATCATGCCGTACTCCTGGAAGCTCAACACGCCGCTCTCCAACTTTGAGGCGGGCCGCAACTATCAGGACGTGCAGGATCCGTCCATTACCGTGCGCGTGAAGCTGGAAAATTTTGAATTCGACGGCGCCTGTGCGCTGGTCTGGACGACCACGCCGTGGACGCTTCCCTCCAACCTCGCCATCTGTGCCGGGCCGGACATCGACTACGTTGCCGTGCGCGATGCCGAAACAAAAGAGGTCTTCCTGCTGGCCGCTAGCCGCCTGAGCGCCTACTACAAAAAAGAGGAGCAGTACGAAGTCCTCAAAAAAATGAAGGGCTCCGACCTTGAAGGCCTGACCTACGAACCGCTGTTTGATTATTTTAAAGAGAATCCGAACTCGTTTCGGATTCTCCTCGACCCGTTTGTCACCACCGAGGATGGAACCGGCATCGTGCACATGGCTCCGGCCTACGGCGAGGACGACTACCGCGTCTGCCGCGCCGCCGGCATTGATCTGGTTGACCCGCTCGACGAGGATTGCAAATTTACCGCGCAGGTTCCGGACTGGGCAGGGCAGTTCTGCAAGGATGCCGACAAGGCCATCATCAAGAAGCTCAAGGACGAGGGAAAACTGGTTCATCAGGCCACCCTTCAGCACAGCTATCCCTTCTGCGAGCGCACCGATACGCCGCTCATCTACCGCGCCATTGACGCGTGGTACGTGCGCGTCGAAGACCTGCGCGATGACATGCTCGCTAACAACGCCCAGGTGCACTGGATGCCCGAATACGTCGGCGAAAAACGTTTCGCCAACTGGCTGGCCGATGCCAGAGACTGGAATATCAGCCGCAACCGCTTCTGGGGCTCCTGCATCCCGGTCTGGGTGAATATTAATGATCCCGACGACACCATCTGCGTTTCATCTGTCGCCGAGCTCGAAGAACTTTCCGGACAGAAGGTCGAAGACCTGCATAAGCATTTTGTCGATGAGATCGTGATTGAGAAAGACGGCAAAACCTATCGGCGCACGCCCGAAGTGCTCGACTGCTGGTTCGAGTCCGGCTCCATGCCCTACGCCCAGCAGCATTATCCGTTTGATAACAAAGAACATTTTGAGGCCAACTTTCCGGCAAACTTCATCGCCGAGGGCCTCGACCAGACCCGCGGCTGGTTCTACACCCTGATGGTGCTCTCCACCGCGCTGTTTAAAAAGCCGGCTTTCAAAAACGTGGTCGTGAACGGCCTCGTGCTGGCGGAAGACGGGCGCAAAATGTCCAAGCGCCTCAAAAACTATCCCGACCCGATGCATATCGTGCATGAATACGGCGCCGATGCGCTGCGCCTCTACATGATCAACTCGCCGGTCGTCAAAGCCGAGAGCCTGCGCTTTTCCGAAGAGGGCGTGAAACATTCCCTGCGCCATCTGCTTATTCCGCTTTGGAATGCCTACAGCTTTTTCGTCACCTACGCCAACATCGACAATTGGAATCCGGACGCTGCAGGGTCGCCGGCCTCAGCGACCGAACGAAGTTCCAACCTGCTCGACCGCTGGATCGAAAGTTCGCTGGCCAACCTCTGCCAGGAAGTTACCGCCGCGATGGACAGCTACGATCTTCAGCGCGCCGTCCGCCCGTTCGTGGCCTTCATCGAAGATTTGACCAACTGGTACATCCGCCGCTCGCGCCGCCGCTTCTGGAAAAGCGGGGACGACGGCGATAAACAGCAGGCCTACGCCACGCTCTATCACACCCTGATTGAGCTGTGCAAAATCGCCGCGCCCTTCACCCCGTTCATCGCCGAAGAGATTTATCAGAATCTCACGCAGTTCGACTCCGGAAGCCGAAGGCCTCAAGCCTCAAGCCTTCCCCCATCTGTCCACCTCTGCGACTTTCCGACCGCCGCCGGCGCGAAGCGAGACCCCGATCTTGAACAGCAGATGCGCATCGTCATGGATGTGGTCGTCATGGGCCGACAGCTTCGCAAGGACAACGACGCGAAGGTCCGCCAGCCGCTGCGTCGTCTCGACGTGGTCAGCCGCGACAGCGATCTGCTCAACCAGGTGGATGAACTCAAGGAAATCATCGAAGAAGAGCTCAACGTCCGCAACGTGGTCTTCGGGGATGATGAAACCGGATTCGCCACGCTCAGCGCAAAAGCCAATTTTAAGGTGCTCGGTCCGCGATTCGGAAAACAGATGAAAGAAATTGCCGGAGCAATTTCTTCTCTTAAAGCCGATAAGCTGAAGACGCTTGCCACAGGGGAATCCATTTCAATCGACTTGAATGGAGAGAGGATCCCCTTGTCTTCAGAGGATGTGATGGTTTCTCACAATCCGAAGGAAGGCCTTGCTGTGCAGACGCAGGGGGCGCTGGTTGTCGCGCTGGATCTGGAGCTCGACGACGATTTGCGTCGCGAGGGACTTGTCCGCGAGCTGGTCAAGGAAGTGCAGAACCTGCGTAAAACCAGCGGCCTGGAAGTCACCGACCGCATTCACTTGAACATTTCCTCCGACGAAGCTGTTCGTGAAGCGGTTGCCGAATTTGAGAACTATATCCAGTCCGAAGTGCTCGCCACCGAACTGGAAACCGTTGGGGCGGAGGACGGAACAACCGTCGATCTCAACGGGCACGCTGCTGTGCTCTCGATTGCGAAAGCGTAACGAACTTAGACGCCAAAGCCTGCGACACCAAAGCGCACGCCGCCTTTTTCCACGCCATGCACAGCCTCCCTTCGGGAAGGCTGTCCTACAAGTTGATTTGCAGGACAGGCTTCTTTGGTATTCCGCAGAGCCTGTGAAAGTGACGACACTATTTTTTTAACCGCATTAAAAACTGACGCGACCGGTTCGCTATAAAAAGGGTTAGAAAGAACTTATCCCGCTGGCTTCCATGAAGCGGGCTTGTATTTTCCGCAGGATGGAGTTGTCTTCGTATGTCTCATATCCGGCGGTATAGTTGCGGTTTCCGGGATTGCTCCACCAGCGGTCAAAGGTTTCGCGGGCGCGCTTCATGGCGGGATGATCGTCAGGCGCGGTGCAGGCCAGATTGCACTCGGCATTCAAATTGTCGAGGTTGCGGCGGGTGTAGTTGGCGGAGCCGAGCAGGATGGTGGCGGTCTGATCCGGGTGCTCCACATAGAGTGTTTTGACGTGACACTGCTCGCCGTGCGTATCGGCCCAGCGCACCGGAATACCGGCGTGCACCAGCCGGGCGGCGCTCTGCCGGTTGGGGATTCCGTTTTTGGTGCGGCCAAAGGCATCTTTGTTCGGATCGAGAATGATCCGCAGGCGGCAGCCGCGCTTCGCGGCAGCGGTCAGGGCGCGGAGGATATCGCTGTCGGCCAGATAAAACATGGTCAGATCAATGCGCGCGCCGGACTCTGCGCTGTTCAGCAGGTCCAGAACCTTTTCTTTGATTTTGCGCTCGGTGAGCAGTTCGACGGGCAGGGCGGTGTGTTCTGCACCGCCGCGAACGGCGGGGACTGCCGTCCCTGCCGCCGGGACAGATTTTTCAGTCCCGGACAGTTGAAGGATGGCGGATTCCGATTTGCAGGCGGCGGCCTGTCCGGCGCCGTCGATGCGCAGCGCCATGTTCCAGTGGGCGCTGCTGGCGCTGTGCGGGTTGGCGCTGGTGACCAGCAGCGATTTTTCGGTGACGATGAGTTTGCGGTGATTGGCCTTGAAGTTGAGCAGTTTCAGCAGGCTGCGCAGCGAGATGCGGCCGCCGCCGATCGGGTTGGCAAGGGTGTCGCCGGGGCCGGTGCCGAACGGTTTTATGAACAGTCGCCACGGCTTGGAGAAGACGGGGTTGCTGTCGCGCAGCTCATTAAGATCGGTCCACACCACCTGCACACCGGCCTTTTCCAATGCCTGGAACAGCGGGGAGGGGGTGGCGTTGTAAACGGTATTGATCGGGTCGGTGATGAAAACAATGTCTACGTCCGGAGAGTGTCTGCGCTTTTTGATGAGTTTCGCGGTCAGTTCCCGGCTGAGCGGACGCATGCCCGGGCCGGGGTGATAGAGAAAGTCGTTGACCAGAAAAAAATCGAGCAGGATGTACTCTTCGGCTTCGTCGATGATCTGGAAAACGGACTCAAAGATTTCCTGATGAACCTGCCGCTGCCCGTCGGCATCGACCCATGTTTCGTCAATCAGAAGCTGGATCTGTCCGGCCGGAAATTCAGCCGAATAACCGAGTCCGTCCGGAAGAGGAGGCCATGGCATCATGATCCACCCCGCTGTCAAAATAATGGCCGCAAAAATGACGTATTTCATAAACTGCATGAGAGCAGGATAACAGAATTCACGGGAGTGGGAATTTTTAACCGCGAATAGTGGAAACCGCTGTCGGGTGTTACATTCGCGAATTTGCGCGAAGGGTTCCAGTGAGCGACTCGTCCGCCGGCGCTTTCTTGTCCGCCAAAGCTCGCAGAGCGACGGCGGGTGACCGCGCTGTGCGACGGATACTTTCGGCAAAATAATTACGGGCAGAATAATTTGATGAAGGGAAGATTTTAACCACCCGTTCGCTTCCTCCTTCGCTGAAGCTCCGGCGGACGAGTCACTCACTGGAGCAAACAGCCGAGGAAACAGCCGAGATATTTTTATAGAAAACTCATCCATAAACTCGGCTGCTTTCTCCAGCGAACCTGTGAGCGGGTGGTAAAAACTGCTTCATGGAAGCTTTGGCTGCCTGCCTGTGCGATGCACGCAGACAGGCGGCTCCGCCGCCTTGGGGGTAGTGTCATGTCAATCGTGAATCGTTGCAGGACGTCCTTGTCGTATCCGACAGGGCGTGTCTTGATTCCAACGAAGGGACACGCGCTCCCGAATACGGGACTCGACCAACGGGAGAGAGGCTTCGCCCCGGCGAAGCAACGATCGGAGAGAGTGGCAACCGCGTCCTACAAGCGACATGTGATGCATGACAGAGCAGTAGCCCCATTGTATCCTTTTAAGGTTTGAGAATATAAAGTAAAAAGACACTCCTGCCTTCTTGGATGTTTTATATGGCCAATGTGGAGAACAAGAGGTTTTTGATTGCGGTGGTCGGGGTTTCTCCGGCCATCTTGACAGAAACGGTTTGGGCTTTGGCCCGGGAGGAGACTCCCTGGATACCCGATCAGGTTGTTGCGATCACGACTCGTAGGGGGACGGCCGCCATCAAAAACCTGTTGCTGAATGGTGGGGGTTGGGCACAGCTTTTTCAGAATCTGAAGAGGAAGGGCTTTCCGGTTGAAGGCGCACTGGCTTTTGGTTCATCCGATTCCATTCGTGTAATTGGCGATGGAATACGTGATTTTGACGACATCTCGGCTCCGGACGAAAGTGCAGCGGCGGCCGATTTCCTGCTCGGGGTTTTGCGCCAATACACAGAGCAACCCGACACAGAGATTGTGGCATCCATTGCGGGCGGTCGAAAAACAATGAGTGCCCTGATGATGTCCTGCATGTCTCTTTTGGGCCGCAAACAGGATCGGGTTTGTCACGTGCTGGCAAATGACCAATTTATCCAGAACAACCCGGACTTTGTTTTTCCGCGCACGAAACGTGAGCAGCAAAAAGCCAACATACAGCTCTGTGAAATTCCGTTTGTCCGCGTCCGGGGCTGGTACGA
>CAZITJ010000097.1:0-8361 GCA_964542135.1 uncultured Verrucomicrobiota bacterium
ACGGATTAGCGTTTCGTTTTTGTCCGGTTCAAAGCGTCTTTGAGATCGGCCTGCAGCGTGCGGAGCGAACGGTCGTCCGCCGGGGCCGCGCCGCGGGCGTAGCGGCCGGTTTCGAGGCGCTCGGTTAGCCGCCGCAGGGAGTCGATCCGCTCAGCGGATGCACCGTTCTGCTCCAGTCTGCGCAGGACAATGTCGGATGTGATGTCGCCGGGGGGCAGATTGAAGCGATGCCCGAAAAAGCCGCTGAATGCCTCCCAGAGCGCATCATAAAACGCGGGGATATCGCCGCGCTTCCGGGCCTGCCCGGCGGCGCGCAGGCCGGCACGGGCCGCTTTCGGCGCTTTTTGACGGCGAAGCCGGGCCGTATCCTGCCGGCGAAGATGAAGCAGTTTGTTCCCGGCAAAACCGGCCAGCCATGCAAGCAGCAGGGCGGGGACCGTCCACAGCCACGGCCGGATTTTTTTCCACCCCCTGGAAAACCATTTTACGGCACGCTGCACATCGCTTTCCGTTGCAAAGGCACGGTCGGCCGGCGGGGAGGAGACGATGGTTTCTTTGGCGGCGAACACCTGCGCGCTACGGTTGGTGACGGCTTCAACGGTTACGGGGATCGGGGCGCTTTGAAGGGTCCGGTAGCGTTCGCTTTCGGTATCGAAGAAGGAGAAGGGGATTGCCGGGATTTCTGTGAGGTCTGCCGAGCGCGGCGAAATGACCTGTTCAAAAACAACCGCACCATCGTTTTGTTTTCGGACGGGATCGCCGAAGAGACGGAACGAGTCCTCAAACGGCAGCGGCGGCATCATGACCCGGTCAAAATTGCCGTCGCCGCGGATGACCATCTGCAGGGTGACCGGATCGCCGACCTGCACGGAGACCGGTTTGGCTGATGCGGTGAACTCAAAGCGCCCGACCGCGCCGTTAAAGCTGTCCGGCCGTCCATCCTGCGGAAGCGGTCTTACATTCACGGTCACTTTTTCCACCGGCACATCCACGGGGCGGGTTTGGGTGCGCTGGAACATGGATCCGAAGAATGAGTCGTCAAATGGAGAGCGGGAACGCCGGTTCCGGTCGGGAAGAACCACCGGCACAGTCACAGAGGGTTTGAACTCAAAGGCTCCCGAGCTCATGGCCCGGGTACGTGCGGTGAAACGGCGGACATCAAAAACCGACCCGTTAATGACTTCGCGCTCCGGCGGGCCTTCCTGCCACTGCAGGTCGGGCAGGCCGGTCTGCGGCATGCCGTTCAGACCGATGTTCCCGGCCAGTTGCAGACCCTGCCGTGAGTAGATGGACAGCGTTAGAGTAAACGGTTCCTGCACGTAGGCCTGGTTGCGGTCAACCGCCAGCTTTGCGAAAAGAAGGTCGCTCCAGCTCTGCGCCTGCTGAGCCTCTGATGAGCCGGCCACCACCTTGATTTGTCCCTGAAGAGTCTGTGCATCGTATTGAAACGGTCCAATCGTGAACGTGCCGGTTTTTTGAGGGTAAACCTGATAGTTGAACGCGGTAAAACGGTCGGATTTGCCGTTCACCCAGCTGTGCTGCGTGGATTGTCCGGCGTAGCGGAGGGTCAGGCCGGGCACATTCGGAATGGCGGGCGGCTGCGGGTTGTCGGTGTCGCGCACCTCAATGCTCAGTGTTGCCGACTCACTCAGCTCAATCAGCGGCGGCTGGATTTTCATCGTCGCCTCGCCAAACACGGCTCCGGCTGACAAAAGCCATGTCAGAAAAACGAATTTCAGGTTTCGAATTTCAGGTTTCAAGTTTTTCTCCATTACCAATTCTTGTTCACCTGCACCGGCTGTCCCAGCCAGGGTTTTAAATTTGCCCGTTGATCCTGCTCATCCTGTTTCATCGCGTCAAGAAGCTGCTGCGCTTCTTCCTTGCTCATTTCACCGGCCTGCTTTGGCTGGGACGGTTGCTGTTGCTGATTCTGATTGTTCTGGTCTTGCGACTGCTGGTTTTGCCGGTCCTGATTCTGCCGGTCTTGCTGATCCTGCTGCTGCTGTTGATCCTGTTGTTTCTGCTGATCGTCCTGTTGTTGATCCTGATCCTGCTGTTGGTCTTGTTGTTGCTGTTGTTTTGACTCGTCAGACGGGTCGGACGGGTCATTTTGATCTTTTTCCTGATTTTGTTTTTCCTGTTCCCGTTTTTGCTGTTCGAGCTGTTCTTTCAGGTTCAGCGCCCGTTCCAGGTTTTGTTTAGCATCCAGATCATCCGGCTTGAGTTCCAATGCCTGTTCAAACAAACCGGCAGCCTGTGTTGCGGCGGCGATTTTTGCGTCGAGCTGCTTTTCGGGGGCGACCTGCAGGTCGCCCGTACAGCCGGCGAGCAGGGCGGTGCCGCGGTTGTAGAGGGCTTTCGCTTTCAGCGATTGATCATCGGTCTGTGCGGCGGCGGAGCGGTAGGCTTTTTCCGCACCCTGAAAATCTTTTTGCCGATAGAGAACGTTGCCGCGGTTATAGGTTCCAATGTCTGGAAATTTTTCGACGGTTTTTTCCAATGCCTGGAAGGCGTTGCTGTAGTCGCCGCCGCGGTAGGCCTTCACCCAGTCGGCCGCCTGTGCATGTGCGCACCAGAACAATAAAATTGTAACCGCAAAAGAACGCAGGGAACGCAAAGGCGGGCACTGCATTTTTTTGCGTTCTCTGCGATCTTTCGCGGTTAAAAAGCGGTTCCAGTAAGGGTTCATTTTTCTTTTCCTGTAATGAGTCCTTCGGCAATGAGCAGGATCAGCGCGGCGGCGGCGAACCAGCCGAAACGCTCTTCGTAAACTCTGGCGAGGCGGGTTTCCTGTTCGCCGCGCCGGAGGCCGGAGATGCCGAGCCTGTAAATCCGGTCGAGTCCGAAGTCGCCGGGCGCGCTGCGCACATAGAAGCCGCCGGTTTCGCGCGCGAGTCTTTCAAGCAGGGTTTCATTGAGCGAGCTTTTCACAACCTGCCCCCGGCTGTCTTTGACGTAGCCTTCCTGCGTCGGAACCAGTTCCCCGTCGAGCGTGCCGACGCCGATGCAAAACAGCCTGATGTTTTCTTCACGAAGCTGTTCGGCCATTTTTATCGGATCACCTTCATGATCTTCGCCATCGGTAATGAGGATGATGACGCGGTCGGCATCGGATTCTTTGTCAAAGCTGTCGGCGGCGTTTTGGAGCGCCTGCCCGATGGCCGTTCCGCCGCGGGGGATAATGCCGGCATAGAGATCGGCGAGCATCATCGTGAAAGCGGCGTAGTCGATGGTGACCGGGCATTGCAGGAAACTGCTGCCCGCAAAGGCGACGAGGCCGATGCGGTCGCCCTGGATCTGCTTGACAAAATCGCGCACGGCCCATTTGGCCTGCTGCAGGCGGTTGGGTTTGATGTCTTCGGCCAGCATGCTGTTGGAGGTGTCGAGCACAACGATGATGTCGAGGCCGCGTTGTTTGACCTCTTCCCAGTGCGAGCCCCACTGCGGACGGGTGAGGGCCAGCAGGATGCAGAACAGACCCAGCAGACGCAGCGCGGTGCGGATGCGGCTTCGGTTGGCACTGCGTCCGGGAATGACGTTTTTCCAGACAGTGGAAGAGATGAGCTGCGCCAGCCGTTTCGCGCGTGCCCGGTGCATCCAGATGAACAGCCCGGTCAGCGGGAGGATCAGCAGGAGCCAACGGATGAATTCTGGAGCGCCGAATCTCATTCCGGAAGCCTCCCGAAGCGTGACAGGGTGAGTGTTTTTTCCAGGGCCAGGAAAACCAGTGCGGCGATCAGCCAGCCGCCGGCTTTTTCCTCAAAGCGGGTGAACTGCTGCATTTCAATCTCGGTTTTTTCGAGCTGGTCAATGCGGTCGTAGACCTCTTCGAGTGTTTTGAGGTCGCGGGCGCGGAAGAATTCCGCCTCGCTGATGTCGGCGATGGATTGGAGCGTAGACTCATCAATGTCCTCGACATGCTGCGTGAAAAAGCCGCGCCGAACGGGCAGGCCGCCGCCGATGCCGATGGTATAGACTTTAATGCCGAGCGCGGCGGCGGCCTGAGCGGCATTTTCGGGGGACAGCTCGCCGCGGTTGTTGATGCCGTCGGTGAGCAGAATCACGATGCGGCTTTCGGCTTTGCTGTCGCGCAGGCGGTTGACGGCCGAGGCAATCGCGTCGCCGATGGCGGTGCCGTCTTCGAGCATACCGGTGCGCAGGCCGTCCATGCGCTGCTGCAGCCAGCTGTGGTCGAGCGTGAGCGGCGCGATGGAATAGGGCAGCGCGGCAAAACCGACCATGCCGATGCGGTCGTCTTTGCGCTTGGCGATAAAGCCGCTGATGACCTGTTTGGCGGAATCGATACGGGTCTGGCGCTGACCGCCGTGCGCGAAATCGGGGGTGTCCATTGATGTGGAGAGGTCGAGGAGCAGGACAATATCGACGCCTTCGGTATTGACGCGGCTTTCGCTGAGTCCGCGCTGCGGGCGGGCCATGGCGATGATGAGACAGGCCAGCCCGGCGGCATAAAGTACAGTCAGGAGCGGCTGAAGTCGGACGGTCCAGCTGACCGGAAGACGGCTGAGCAGCGTGCTGTCCGGAAAGTTGACCGCTGCGCCGCGCCGCCGTGACCGCCACCGGAGCAGTGCCGGGATCAGCAACAGCAGCAACAGTAAATATGGATGTTCCAGTCTCATACGTTAGCCACGAAAGAGCGCAAGAAACGCAAAAATCATGGGGAGGGGGCCTTTGCGATCTCTGCGTTCTTTTGCGGTTCCAATTCTTCAGCTGTTTCGTTTACAAAATTTTCGACGGTGGTGAAGGCGGTGCGCATGATGTTCTGCTCAGCATCCGCGTTGGCGAATTTGACGAGATCGGCCTGCTCAAAGAAGGGCATCAGTTGCGTTTTATGTTTTTCGGGAAGGGTCCGGCTCAGCTCTTCGGTGGTGGATTCGGGCGCGTTGATGTCGAAGCGGTTTTCAAGATACGTGCGAAGAATCTGTGACAGGTCGGTGAAAAACGGTTCCGGGCTCCAGGGCCTGGATCGCAGGGCCTCAAGCGCGCAGCGGGCGATAACGTGCGGCGGTTCCGGCGGCGGCATGTGCAGAATGGTCCGCGGTTTTCGCAGGAAAAGCAGAGTCAGCAGGCCGGCGATAACAGCAATGAGAGCGATTAGAAGCGGCACCCAGAGGATGGGCGGCAGACGCAGCGGCGGGTTGACGATATCTTTGATGTCGGAGAGCCTGGTGGCGTTGGTTTCCGACAGGGTGCTTTGAACATGCAGGACCAGCTCGTCGAGCGCCTGTGTTTTTGCGGAGCCGTCGGCAAAGGTACAGATGAAGGGGTTGGTGGCGACGTTCCAGTCGCCGACGCGCAAGGACGTCAGCCGGATAGTCTCTTCGGTTTCAAGTGTTCCGTCATCCATTTCATGCTGTTTGGAGGAACGGCCCTGCACGACGGTTTCTTTGCCGCTTCCAATCTTTGGAAAACGCACGGTGCTGTTGGTCGGATGGCGGGCGGTGAGGGTGAGCGTGACCGGGTCGCCGACCGTGATGGTGTTGGTGCTGAGGGTCGTCTGTGCGGCAAACCCGCCCGGCGGAAGCGGCTCCGCCGGCTTCCCGCAGCCGGTCAGCAACAGAAGCAACGCGGCTGTTATCACGAACCGTATATCTGACAGTTTGATTTTCATCTTTTTCTGGTTCTGCTTCGGAAGAATTTTATGAAGGCGCGGTCATAGGACTCGCCGGTGAACAGTTCGACGAGGTCAATACCGGCTCGACGCAGTGTGCGCTGCAGGGTTTCAGTGCGTTCCTGCTGTTCGAGAAGCAGGGTTTTGCGTACGGCGGCACTGGAGGTGTCTGTCAGCATGCGCTGCCCGCTTTCGGGATCGCGCCATTCCACGATTCCGGCGCGGGGCCAGGCGTGTTCGCGACGGTCCGCCGTCGAGACCGCGATGAGGTCGTGGCGGCGGGCCGTGATTTTGAGCTGCCGCTCGCAGTCTGCCGGGAAAATAAAGTCGCTGATGAGGAAGGTGACGGCGCGGCGGTTGGTGGTGTGGTTGAGGAAGTCGAGTGCAGGCCGAACATCCGTCCGGCGGCTTTGCGGACGGCAGTCGAGCACTTCGCGGATGAGGCGCAGGACATGGGCGGCCGTGCCTTTGCGCGGCGGGATGCTTTTTTCGACCTGGTCGGAAAAGAGGATCAGGCCGATGCGGTCGTTGTTGCGTGTGGCGGAGAGGGCCAGCATGGCGGCGACTTCGGCGGCGAGGTCGCGCTTGAGCTGGCCGCCGCTGCCGAAGTCGTTGGATCCGCTGACGTCCACAAGGAGCATGACGGTCATTTCGCGTTCTTCGACGAATTTTTTAATGTGCGGAATGCCGGTGCGGGCGGTGACGTTCCAGTCGATGGAACGGATGTCATCGCCCGGAACGTATTCGCGGACTTCGTCGAACTCCATGCCGCGGCCTTTAAAGGTGGAGTGGTAGCGGCCCGCAAACACGTCGTTAACGGCGTGACGCGTCTTGATTTCGATGCGGCGTACCTTCTTTAACAACGCCTTATGGTCAGGGGTATCCATTGCTTTGTTCATGTGTCTAACGCGTAATCCGTAATCCGTAATCCGTAATGCGTAATCAGGAAAGTCTCTTCGTTACGTATTCCTCGTTACGCGTTACGGTACCGGAATTTCACTCAGAAGTTTTTCAATAATGTTATCGCTGGTCAGTTCTTCGGCCTCGGCCTCGTAGGAGACGATGATGCGGTGGCGCAGGATGTCGGGGGCAATGGATTTGACGTCCTGCGGCGTGACGTAGCCGCGACCCTGCAGGAAGGCATGAGCGCGGGCGCCGATGGTCAGGGCCAGTGTGGCGCGCGGGCTGGCGCCGTAGCGCAGGTATTCTTTGATCTCAAGACCGTATTGTTCCGGTTCGCGCGTGGCGAAGACAATGCGGAGGATGTAATCCTTGATTTTGTCGTCGGTGTAGATCTCGTCCACGGTGCGGCGTGCGCTGAGAAGGGTGCCGGGCTCAATCACCGGGTTCACAGCGGTCTCGTTTTCCGTGTGAGCCATGCGGTCGAGGATGCGGCGTTCCTCTTCAATGGACGGATACTCGATTTTGAGTTTGAGCATAAAGCGGTCCACCTGTGCTTCGGGCAGGGGATAGGTGCCTTCCTGCTCGATCGGGTTTTCGGTGGCCATGACGAGGAAGGGCTCGGGAAGCTTGAAGGTTTCGTCGCCGATGGTGACCTGGCGCTCCTGCATGGCTTCGAGCAGGGCGCTCTGTACCTTGGCGGGCGCGCGATTGATTTCATCGGCCAGAATCATACTGGCGAAGATCGGTCCTTTTTTAATGAAAAAATCCGATTCCCTGGGATTGTAGATCAGCGTTCCGATCAGGTCGGCAGGCAGCAGATCCGGTGTAAACTGAAGGCGCTGGAAGGACGTGTTCAGTGCGGCGGCCAGTGTTTTCACGGTGAGGGTTTTGGCCAGACCGGGAACCCCTTCGAGCAGGATGTGGCCGTTGGCGAGCAGCCCGATGATCAACCGGTCGATGAGACCCTCCTGGCCGACAATGGTTTTCCCGATTTCCGATTTCAACGCCGGAACAAATGCACTCTTCTCCCGGACGGCCTGATTGATGGCTTCTATGCCGCTCATACCTTTTCTCCTCAGTTGCTGGGTTGGTCAAAAAAAACAAGTACGCGAAAAAAAGACCGCAGAGCGAATCGAAATGTTCAAAATTTTTACGGATTTAACGCGGCGGATGATCTGCGTGTTGCCGCAGGGCTTCGTAAAGCACGATGGAGGCGGCGTTGGCGAGATTGAGCGAGCGGACGGCATCGAGCTTTATCGGGATGTTGTAGACATCGTCGAAATGGGCCTCCAGCAGATCGAGCGGCAGGCCGCGGCTTTCGCTTCCGAAAATCAGGCAGTCACCCGGTTGATAGCCGGCCTCGGTGTACTTTTTCGTTCCGCTGGTGCTGAAGAAAAAGTTCCGACCTTCGGAACGGTTTTCCATAAAGTTTCCAAGGGTTGGAAAACGCCGGACGGCGACGGCGTCCCAGTAGTCGAGTCCGGCACGTTTCATGTGTTTATCGGTCAGCTGAAAGCCGAGCGGTTCGACGAGGTTGAGCACTGTTCCGGTTGCCGCACAGAGGCGGGCGATGTTCCCGGTGTTCTGCGGAATCTCCGGCTCGACCAGCACGATGTTGAGCGGCGGATCAGGCCAGCGAAACGGAATCTGTGTACGGGGTCGGGTCATCGGACGGGCAGTATGCGGTTCCCGGTATTGCGGATGCAAGATTTAGTCAACAGAGGCGTTGACTTGAGCGGGGCGGATCTCTATAAATCACGCTTTCTCTGACGGGGGTATAGCTCAGTTGGTAGAGCGCTTGAATGGCATTCAAGAGGTCAGGGGTTCGA
>CAZITJ010000098.1:0-8085 GCA_964542135.1 uncultured Verrucomicrobiota bacterium
AAAGGTTCCAGCCAGAGATTGGAAAAACGCGCTGGAACGTTTCCAAACATCGGAACTTTCGACCTTCTGACTTTCGGCTTACAACGCAGCTAATGCCGCGTTGAACGTCTGGCTCGGGCGCATGGCGGCGGCGACGAGTTTTTCATCCGGGCGGTAGTAGCCGCCGATATCGACGGGGGAGCCCTGGACGGAGTTCAATTCATCAACAATTTTCTGCTCGCGGGAACGCAATGCTTCGGCGAGCGGCGCGAAGCGGGCTTTGAGCTCGGCATCGACATCCTGCGCGGCGAGGGCTTCGGCCCAGTAGAGCGCGAGGTAAAAATGGCTTCCGCGGTTGTCGAGTTCGCCCGCGTTGCGCGAGGGCGATTTGTTTTCTTCGAGGAATTTGGCGTTGGCGGCATTGAGCGTGTCGGCCAGCACCTGCGCCTTGTTGTTGCCGAACGTGCGGGCGAGGTGTTCGAGCGAACCGCCGAGGGCGAGGAATTCGCCGAGCGAGTCCCAGCGCAGGTGGTTTTCGCTTACAAACTGCTGCACGTGTTTGGGCGCCGAGCCGCCTGCGCCGGTTTCGAAGAGCCCGCCGCCGTTCATGAGCGGGACGATGGAGAGCATTTTGGCGCTGGTGCCGAGTTCGAGAATCGGAAACAGGTCGGTGAGGTAGTCGCGCAACACGTTGCCGGTAACGGAAATCGTATCCTGTCCGGCTTTGGCGCGTTCCAGCGTGAAGCGGGTGGCTTCTTCGGGCGGCATCAGGTAAATCTCCAGCCCGTCGGTGTCGTGCTCCGGCAGGTACGCTTCAATCTTTTTGATCAGCTCGGCGTCGTGGGCGCGGTTGGCGTCAAGCCAGAAGACGGCGGGTGTGCCGGTTGCGCGGGCGCGGGTGACGGCGAGTTTGACCCAGTCGCGGATGGGCGCATCCTTGGTCTGGCAGGCGCGCCAGAGGTCGCCGGCTTCGACATCGTGTTCAATCAGCACGTTGCCGTCGGCATCAACGACGCGGACGTTTCCAGACATTGGAATTTCGAAGGTTTTGTCGTGGCTGCCGTATTCCTCGGCCTTCTGCGCCATGAGCCCGACGTTGGGGACGGTGCCCATGGTGGCGGGATCAAACGCGCCGCGGGTTTTGCAGAAGTTGACGGTTTCGGCGTAGACGCCTGCGTAGCAGCGGTCGGGGATGACAAAGTTGGTGTCCTGCTGTTTGCCGTCCCTGTTCCACATTTTACCGCCGCCGCGGATGGCGGCGGGCATGGAGGCATCGATGATGACGTCGCTCGGAACATGCAGGTTGGTGATGCCTTTATCGGAATCGACCATGGCGATGGCCGGGCCGTTTTGGAGGGCGGCATCCATATCGGCCTCGATCGCAGCTTTTTTTCCGGCGGGCAGGGTGTCGATTTTGGCGAGCAGGTCGCCGAAGCCGTTGTTCGGATCGACGTCCAGCGCATGGAGTGTGTCGGCGTGTTTTTCGAAAACGTCTTTGAGGAAGACCTTGACGCAGCGGCCGAAGATGATCGGGTCGGAGACCTTCATCATGGTGGCTTTCATGTGCAGAGAAAAAAGAATATCTTTTTTCTTCGATAGAAAAATCTGCTCTTCGAGAAATTTTTCCAATGTTTGGACGCTCATGAAGGTGCCGTCGAGGATTTCTCCGGCCTGGAGTTTCAGGCCGTTTTTGAGGACGGTGATGCTGCCATCCGCAGCGACGAGTTCGATTGTAACAGCGGTTGCCTTCGGGACGGTGACGGACTGCTCATTTCCGTAGAAGTCGCCGGTGCGCATGCTGGACACGACGGATTTGGAGTCGGCTTTCCATTCGCCCATACGGTGCGGATGGTGTTTGGCGTACTGCTTGACGGCGGCGGCGGCGCGACGGTCGGAGTTGCCTTCGCGCAGGACGGGGTTGACGGCGCTGCCTTTGATTTTGTCGTAAATCGGTTTCGCGGCGGGGTCGTCATAGTCGGGCAGGGCAACGCCTTTTTCCCGAAGCTCGGCGATGCAGGCTTTCATCTGCGGGACGGAGGCGGAGATGTTGGGCAGTTTAATGATGTTGGCTTCAGGGTTGAGCGTGAGCGCGCCGAGTTCGGCGAGCGCGTCGGGAACGCGCTGTGTTGCGGAGAGGCATTCGGGAAAGGCGGCGAGGATGCGGCCGGCCAGCGAAATGTCGCGCGGTTCGACCGTGACCCCTGCGGTTTCCGTAAATTTTTCAATGACGGGGAGCAGCGAGCGGGTGGCCAGTGCCGGGGCTTCATCGGTGAGGGTATAAATAATTTTCGGTGTGTCTGTCATGATGTCGGCTGCGTATTCGAATGAATGAAGAAAGGGGGCTTTCGGATTTACCGGGCACGTTTGATGGCGCGACGCGCTTCCAGGTCGGCGCTTTTCCGCTTGAGTGTTTCGCGTTTGTCCACGGTGTTTTTGCCTTTGCACAGGGCAATCTCGAGTTTGACCCGGCCGTGGCGAAGGTGCGCATTGAGCGGCACAATGGTCAGCCCTTTTTCGGCGGCTTTGCTCTGCAGACGCAGAATTTCCCGCTTGTGGAGCAGCAGACGGCGCGGTCGGTCGGGGGCATGGTTGAAGACATTGCCGTGGTCGTAGGGCTGGATGTTCATCTGCAGGATGCGGGCCCGGCCGTTTTCAATATCGACGTAGGCGTTGTCGATGCGCAGGCGGCCCTGGCGAATGGATTTGACCTCGGTGCCGCGCAGTTCAATGCCCGCCTCGAGTTTTTCCAGGATATGGTAGTCCCGGAATGCCTTGCGATGGGTGGTCAGGACATTGGACGGGACCGGTTTTTTCTTTTTCTTGCTGGCCATGACGGAGACCGTTGGGGCGGGTTCAAAAAAGCGGACCGGATCCCGGACGTGCCCGGCCGGCGGCCGGCCGCTGAGGTGCCGGATGTGCGGCGCGCCTTAAATGACCGCGGCCGGCGGCTCGCCGAGCGGGTCGGTGTCCACCGTATCCCCGGCCGGCGCCACGCCCATTTCAACCGTCAGTTTGCCTTCGACAATTTCTTTGAGCACAATATCGTGATGGTCCTGTTCGGGATGGTCCGGTTTAACCATCGGGCGCGCGCCGCGGTTGAGCTGACGCGTACGGTAGGAGATCAGATTCACCAGCGTCGGGATGCTGCCGATCTTTTCTTCCGCTTTATTCAGATAATCAAAATTCATAAACAGGCTCCTCCGGGGAAGATATAAAAGCGGGCGACTATACCCGCCGATGTGGACTGCGTCAATCCCTGTAATCATCTCGTTTGCGCTTTTGCTGAATTGTTTTTCCAAAGCTTGGAAAAGGGCCGGCGGGCGCATAGGATGCATCCATGCAATCGAATGACTTGCCGGTCCCGCTGGTGCTGTTCGGGGTTCCGTTTCACAACGTGAGCTTCGAGGAGGCCGTCGAATGGGTCGTTGACCGCGTTCGGAGCCGCCGGCCCGGCGTGATTGCCACGGCCAATCTTGATTTTCTTGTGCTGGCACAGAACGATCCCGAACTGCGCGACGTGCTGCGTGAAGCGGATCTGGTGATTGCCGACGGATTTCCGCCGGTCAAGCTGGCGCCGCTGTTCGGTCCGCCGCTCAAAGGGCGTGTGACCGGCAGCGACATAACCCCCATGCTCGCCGAACGCGCCGCCCGCGAGGGGTTCAGCGTGTACGGACTGGGCGCCGCCGAGGGCGTAGCCGCCCGGGCCATGGCGGTGCTTAAAAAACGGCATCCCGATCTCCGGGTGGCCGGCGCGTGGTCGCCGCCGTACGCGCCGCTCGAACAGATGGATCATGCCGATATTCTGCGGCGTCTGGACGAGGCGGCTCCGGACATTCTCTTTACCGCGTTCGGGGCGCCCAAACAGGATAAATTCAATCACCTGCACGTCGGCGACTGGGCGATTCCGGTGGCCATCGGCATCGGGGGCACGCTGGACTTTATTGCCGGTGTACAGCGCCGGGCGCCGGTCTGGGCGCAGGCCGTTCACTGCGAATGGCTCTGGCGCTGGTGTACGGCGCCGCGCCGGCTGACCCGCCGCTATGTGTCCAATCTCTTCTTTCTGGTTCGGGCGCTGGGGCTGATCCTGCGGCTTCGGATTGGACGCAACCGGCCGGCCCCCGTTGATTCCTCTCCGCCGCCTCACTGGGACGAGCACGGAATCACGTACTGTGAGTTTGCCGGCCTGCCGGCGGACGGGTCGGGAAAGATCGCTGTTGATTTGCGCGGTGTGGACCGTCTGCGATCCGATGAGATCGGCCGCCTTCTGACGCTGAGCCGGAGCACGGAGAAAATCGTACTGCTGCATGCCGGTTCGCACATCCGCCGTCTGTTTGAATTCTCCCGGCTGACGGACCGTCTGCCGATCGCTGCGTCCTGCGCCGATGCGCTGGAAGAGTTTGCGGCCGATGCCTGAGGGCGATTCCGGGCTTATTCGTCCCCAAGCGCCGACCCCCGCCGCAGACTGTTTCTGCCGAAGCGGCGGCGGACGGCATCCACCGCCTGACTGAGCGCTTCGCGTTTTCTGGACGCCAGCATTTCGTTTGACTGAAACAGGGTCAGCTGCGGTTCGTCTGCGGTTTCGCGCAGTCCGCTGGTTCCGAATCCGATCAGACGGACCGGGGCGTGCAGGCTTTCCTTGTGAAGCAGATCGAGCGCGGCCTCCCGCAGGCTTTGGTCGTCGCGGCAGACCGGATCGAGCCGCCGCTGCCGGGTGATGGTCGAAAAATCCTTCCAGCGCACCTTGATCTGCGCGGTGGCGGCGTACAGACCGGCGGCCCGCAGCCGCGCGCCGACCTTGTCGGCCAGATTGAGCAGATGCCGCTTAATGATTTCCGGATTGTGCTCATCTTCTGCAAACGTGATTTCGTTGGAAATGCTCTTTTCCTCGCGGTCGGTGATTACTTCGCGGTCGTCCAGGCCGAACGCCAGCCGCCGGAAACCCGTCGCTGCGCGCGGGCCGATCCATTCCGCCAGCCGGGCCGGATCCGCCTGCTGCAGATCCCCGATGGTGCGGATGCCGTGCGCAGTCAGCACATTCTGTGTTTTTGCGCCGATGCCCCACATGCGGCGGATCGGCAGCGGTGCCAGAAAGGCACCGATCAGCCGGGCGGAGGCCGGAACCACCGTCAGGCCGTCCGGTTTGTTCAAATCGCTGGCTATTTTGGCCAGAAACAGGTTGGGCGCGACCCCGACCGAGCAGGTCAGTCCGGTTTCCTCGCGCACGGCGGCTTTGATGCGCCGGGCCATGACCGGGCCGTCGCCGAACAGCCGCTGCGCGCCGGTCACGTCCAGAAAGGCCTCGTCGCAGGAGAGGGGCTGCACGTGCGGCGTGAAGCGTTCAAAAACGGCCATGATCTGTGCAGAGACCGCCTGATAGCGTTTTCCGTCGACGGGCAGAAAAACAGCGTGCGGGCATTTCTGAAAGGCCGTGCGCGAGGGCATGGCCGAATGAATACCGTATCGGCGGGCTTCATAGGAGCAGGTGGAAACGACCCCGCGCCGGTCCGGCGGCGCGCCGACGACGACCGGCAGGCCTTTGAGTTCGGGCCGGTCGCGCTGCTCCACAGCCGCGAAAAAGGCGTCCATATCAATATGCAGAATCACCCGCTTGCGCATGGGGGTCAGTATAGTGTGTTTTCCACTCCCTGGAAAACCCGGATGCGCTGCGTCGGACCTGTTTTTTTTGCGGTGCGTGTTTCCGGCGATGACCCTCCGGGTCCGGCGGCTGTAGTTTGCTTATTGGGTTGAAACGCGGCGGAACGATCCGTATATATAACGACTTACGGATGGTTCAGGGAGAGACTGTGAGCGAATCTGCAAGCACGACAAATAAAGACTGGGATCTGATTATCGAGCCGCCGGACAAGCTGCTCGATTTCCGGTTTAAGGAATTGTATGAGTACCGGGATCTGCTGGTCCTGCTGATCCGCCGCGATCTGGTGGCGGCGTACAAGCAGACGGTGGTGGGACCGCTCTGGTTCTTTATTCAGCCGGTGATGACCACGCTGGTTTATATTTTTGTGTTCGGCAATATCGCCAAGCTGGGCACAGACGGCATGCCGCAGCTTCTGTTTTATTTTTCCGGAACCATTCTGTGGACTTATTTTTCCCACGGTCTGATGAAGTGCGCCAACACCTTCAATGCCAATGCGCAGCTCTTTAAGAAGATTTATTTTCCGCGCCTGGTGGTGCCGGCCAGTTATGTGGCGGTGGGCACCATTACGGTGCTGATTCAATTTATCATGCTGGCCTGTTTTTATTTTTACTATATGAGCATCGGGATTGATCTGCACCCCAACCCGTGGCTGCTGGCCATTCCGCTCTTTCTGGCCCAGCTCGGCGCGCTGGGGGTCGGCCTCGGCGTGATTGTTTCGTCCATTACCACCAAATACCGCGATCTGAAACAGCTTCTTTCGTTCGGAATGCAGCTGTGGATGTATTGCTCCGCCATTGTGTATCCGCTTTCCACGGTGCCCGAAAAATGGAAATGGGTCTTCGTCGTCAATCCGATCGCTCCTATTGTGGCCATGTTCCGCTATGCGCTGTTCGGCCAGGGCGAGCTGCCCCTGCAGGCATGGCTGCTCAGCCTGGTTGTCTCGGTTGCGGCGCTGTTTTTGGGGATTGTCATTTTTAACCGCAACGAGCGCACCTTTATTGATGTGATTTAGGAAGATGTATGAGCAACGTGGTCGTCAGTGTCGAAAATCTGTCCAAGCAGTATCGCTACGGGGTCATTAACAACAAAAGTCTCGCCCGGGATCTGCGCAGCTGGTGGGCGACGGTTCGCGGACGGGAAGATCCCAATACGCGTATCGGGGAGGAGTCGATGGTGGGGCGCCGCGACCGGTTCTGGGCGTTGCGCAATGTCAATTTTCAGGTGCACGCCGGCGAACGGCTCGCCATTATGGGCTGCAACGGCGCGGGCAAATCCACACTGCTGAAGATTCTGTCGCGTGTGACGGCACCGACGGAGGGATGTGTCCGGATTCGCGGGCGGGTGGCCAGTCTGCTTGAAGTCGGTACCGGGTTTCATCCCGAGCTGACCGGTCTGGAGAACATCTATCTCAACGGGACGATTCTCGGCATGAAAAAACATGAAATTCGTGCCAAACTTGACGAAATCGTGCTGTTTTCGGGTGTGGACGACTTCATTGATACGCCGGTCAAGCGCTATTCCCCCGGCATGTTCGTGCGACTGGCTTTTGCGGTGGCGGCGCATCTCGATTCCGAGATCCTGATTGCCGATGAGGTCATCGCGGTCGGCGACTCCAAATTTCAGGAAAAATGCCTGAATAAAATGCGCGACATCAGCGAAAAACAGGGCCGTACCGTCCTGTTTGTCAGTCACAATGCGCAGGCTGTGGCCAATCTCTGCAACCGCGGGATCATTCTCGACCACGGAATCGAGCAGTACGACGCCTGCGACATCCATACGGTCATCGAACGCTACAACACCCTGATGGAAGACCGCTAGATGCTGGATGAACTTGAGCGCATTCTGCGATCCGTCGGCGCGGACCTGCTTCGGCGGCGCGGCTGCACGGACGGCGAGT
This sequence comes from uncultured Verrucomicrobiota bacterium, assembly GCA_964542135.1. Lineage (GTDB taxonomy): Bacteria > Verrucomicrobiota > Kiritimatiellia > Kiritimatiellales > Tichowtungiaceae > Tichowtungia. The sequence goes on from CAZITJ010000098.1 coordinate 7,533, forward strand.
GGCAGGGAACCCAGCTGAAGACCGAGGCCGACCGCGAAGCCCATCAGGCGCTGAGCGTTGCGCTGAGCGGTCTGCTGGATGTTGCGGTGCTCAGCGAAGAGGATGCGGCCTCCCACGTCGATCCGCGTCCGGCCCGCTACTGGCTGATTGATCCCATCGACGGCACGGCCAGTCTTGCGGGCGGATTTGACGGCTTTGTGACCCAGGCGGCGCTGATGGAAAACGGCGCCCCCGTTCTTGCGGCGGTCTGCGCGCCCGCACTGGACCGGCTGTACCGGGCCGAGACGGGCGGCGGCGCGTTCTGCAACGGGGAGCGCATCCGGGTTTCACAGGATGAAGACCGCCTGATTCTGATCGACAATTACCCTGAACCGCAGGGCACCGCCGCGAGTGTGATGAGGGCGCTTCCCTGTAGCGGTTATCTGGAGTCCGGAAGCATCTCGCTGAAAATCCTGCGGGTTGCGGACGGATCGGCCGATCTGTTTTTCAAGGATGTGACGGTGCGCGACTGGGACGTCGGCGCCCCGGCCCTGATTCTGCAGGAGGCGGGCGG
>CAZITJ010000099.1:0-5757 GCA_964542135.1 uncultured Verrucomicrobiota bacterium
AAGGAACGCAAAGAACACAAACCATGCGTCGCTGAAGCTGCGCAGGTCAAGAAGGTGGAACGCGAACTATCGCCTTCGCCGCAGCTTCGGCGCACAGGCCGTGCGCGTCGATTTCCGGCGGAGGTTTTTTTGTGAAAAGCAAAAAAGAAAAGTGAATAAATCGGAATCCTGTTCGTCCTACTCCTGAAACCAAAACCATTCGCCGGCGCATAAGGCTATGGCGGGACAAAAAGGAGGTTGGACATGAGAACAAAAAGCACCATCTGTATTCTGATGATCGCGATTGCTTTGGCAGGAATCCAGCAGGCGCAGGCGGGCGATAAGGAAAGATATCTGATCGGCGGCTTGCTCGGCGGGTTGATCCTCAACGAAGTGGTCGACGGGTCCTCTGTGGAGTTCCGTTCCAGACGGCCGGTCCGGGTTGAACATCATGTTCACCACAGACATGCATTCCGCCGCCCGTCCGGTCACTACGAATACCGGCGGATCAAAATCTGGGTTCCGGGGTGTCGCGAACGAATCGTTAAACGCTGCGGGCGGATTGAGTTCCGCTGGGTTCCGGGACACTATGAATTTCGCACACAGAAGGTGTGGGTTTCCTATGGACGCAGACCGTTACGCAGACATGGCCGCGACCGGTGTTCGCGCTACTAAGCTGTACCGATGCTTGCGACGGGGCGGTTCTTCCGGCATCGTGGGGGTGTTCAGACCCCCCGGTGCTGAAAGGCACACTGAGATATGCACGACGAAGCGGACATCCTTGAACAGGCGGCGGCGGGCAGCGAAGAGGCCTTCGAGCGTCTGGTGGTTGCCTACCACGACCGGCTCACGGGGCTGCTCATGCGAACCACGCGCGACCCGCTTCTGGCTCAGGAGCTGGAACAGCAGACCTGGATCAAGGTCTGGAAAAATCTGTCCCGCTTCAAAAAAAAGGCCTCTTTTTTTACCTGGCTGTACTCGATTGCCGTGCGCACCGCGCTGGACCATTTCAGAAAGGTTAAGCGCCGCAGTGAAGTCGAATATATGGACGGGGTGGAAACGCCCGGTTCCGGGGCGGGACCGTACCGCCCGGATCGGGACATGATGAATGCGGAATGTCAACAGGCGTGTGAGCGGGCCATGAATGAGCTGCCCGAAAAGTTGAGGATGGTGCTGGTCTTGCGGGAAATAGACGGGCTTTCATACAAAGAGATTGCCCGGATTATGAAATGCCGCGAGGGAACGGTGATGTCGCGCCTGTATAACGCGCGCCAAAAGATGCAGGAGCTGCTGAAAGGGAGTAGGGTATGAAGATTACGGAAACGATTCTTTCCGCGTGGATTGACGCCGAGTTGACTCCGGAACAAATGGATGCGGTGAGCGCGGCTGTTCAGGCAGATCCGGCGCTTCAGGCCCGTGCGGATGCACTTCGCTCGGTCGGTACCGCGCTGCGGCAGGAAGCGATTGAGAGTCCGGTCCCGGCCGGGCGTATGGCCGCCGATGTGCGGCGGCAGATCCGCCTGCAGAAACCGGCGCAGACGCTTCGTGTTCCGCTGTGGGCGCGCGCCGGACTTGCGGCCTGCGCCTGTCTGTTGCTTGCCGCTGTGCTGGTCCCGGCGTGGATGAATCGTGGCGCTTCGGTACTGCAGGCGGAAATAGAGTATGTGGAATCCGGACTTTCCGGCGCATCGCCCATGGTGTATACCGATTATGAAGCCGGGTGGACAATTGTCTGGCTGGATGGTGCTGAACTGGAGCCGGGATCATGAAAACGTTGAGAACATTATTCATCTGTCTTTGCCTTTTGGGTCTGGCCGCCACGGCCGGTGCAGAGGATACCGTTCGTATCCGGGTGCAAATGATAGCCGCCGATCAGAAAGCCGGGCCTTCGGATCCGGCGCTGGCGCCGCTGCTGTCGAAACTTAAGCGCATGCCGTACGAACGATTTCAGCAGAAGGCAAGCCGTACGGTGCTGCTGACGAACGGAACGCCGGTCCATGCCGCGCTGGCCGGCCATACGATGATTCTGACGCTGCAGGATGTGCAGAACGGACGGGCCCGCGTGCACGTCGACTGGAAACGCGGGCGGGCGTCGGTGGCGGGCATCACGGCGGTCACACAGCCCGGCTCTCCCTTTGTCTGCGGCGGCCCCCGCGAAGGCGACCTCACCTGGATTGCCGTTTTCTCGGTGCAGTGATGAATGATCAAACGATGACCATGTTGAAGCAGACCGCGCCGGAGGATTCGACGGACATACGGAATTTTCCCGGATGACGCCCGATCAGCGCTTGATATGGCTTGAACAGACCAGTCAGGCGTATCTGGAACTGCACGGACGGGCCTCCCCCGAACGTTGTGTTGCCGAAGAATCTTCTGAATATAAAAAAAAGGCGAAGGAACTGCCTGATTCAGCACGGCGGGGAGTGGCGTTTATTCAGTGACCCGGTCGAGGTGCTGCCGGCCCGCACGCCGGGCGGCGTTTTCCGTCCGCCTTCGCCGGACGGCTCCGGCGCGACAGGATGCCTGCAAAAACATACGCCGCTCGGTTCTGTGCACAGCCTCCGCTGTGTTTTCAACGGAACGCAAGGACCAGCCAGGCGGTCAGGGCCAGCAGCACAACGGCCCAGATTCGGTAATTGCGATACCACGGAAGCGATTGAAGAGACTGTGTTTCCTGTCGGAAAAACGATCGCGTCCAGCAGACCGCCAGCTGGTCGCGGCCGGGCGGCGGCCCGGCCCGGCTGCCGATCACCAGGGCGGCGACAGAAATCAGGCAGCCGATCGGTGCCACGTAAAGAAAATGGATCGACCACTGATTCAACACGGCATTGAACAGGAAGAAAACCAGTCCGGCGGCGGTTCCGGCCGCCAGACAGATCTGCGCGCCGGTTTGATTGGCCCGCCGCGAAAAAATTCCGGCCAGATAAAGCACAACGATGGGCGGAACCGTATAGGCCAGAACCTGCTGAAGATAACGAAACAGCGAGGCAAACCGCTCAATCTGCGGAGCCCATCCGGCGGCCAGAATCATAAAAACCGCCGTAACAATCCGGCCGATGCGCATCAGTTGACGCTGGGTTAGGTTCGGCCGGGCCGGACGGATAAAGTCCATTGTAACCAGAGTCGATGCGGCGTTGAGTGTGGAGTCGATCTGCGACATCAGCGCCGCAATAAACCCGGCCAGACAGAGCCCCAGCAGTCCGGTCGGCAGCAGATCAAACATCAGAGCCGGATAGACGAGATCGGCTTTCGGCAGTTCAGGATACAGATGAATGGCCATGGTGCCCGGCAGGACCATGACGAAGAGCACCGGCAGTTTCAGCGCCCCGGCCAGCAGGAGCCCGCCGCGGCCGTGATTGAGATTTTTGGCACTCAGCACCCGTTGTGCCATAAACTGATTGGTGCACCAGAAATAGAAACCGAGAATCGGCACGCCCAGAAGAAGGCCGGGCCACGGAACCGCGGCATCACTCACCGGGCGGATCAGGCTGAGGTGATGTTCGGACAGGCCCGCCGTCATGCCGGCCCATCCGCCGACTTTGAAAAAAGCGGTAACGGAGATCACGATCGCGCCGATCAGCAGAAACAGAGTCTGGATGAAATCGGTGTAGATCACAGCCGCCAGTCCTCCGGCCAACGTGTAAATTCCGGCAAAAAGCGCCAGGGCGGTGACAATCCATCCCAAATCGATACCCGGAAAAATAAGGCGAAGAACAAGGGCTCCGGCGTAAAGGCTTCCGGCGGTGTCTACAAAAATATTCAGAAAGAGACTGAGTGCTGAAAAGTATTTCCGGGTTAGCGGTCCGAAGCGCAGCCCCAGGTATTCCGGCAGTGTGTAAACCTGTGCGCGAAGCAGAAACGGCAGCAGAAACACAGCGAAAAAAACCAGAACCACGGCCGCCATCCATTCATAATTGAACACGGAAATGCCGGTGGAGTAGGCGTCGCCCGCCAGGCCGATCAGCGTGGTGCTCGAAATATTGGATGCAAACAGAGAGACGCCAACGAACATCCATGTCATGGAGCGCCCGGCCAGAAAATAATCCTCCGCTCCCTTGTGTTTGCGGCCGATCCATAATCCGAGCCCGATGACGAAAAGAAGATAGAGCCCGATGATGGTGTAATCGATCCCGTGCATACTATTCATTTCCGACATGAATCCTTTTCCTCCGTTTTGACCCCGCCCGGACAGCCGGCACGCCGCAGCGCGCCGCAACAGGCCGTGTTCTGCTCAAAACCGGTGATCACAGGCTTCGCGCGGATGATTGCACGGTGCTCCCGGTGTACGCCCCCGACGGTCGGAAACCTTATCCGCCGTGCGGTCCGGCGTCAACAGAGAGGCAAAATGTTTGTATAAAGCGATGATTATGTATATCACAGGGCGCTCACATGACTGCCGTCAGCAAAACCTATCATATCTGGACAATCGGCTGTCAGATGAACGAGGCGGACAGCCGGCATCTGGCTTCGCAGCTTGAAGCGCTTGGTTTTGTCGCCGCACGGAAGGCGGATCGGGCGGATATTGCCGTGCTGAACACCTGCGTGGTGCGTCAACAGCCCGAGGATAAGGCGGTTGCCAAACTGAACGTACTCGGCGGGGTCAAGAAGCGCCGGCCCGGCATGATCATTGCATTAATGGGGTGCATGGTCGGCAAACGCGAGGCGGAGGATCTCGCGGATCGCTTCCCGTTTGTGGATGTCTTTATGGCCCCGTCGCAGACCGACGCGCTGATTGATTATATTCTGCAGCATGATGCGTACAGTCATCTGGATCGCGCCCGGGCGGAGCTGACCGATTACCGCCTGCCGGCGGTCAGCAGGGGCAGGGCGGTGACCGCTTTTGTTCCGGTCACACTCGGCTGTTCGCATGCCTGTTCCTACTGCATCATCCCGTACCGGCGCGGGCCGGACCGCAGCCGCAGCCCGGACGACATTCTTTCCGAGGTTCGCAATCTCGCAGAGCAGGGCATTAAAGAAGTCAACCTGCTCGGACAGATTGTCGATCGCTACGGGTTCGACCTGGACAATGACATCACCCTGGCGCGGCTCCTGAAGCAGGTTGCTGCGGTGGACGGGATTCTGCGCGTCCGCTTTCTGACCAGCCATCCGTCCTACATGGATGATGAACTCATCCGCACCGTTGCCGAAACAGAAAACGTGTGTCCGTATTTTGAGCTGCCGTTTCAGGCCGGGAGCGACCGAATCCTCGAATCCATGCGTCGCGGCTACACGCAGCAGGAATACCGCGATGTGATTTCCGATATTCGCCGAATCCTGCCGGACGCCTCCATCAACACCGATGTCATCGTCGGCTATCCCGGCGAGACCGAAGCGGATTTCAGCGAAACGGTGAGCCTGACGAACGATCTGCGCCTGGATATGCACCACATCGCCAAATACTCGCCGCGCCCGCGCACGCTTTCCTCCCGGATGAAAGACGATGTGCCGCCGGAGGAAAAGGAGCGCCGCCGCGTCGTACTCAATGACATCGTGACGCAGATCAACGCCGAAAAATCGGCGGCGCTTCTCGGACAGACCGTTGAGGTGCTGGTCGAGGAATACCAGGAAAAGAAAAGCCGCTGGCGCGGGCGCACCCCGCACAACAAGCTGGTTTTCTTTGAGGCCGAAAAAGACTGTCTGGGGCAGCTTGTTTCCGTCCGCATTGACTGGGCCGGCCCGTTTTCGCTGATTGGAGATCTGGTTCAGTGAGTCATCAGCCCGCAGTTCTTCCCGCATGGGTCATCCGCCTGTTTTTCTGGATGGGGCTGGCCGCCGCCG
>CAZITJ010000099.1:5857-7907 GCA_964542135.1 uncultured Verrucomicrobiota bacterium
GCCGCCGCCGGGCGACCATCCGGCACGGCAACCTGATTGCAGCCATTGAACAGGCCGATACCATGAATAAAGAGCATCAAGAGGCCGCGCTCTACATTCTGCGCTCCATCATGCGTTCCAAAGAGCTGTTCAACTACGCCTTCATTTTCTGTCTCAGCCTGCTGGCGCTGCTGATCGATTGGCTGTTCAGCCGGTGAGGACCCCTTGAACGCGGTCAGTCGCCCGGCGGCCGGTCGGTATCGGTCGAGTCGTTCGTGACCGCTTCATCGTTGAACTGAAAGATCGTTTCCGTTTCGTGCGCGTACCCGATTTTATGGGCCATCTGCTGCACAAAATAGCGATCGGTTCCAAAATGCTCCTGCTTGAGACGCAGATCGTTAATCTGTTCCTCTTTCAGGCGGATATCGGTTTCGAGCTCGTGTTTGGTCTGCTGATAGCTCTGAAACTGTGCCACTTTCGGGAGAAAGGCCACCAGGGCACCGGCACCGGCCAGCGCGGCGGCGGCGATGATAACGAAGCGATAGAGCCTGTTCCAGTATTTCTGCACAGTACGGAAGTATAGAACGGGATCGTTGAAAGATGAAGATCGAAATCAGCGGAGCGTGAAAACAAAAAGCGCTCCGGAGTCAGGGCTCCGGAGCGCCGCATGAAGCGTCAACGCACGGTTCAGGCACCGTAGCGTGCGTCGCTTCCCAGCATTTCCTCAATGCGCAGCAGCTGATTGTACTTGCTGATGCGGTCGGAACGGCTGAGCGATCCGGTTTTGATCTGTCCGGCGTTGGTGGCCACGGCGATATCGGCAATCGTGTTGTCCGAGGTCTCGCCGGACCGGTGGGAGACCACCGCGGTGAATCCCGCTTTGTGCGCCATTTCGATGGCGTCGAGCGTTTCGGTGAGTGTGCCGATCTGGTTCACCTTGATCAGAATCGAGTTGGCGCTGCCTTCGTCGATGCCGCGTTTCAGGAATTTGACGTTGGTTACGAACAGGTCGTCGCCGACCAGCTGACATTGGTCTCCGATTTTGTCGGTCAGGATTTTCCAGCCGTCCCAGTCCCCTTCGTCCATGCCGTCTTCAATTGAGTCGATCGGATACTTGCCGATCAGCTCGGCAAGGTAGTCGGCCTGTTCTTCAGACGAGCGTTTCGCGCCGTTGTCGCCTTCAAATTTGGCGTAGTCATACACGCCGCCTTCGTAGAACTCGGAGGAGGCGCAGTCCAGTCCGATCATCACATCGATGCCCGGTTCATATCCGGCATCTTTGATCGCCTGCATGATGCTGTCGAGCGCTTCTTCGGTTCCGCCGGAAAAGTTCGGCGCAAACCCGCCTTCGTCACCGACGGCGGTGCTCAGGCCTTTGCCCTTGATCAGCGCCTTGAGCGCATGGAAGACCTCGGCACCGCAGCGCAGAGCTTCTTTGAAGGTGTCCGCACCGACGGGGCGGATCATGAATTCCTGAAAGGCAATCGGCGCATCGGAGTGCGAACCGCCGTTGATGATATTCATCATCGGCACCGGCAGCACCTTGGCGTTGGTTCCGCCGATATAGCGGAACAGCGGCATGTCGAGCTCTGCCGATGCCGCATGCGCAACAGCCAGGGAAACGCCCAGCATGGCATTGGCGCCGAGCTTGCTTTTGGTTTCCGTGCCGTCGAGATCGAGCATAAAGCGGTCGATGCCGACCTGGTCGAGTGCATCCATGCCGACGAGGGCCGGCGCGATGGTTTCATTGACGTTGGCAACCGCCTTGGTCACACCTTTGCCGAGGTAGCGTTTCTTATCGCCGTCGCGCAGTTCGAGCGCTTCGTTTTCACCGGTGGAGGCACCCGATGGGACGCCCGCCCGCCCGGCCGCACCGGATTCGAGCACAACATCAACTTCAATGGTCGGGTTGCCGCGCGAATCGAGGATCTCGCGGGCGATGACATCAGTAATCACAGACATGGTTTTCTCCTTGCAGGTTATGGATTCAAATGACTCCTAAAATGAGCCGTGCACTATACGGATGCCGTTCGCAGCCCGCAACCTGAAAAACCGGCGGACCCGTTTCGGT
>CAZITJ010000100.1:0-7777 GCA_964542135.1 uncultured Verrucomicrobiota bacterium
ACGAAGCGCTGTTTCCACTCCTGCCCGGATTCCCCCTCGGAGCCTCTCGGGGGTTTCTCCAGCGAGCCTGCGAGCGGCCCGAAGGCTCGGGCTCAATGAGGTGGAAAAATCCCTTTGCCCATGAAAATATGCGAAGAGCCCCTTGAAGTAAAAAATCTTCCCATCCCGGCGCATTTATGGATAATGCGCCGCTCACTTTTGAATTGTTCCGAAGGAGAAGACCATGTACAACGCATCCGACCTGAAAAAAGGGCTTAAGATCGAAATCGACGGCGACCCCTGTGTGATCACCGACTTCCAGTTCTCCAAGCCGGGCAAAGGACAGGCCATCTACCGCTGCAAGATCCGCAACCTGAACACCGGCAGCAGTTTCGAAAAAAGCTACCGCTCTGCCGATAAGGTTAAAAAGGCTGCGCTCGAATCCCGTGCCTTCGTGTTTTCCTACCGCAACGCCGATGATTTTGTGTTTTCCGACAATGAAACCTTTGAAGAGGTCCACCTGTCTGCGGAACAGCTCGGCGACAACCAGTATTTCATTGTGGATGACATGCCGGTGGAAATTCTCTTTCACAACGACAAGGCCCTGGACATTACGCTGCCGAACTTTGTGGAAAAAACCATTACGGATACCGAGCCGGGCGCGCGCGGCGACACCGCCACCAACGTCACCAAACCCGCCAGAATTGATAACGGCTACGAAATCAACGTCCCGCTTTTCATCAATGAAGGCGACGTGGTGCGCATCGATACCCGCACCGGCGACTATGCGGACCGCGTCTCAAAAGGATAAACACCTAAATCCGAATCACCCAAGTCCGAATGAAATTCGAAGATTAGAAGCTCGAAATGATTCGGATTTCTGATTTCTCCATTCTTTGGGTATTTGGGTGTTTCGTCATTAGGATTTTTAACCATGCTTAGTACTCTGGAGAGTCGTGATGTTTTAATGCAGAGCATCCGGGCGTTTTTTCATTCCGAAGGGTTTCTCGAAGTCGAAACCCCCGTTCGTCTGCGCACGCCCTGCATGGAACTGCATATCGATGCCGAGCCCGCCGGCGATTGTTTTTTGCGCACCTCGCCCGAGCTCTGCCACAAAAAACTGCTCGCCCGCGGGGCGCAGAAAATTTTTGAAATCGGCAAATGCTTCCGGCAGGGCGAGCGCGGGCGCCTGCATCACCCCGAATACACCCTGCTCGAGTGGTACCGCACCCACAGCGACTACAACGCCATGCTCGCCGATACACAGGCGCTCATCACCGCAGTTTCCAAACCTTGGAAAAAAAGTCTGTGCCCCGACGCAGTCGGTTCCGAACCCTGGAAAATCTGGACGGTTGCCGAGGCGTTTGAAGCGTTTGCGGGCTGGAATCCGGTCGACGAATTTGATGCCGACCGCTTTGATCTGGATCTGGTTGAAAAGGTTGAACCCGCGCTGCCCAAAGAGCTGCCGGTTGTTCTCAAAGACTATCCGGCAGCGTGTTGCGCGCTCGCGCGGCTGAAGCCGGACAACCCAAAAGTCGCTGAACGGTGGGAGCTGTATCTGAACGGGATCGAAATTGCCAATGCCTACAGTGAACTGACCGATCCGGTTGAGCAGCGCGCGCGCTTTGAGGACTGGGGCGCGCAGCGCAAAGCGCTCGGCAGGCCCGTCTATGAACTCGACGAAGAGTTTTTCCAATGTTTGGAAACGATGCCGCCGGCCGGCGGCTGCGCGCTCGGCGTGGACCGTCTGCTGATGATTCTTGCCGGAGCGTCCTCTATCGGCGATGTGCTCGCGTTCCCGCAATAATAAAAGATGGCAATGTACGTGCTGATCCTTCAGCAGAACGTTCCACCCATTGGAAGCTTATAGAACCGGCTGACGCCGGTTCTATTCCCATTCAATTGTGGAAGGCGGCTTGGAGGAGATGTCGTAGCAGACGCGGTTGACGCCTTTGACTTCGTTGATGATGCGGTTGGAGATGGAGTCCATGACGTCGTAGGGCAGTTTATACCAGTCGGCGGTCATGCCGTCGCGGCTTTCGACGGCGCGGACAGCGACGACGTTTTCGTAGGTGCGGTCGTCGCCCATCACGCCGACGGACTGAATGGGAAGCAGCACGGCGAAGTACTGCCAGACGTCGAGGTGGTTGTCCATTTTCATGATTTCCTCGCGCACGCGCAGGTCGGCCTGCTGCAGGACGTCGATGCGCTCCGGCGTGATGTCGCCGATGATGCGCACGGCGAGGCCGGGGCCCGGGAAGGGCTGACGGTCGACCACGCAGGAGGGCAGGCCGAGTTCACGCCCGACCTTGCGGACTTCGTCCTTGAAGAGTTCGCGCAGCGGTTCGATCAGGTCGAAATGAAGGTCGTCGGGCAGGCCGCCGACGTTGTGATGGCTCTTAATCGTCGCGGACGGGCCGCCGATGGGTGAGACGGACTCAATGACATCGGGATAGAGGGTTCCCTGGGCGAGGTATCTGACCTGATCGCCGAAGCCGCGCGCTTTTTCGGCAAAGACATCAATGAAGGTGTTGCCGATGAGTTTGCGCTTCTGTTCGGGATCGGCGATGCCTTTGAGTTTATCGAGAAACAGTTCGCCGGCGCGGGCGACGGTGAGGTCGATGCCGAAGGCATCGCCGAAGAGTTTTTCGATCTCTTCGGTTTCGCGGTGGCGCATGAGGCCGTTGTCGACATAAACGCAGTGGAGCTGGTCGCCGACGGCTTTGTGGAGCAGGGCGGCGACGACGGAGGAGTCCACGCCGCCGGAGAGTCCCAGCAAAACGTGGTCATCACCGACTTTGGCTCGGATGGCGGCCACGTTTTCCTCGATAAATTTGCTCATTTTCCAGTCACCGGAACAGCCGCAGACATGGAACGCAAAGTTGCCGAGCATTTCTTTGCCCTGCGGGGTGTGGACGACTTCGGGGTGGAACTGCACGCCGAAGATTTTTTTCTCGAGATGCTGCATGGCGGCATAGGGACAGTTGTCGGATTCGGCGACGGCCTCGAAGCCTTCCGGCATTTGCTCGACTTTGTCCCCGTGGCTCATCCAGACCTGCAGATGCTCCTCAAGCAGTCCCTGAAACAGGGGGCTTTCTTTGGTCAGGGTCATCATGGCTTTGCCGTATTCGCGTTTGAGGCCGGGATGCACTTTGCCGCCGAGAAGCTGCGCGGCGAGCTGCATGCCGTAGCAGATGCCGAGGATGGGGATGCCGAGGTCAAAGAGGGCGGGGTCGCACTTCGGCGAGTCGGCATCCGGCACGCTGCACGGGCCGCCGGAAAGAATGATGCCTTTGGGGGCGCGTTTTTTCAGTTCTTCGGCGGGGGTGTCGAAGCGGATGATTTCGCAGTAGACTTTCTGTTCACGAACGCGCCGGGCGATGAGCTGCGTGACCTGCGACCCGTAATCTAAGATGGCAATCCATTCGGAGTGTTTCATTCTTCGTAATCCGTAATGAGTGATGCGTAATTAAGAAATTTTTCTGACCTGATAAACAGCAGGTTCTTCGTTTACATGGAACCCAATCGGGTTCTTCTTTGGTTCCGGCGGGATCATTAGTTCTCGAATGGCTTCAAAGACCAGCCGGAACTGTTCGTCGTATTTGGCTTCCAGTTCGGCCAGCTTCCGCGACAGTTCTTCGCTGGACTGGAGCATTTGGCGCATTTTGACAAACGTACGCATAATGGCGATGTTGACCTCAACGGCCCGCGGACTTCTCAAAACGCCGGAAAGCATGGCTACACCCTGCTCCGTGAAAGCAAACGGGTTTGATGTTGAGTGTTTCATCGGTTGGAACCGGTCACAAATTGTGACCAGTTCGGTTTTTTCTTCGTCAGACAGTTGGAATACGAAGTCTGACGGGAATCGAACCGCATTACGTTTCACCGCTTGATTCAAGGCTTTTGTTTCCACTTCATAAAGAGTTGCAAGATCACGATCCAGCATGACTTTGTGCCCTCGAATCAGGTAAATGGCCTGTTCGACACGCTCAGTTGGAATGAGTGTGCTTTCGGTCATGAGGTTTTTTCCTTTTCCATCAGCTCCATGAATTCTTCAAAGAGGTAGAAGGGGTCGTGCGGTCCGGGGGCGGCTTCGGGGTGATACTGCACGCAGAACATGGGCAGCGTTTTGTGGCGCAGGCCGGCGACGGTGTTGTCGTTCAGATTGATGTGGCTGATTTCGGCGAGTTCAGGATCGACGGAATCGGCGTCGATGCAGAACCCGTGGTTGTGCGAGGCGATTTCCACTTTTTTGCTGCGGGTGTCCTGAATGGGCTGGTTGCCGCCGCGGTGCCCGAATTTCAGCTTGTAGGTTTTGGCTCCGAGCGCCTGGCCGAGCATCTGGTGGCCGAAGCAGATTCCAAAGGTTGGAAGTCTGGATTCAACCAGTTCCTGAACGGTGGCGATAACCTGCGGCACGCCGGCGGGATCACCGGGGCCGTTGGAGAGAAACAGTCCGTCGGGCCTGCAGGCAAGAATCTCTTCAGCGGTGGCGGTGCTGGGGAAGACGCGGCATTCACAGCCGAGCTGTTCGAAGATCCGAAGCTGATTGAGCTTGATGCCGCAGTCGAGCACGGCGATGCGGTGTTTGGCGTCCGCCTTGCCGCCTGCGGGGAAGACGTAGGGTTCGGTGACACTGGTCTCGGTGGACAGGTCGCGCCCGACCAGGCCTTCGGAGGCTTTGGCTTTGGCCACGAGGCTCTCTTTATTGAGGTCCTCTGTGGAGATCACGCATTTCATGGCGCCTTTGTCACGGATGTGCAGGGTGACGGCACGGGTGTCAACCTGATCGACGCCGATGATGCCGGCCTGTTCGAGGTACTCAGGCAGGCTCAGGGTGGAGCGCCGGTTGCTGGGGATCCGGCTGCATTCGCCGACGACCAGTCCCCGGGCGAAAACGGCGCGCGACTCGGCATCATCGGGATTGGTGCCGTAATTGCCGATGAGCGGGTAGGTCATGGTGACGATCTGGCCGTTGTAGGAGGGGTCGGTCAGAATTTCCTGATAGCCTGTCATCGAGGTGTTGAACACCAGCTCGCCGGTTAATTCGCCGCTTCCTGCAAATGCCCGGCCTTCAAAACAGGTTCCGTCTTCGAGTGCAATGAGTGCTGTTTTCATTTTTCTGTCCACTGATTTTGTCAAAATTCCGGTCATCATCACAATCAAAAGAGGGGCTTGCAATCCTTTTCCACCGGCCTGCAGAGGGTATTTTCCGCGGGCTTGACTGCATGGACGGCGGTGCTACACTGTCCCCTTTGCTGATGTAACCATATTGACTGATTTGTGAAGGAGTACGTTTTATGAGCGATGCCGCCCCGAAATCCGATGTGCGCGAGCTGTTTTTCTTTGAGCTGGAATGTATTGCCGTTCCGGGCCGCCAGGCCATGTTTGAGGCTGTGCGCGACACCCTGAAACCCAAGGATATCGATGTGACTCCGGTGCTGTTTTCCCGCTACGGTCTGGCCAGCCGGCCCGGCCCGGCGGTTCAGGCCCTGATCGATGCGTCCGGTAAAAACCTGACCACCGGCGACCAGCTTGCGACCAAAGCCGAGCAGGCGCTGGACACCTTTTTTGAGGAGAAGGCCGAGCTGAATCCGGCGCTGCCGCCCCTTATCCGGGAAGCGCTCGACCGCCGCATCCAGCCGGTGGCGATTTCCGCTCTGTCCGAGAAAAAAGCCGCCGCGCTGATGGCGCGTCTCGGTCTGGATGAACTGGGGGTTGAGCTCGAGGCGTTTGATGAAACCGAGCCGCTTTTCCCGCGGGCGGATCACTGGCTGCGGATGCTGAAAAACCGCGAGCAGGAAGAATTGCCCGGCATGGCGGCGGTCAGCTCGCGTACGGCGTGCAAAGGGGCCCTGACGGCCGGCCTGGCCTGTATTGTTGTGCCGGACGACCTGACCGCCTTTGAAGATATGTCCGGGGCCCGGATCGTGCTGGACCGTCTGGACGATATGCCGCCGGGCGAGCTGCTTGATCTCGTCAGCCGCCCCTGAACCCTTTTTGTGCGCGGTCCGGATTGCCGCCGGGACCTGTTTATGAACAAGACGCCTATTTCCCGTCTGCTCGATATTATGGTTCAGCTGCGCGGGCCCGACGGCTGCCCGTGGGACCGCAGGCAGACGATAGAATCGCTGCGGTCCAATCTGATCGAAGAAACCTATGAGGTGGTGGATGCGATGGACCGCGGCGACCGGTCCGAGCTGTGTGAAGAACTCGGCGACCTGCTGCTGCAGATTGTTTTTCAGGCGCAGATCGCCGACGAAGAGGGTGCATTCAATTTTGACGATGTGGCGCAGAGCATTGCCGACAAGCTGGTGCGTCGCCATCCGCATGTATTCGGGGACGTGCAGGCCGATACGCCCGAGACAGTGATCAGAAACTGGGAAAAGATCAAAAAAACCGAAAAGAGCGGCGATGCACCGAGATCGCTGGTCGAAGGCATTCCCAGGCATCTGCCGGCCCTTTCCAGGGCGCATCTGGTGCAGAAGCGCGTGGCCAGGGTCGGTTTTGAGTGGGACGAGATCCGCGGCGTGGTCGATAAGCTCGAAGAGGAGCTGGCCGAGGTGAAGGAGGCTATGGCGCAGAAGGACGACGATGCGATCCGTGAAGAACTGGGCGACCTGCTTTTCTCCACCGTCAATCTCAGTCGGACTCTGGGGCACGAGTCCGAAGAGCTTCTCAACGAGAACATACATAAATTTATGCGCCGTTTCCAATCATTGGAAAACCGCCTCCACGCCGAAGGCCGCGAGCCGGAGGCCTGTTCCATCGACGACCTGGAGGCCGTTTGGCAGACGATCAAGACGGAGGAGCGCTCTATCTCGCAATAAGGGGGTTGTCTGCTTTCTTTATTTCGTTAGTATGGCTCGCCATGAGCGCTTCATCTCAACCCCGGCGTGTACTGATTGTGGATGACCATGCCTTTATGCGTCAGGGTCTGCGCAGCTTTATCGAACGCGATTCCGGACTGACGATTTGCGCCGAGGCCGGTTGCTGTGCCGAGGCGCTGCATCACTGCCGCGAGAGCCGCCCGGATCTGGCGCTGATCGACCTGTTGCTCGGCAATGAATCCGGTCTCGATCTGGTGAAAGATATCGCGGCGCAGTTTCCGTCGATCCGAATGCTGGTTCTGTCTATGCAGGACGAACTGCTCTATGCGGAGCGGGTTTTGCGGGCGGGTGCGTCCGGATATATCAGCAAGGATGTACCTCCCGATCGACTGACCGCGGCGGTGCGCTGTGTGCTGGGCGGGGATCTCTACGCGAGCGACGCGGTTCAGCAGAAATTTATGAAGGCGATGCGTTCAACGGGTGCACCGGATCAGGATCCGATTCACGGCCTCAGTGACCGGGAGCTCGAGGTGTTTGCTGCGATCGGCCGGGGCCTGTCCACGGCCGCGATTGCCGAGGCGATGCATTTGAGTGTCAAAACGGTTGAAACCTACCGCTCCCGCATCAAAGCCAAACTGAACATCGAAACGTCTGCCGGGCTGGTCCGGCGGGCTGTCCAGTGGGCGCTGGATCAACCGTCCGCAAGCGGTGTGGAAGCGTTTCACGAGTAACCCCCGAATCCATTGCGGGCACCGGGGGGCGTCTGTTTTGTCAAGGAATCCCCCACACGGTTTTCAGGGCGCTCCTGCTTTACCGGGCGGCGTCCCTGTACGCTATTCTTTCATTTCAACGAAGGTCTTTCTGTATGCGAACAGCACCCTGGCTTGCGGCATTTTGTTTGGCTCTCGCAGTGTTTACCGGACTGTGCTGGCTCGAACTGCGTCCGGCGCCTTCGGTGTATTCGGCGG
>CAZITJ010000101.1:0-6293 GCA_964542135.1 uncultured Verrucomicrobiota bacterium
GGGACGGACCGCCCTACCCGGCGGCGAGGGTCATTCGACGGTGACGCGATAGTAGATCACCGGCGCGTCGCTGTGCTCGGTATCGACAAAGCTCGTCGCATTGGTCAGCGTGGCCAGCGGCGTCCAGCCGGCGAGCAGATCGGTCGTATACCAGACAGTAAAGACACGATCATAGAGCGCCGCTTTGGCTGGTTTCGGCCAGGACACAGTGCGGTTGCCGTCCTTGTCCTGCGTCACCGTCACCACGGCATCGGAACCGAACATGGTTTCGGCGGCATCGCTCACGCCGTCGCCGTCGCTGTCGATTTTCGGTACAAAGCTGTCTTCGACCGCGTTGGTGATCCCGAAGAGCACATCGACGTTGTTGGTTCCACCGTTACCGAACGCATCGGCATAGGTGATGTTGAACGGAATATTGGTTGCCACTGAATTGCCGCCGCCGCCGGTCATGCCGCGCCCGTCCCCGTAGACATCAATCACCTGTGAGGCACCGACCGCGAGGGTGCCGGAATCCGGCTCCATCACAATAACCGGTGCGGTGGACGCCTCGGGTGTGAACTGTGCGGCCGCACCGGACACCGTATCGACATAGGTCGTTACGACACTGTCCACATTGGTTTCTATAACGGACGTATATTCACCAACCGTTTCCGTCACATAACTGTAATTCGTCACCACCGATTCAATCTGAGGCTCGAAGGCCAGATTGGTCGAATACTGAGCGGTGTTGCGCAACCCGATCTCGGCGTTTTTCCAGACATCGTATCCGGTGATGTCCTGATACTGGAAGAGGATTTCGCCGTCAGCGTTCAGCATGATCTGGAAGGTCTGGTTGGTGCCGCCGCCGAGCTGCGACAGCCCCTCCCAGGTCACCACCAGCCGCTGTCCGTCACTGAAATACCAGACGTCCGTATCCTCGTCCGGCTGCAGCGTCTGCCAGTAAGGGGCAATCATCTGATCAGGGAACCCGATGACGGCCGGCGACTGATTTGGCAGTGTTGTTACCGGACCGAGTGTCGGTAAGGATGAATAGATTCCAACATCGGCGGCAACATTGGTATCAATATTCAGGGCGGGAAGAGACAGCGAGTTGATCTCATTGAACTCGGCCGGATTCCATCCATCCTCGGTATAACTGTATTCATAGGTCATCGGACCGGCCGCCCCGAGTGATACGGCTCCGTTCACACCGATCGCGAAGGTTGAATACGTTTGCCCGTAGAGCGGGAAGTCAAATCCGATCGGCATCAGATCCGACACAGCTTCCTGCTCGGTATCGCCGTCAAAGACATCAACATTCGGTATGGATTCAAGGCCGGATTCATAGATCCAGTCGTATCCCGTTCCGGAGACTGTATAACCGGGCCAAACCGGGCTCGTCTCGCTGATCTGATACTCAATGGCGATATTGCCGTCGTTGGAGATCACCATGGCGGTCTGTGAAATCAGCCCGGCAGGGCCGGCAAAGACCACATCCGTTGGAGAATCCAGCGACGGGTCGGGGTCATCGACCACGACGGTCACGGCGATGATGTCGCTGGATCCGTCCTCCCAGGAAACGACCACATCAAAGGTTTCCGTGGTACCTGCCTCCACTTCGGCGGCATCAGCGGTAAAGGTGATCGTCTGACTGTCGAGGCCGCCGACGGATTCGTCTGCAGGGCTGTACGTGACCCAGCGGTTGGTGGTGGAGTGAACGTCAAGCCGCCAGCCTTCAGCGGGGGTCGAAACGGCGTAACTGTATCGCGGCGGATCCTGCACACCGACGGCGGCGTTATCCAGAGCCGACCCGTTCAGATCTTTGTACAGGAAGGTCATGCGTCCGTCGTCGTGCAGCCAGAGCTGGAATTGCAGTCCGCTTCCTCCGCCGGAAACATCGTGCATTGCATTGATCCACGAAACAATCAGGCGGTCGTCATCCTCTTTGCTGTAACGCACCTGCTCAATCTTGTCATCAAGAGACAGGCTGCTCCAAAAGGGGGCCACAATGGGGTTGTTACCGACCGTAAAGCTCCCGCTGGGATTTTCAGGGACCGTGCCGCCGCCGAGAGCGATTGCGCCGTGTACGCCGGCGGAAAATTCGGTGTACACGGTTCCGTAGAGCGGGAAATCAAAGCCGATGGGCATGGGATCGCTGCTGTCGCCGTTCCATACGGTAAAACGGGTATTGGTTTCCCAGTATTCCCAGCCGAGATCGACCCAGTCATCGGCACCGATCTGCGACCAGGCGCCTTCATATCTGCCGAAGGGCCAGTCGAAACTGTCGCTGAGCGAAAAGTCGACGGTTTTGTTGCCGCTGTTGGTCAGGAAAAGTGATGCATCCGCCGAACTGCCGGCGACCACGTGAATCGTCAGCGCGTTGGTGGATACATCAGGATCGGCCTGACTAAAGACATTCAGCGTAAAGGATTCGCTCCAGATGGAACCGGTGCCGGCATCGTTTTGAACGGTGACGGTATGATTGCCGTCGTCTGCTCCGGCGGGGATCGAGACCTGATAGGTCGTCGACGTGCTGTCCCCCACGGCCATGGTGCCGTATACATCCGAGACGGGGACTGGATTGCCCCACCCGGCGGGCAGTGTCATCGTATTGGTGATGTTATTGACCGTGATGGCGCCGTCGTTGGTGCTCGGAACGGTGATGCTGAGGATTTCACCCGGTTCGTACAGGCCGGGGAAGAGGTTGACGCCGCCGGCTTCGATCACGGTGCGCTGATCCACCCGCGGGGTGATTTTCGGGCCGACATCAAACTGAACGGTCAGTTCAGCCGGGTTGGGTTGGCTTCCGTTGTTGAGCCAGGTGACTGACAGCGTATCGGTGTACTGCCCCTGGCCGGGAGTCTGATTTGCATCGGCAACCACATCAATCATCGTGGTTCCGCCCGCGGCCAGCGTCCCGCCGTTTGTGCTTGTACTCAGCCACGGCTGTGTCGTATCGACAGCAAACTGCAGATCAAAGGCGGCGCTGTTGGTGATCGTCAGGGTGTTGGTGGCCATCCCGGACACATCGGAGGCGAAACCGGTATCGTCCATAGCGGCGAAGGCGGTATTGAGCACGGTCACAGCCACATTCGCGTTGGCGGTGTCCGGCGAGCCGTCATTTCCGTAGCCGGCGATATTCAGGTTGAAGGCTCCGGAAAAAATCTGTGCAACGGTATTGGAAACCGCCTGTACGGAGAAGGTGTTGGTGATGCTGGCGCCGCCCGCCAGCGCGGCATTGGTGATCGGGCTGCCGGACAGAACGCTGAAGTTTCCGTTGGCGGAGGAAAGCGTGCTGACAATATTGGTGGCGTTGAAGCCGTCGTTGCGGATCACCACATCGATATCCTGCGGTTCGCCGGGTTTGATGCTGTGCGGCGTGGCGGTATACGCCAAATCGGCCGGGCCGGTGGCGGCGCTGGCCGTCCCGTATACGACCACATCGTCATCGGTATCGAACCCGCTCCAGCCTTCGCCGATCAACTGACCCTTGTACTGGTTCGCCGTTCCGTAAAGATACAGACGCACCACCGCAGAGGTTGACGCCGGGGTGGACAAGGCAAAAAGCCACTCCTCGTCTTCCGCGCTGTTGCCGCCCAGCGACAAATCCAGTTCACCGGTCACATCGTCGCCGGTATCAAACCCGTTCTGATCGGCATCCACCAGCAGCGCCCCTTTGGCTTCCGTGTTGTCATCCAGCGTGACCACAAGCTGTGTAATGCTGAGCAGCGTGCCGGCGGAGGCGTCGAGCCGAATTTCAAAATAATCCTGATCCGCAATGGCCGCAGCCAGATCGGCTTCGTGGATATGGGTCATCTTGAGTGAATTGTTTCCTGTGCCGGCGTGGCCGTTGGTTGCTGTTGAAAAAACACCCTGCGCGACAACATTCGACGTGACCGGTGCATTGGTATATGAGTTTTCGGTCCAGGAGTTGTTATCCCCGCTGACGACCGCCTGAAAGTTCCAGGATGCAAATTCTCCCGCCTGCACGGCGATGGATCCGGTCAGGACCGCCGCCATCAGTAAAAAAATCAGTTTTTTCATAATCAACCCCGGTTGTTTTTGACCCTGTCTCTACAGGTGAAATTAAACCATACATCCTGAAAATTTTCAATCGAATCGTGCTGCGATACGCCCCCTGAAAAAGGGAGGGGTCGGGTTCTCCCGCCCCTCCCTTTCATAAAAAATCAAGGTATTGATTTTTATTCGAAGGAACGGGCGGTGCTGATGCGCCCGGTCGGTTCCACTTTTTTGGCGGTGACGAACATGAGCAGATTGCGTTTGATGGCGCGCTCGCCTTCGTTGCGGAAGAGGCGGCCCACCAGCGGCAGGCTGCCGAGCAGCGGCACCTTGTCCTCATACGACTCCACCTTTTCGTTGATCAGCCCGCCCATACCGACGGTCGCGCCGTCGGCAATGGTCACTTCGGTTTCGATCTGGCGCACGCGGAAGATCGGCAGACGCGCCTGAATGGCGTCGTGAGTAAACTGAAAACCGAGGCGATACTGGTACCAGGTGTAGGACGAGTCTTCGGGGGCGACATCATAGGTCTGCCATCCCTGCAGCTCGGTCACCTTGGGCTCCAGTTTCATTTCGATCTGCTGGCCGTCAATCTGCGGCTGCACACTGAGTTCGACACCCAGCAGGCGCTCTTCCCAGTCGGCATATTCGACGTGTACGATGTTTCCGCCCGAGGCGGCCGGCTCATACACTTCGGGGAAGTAGTGGAGCTGGCCGACGCGGATGGTGGCCTCTTCGCCGTTTTTGGTGACCACGCGCGGAGCGGAGAGCACGTCGGCACCCGTGCTTTGATCGAGTGCGCTCAGAATGATATCGAGCGGGGTGCTGCCGCGGTGCTGGAGCGTGAGCGTATCCGGTGACGAATTAAAGGTGTCTTCGAAACGGAAGGCGGTCCAGTCGGTCTGTCCCGAGTTCGAACCGGCGGACAGCGCACCGGCGCCCAGCGAGGCGGGGCGCGAAAACGGCATGGGCTGTGTACTGCCCGGCCCGCCGCGCAGGGCGTCGTCGAACAGGTACTGGCCTTCGGGAATATTGACATCACTGTCTTCGATTCCGGTGGGAATATCGCGCGGCGAACGGCCGATGGCCTGACCGGGCACATTGCGCCACTCAAAGCCGAGAGCTTCGAGGGTGCCTTCGGCCACTTCGACAAACTTGGCTTCGATCTCGACCTGATCGACATCGGAGGACAGTTTGGCGGCGTCCATGGCGCCGAGGATTTCCTCGACCACTTCGAGGTTTTCGCGGCTGTTGCGCACGAAGATTTTACCGAGGCGCGGCTGATAGACCGCGGAGGCGCCCTTCGGGAACGGCACTTCGGGGAATTTGGCCTCGATGGCCACGGGCTGGTCGGCATCCTGCAGGTTCATGTCTTCGGCGGCATCGGCCGAGAGGGCGTAGGAGCGCAGCACCAGGCCGGTGTCCCACGCGGCTGAAACGGCCTTCATGCCGGAGACTTCGGCGCGACGGTGATCGCGCTCGAGCAGCTTGCGCAGATAGATGCGGGCCAGAACGTTTTCGGGGTCGCGTTTCACGACGGCTTCAAAACCGGCCTGGGCGCGTTCGAATTCGCCGCCCACATACAGCTCGCGGCTCTCTTCGAGCAGTGCGTCGGTATCCGCTTCTTCCACGGCGGCCGGTGCGGGTTCCGGCATCGGTTCTTCGGCTGTGGCTGCGCTCGGTGAGCGCGGCGCTTCAACCGCGGGCTCCGGCATCGGCTCAGGCATGGGCTCCGGCTCAGGCATGGGCTCCGGCTCGGGCATGGGCTCGGGAGCCGGTTCTTCGGCCGGGGCTTCAACGGCCGGCGCGGCGGGGGTCGCCGGGGCCTGGCCGGTGGTCGCGCGCAGTTCGCTCAGCACGCTGTCGACGCTTTCGGATTCGCTCTGCGCAACGGCGGTGAGGCCCAGCGCAACCATCATCAGAATCAGTATTGTGTGTTTCATCATCAGTTCTCCTTACTAAAGTGCGCGTTATTTTTTCAGGGCGAGATCGGCGTTGCGCCGTCCGTTGACATCCACCTGCGTGGCCGTCACAAAGATCATCAGGTTGCGTTTGACGCTCTTCTCGCCTTCCGAGCGGAAGAGACGCCCCACCAGCGGGATGGAACCGAGCACCGGCACCTTGTCGCGGAAGGTTTCGAGCTTGTCGTAGATCAGACCGCCCATACCGACGGTACTGCCGTCGGCCACGGTCACCTGCGTCTCCATTTCGCGCAGACGGTAGTACGGCACGCGGCCGTTCAACGCCGGCAGCGAAATAGCCCCGTTATCCGCATCCACAAACGGAAGCAGCTT
>CAZITJ010000101.1:6393-7729 GCA_964542135.1 uncultured Verrucomicrobiota bacterium
GAATCAATCCGGCCGCATCTTCTCCTGACCAGGACAGCATGTCGGCATCGGGATGTACGTTATAGTTTTCGTAGCCGATGAGATCGATGACTTTGGGTTTGAGTTCGAGGTCGAGCAGGTCGTCGCCGCGGATTTCCGGGGTGACTTCGAGATGAACGCCCATGATTTCCTTATCGAGATCGTTTTCGATGAACAGGCTGCTCTCGGAGGAGCCGACCTCGAATTCCTTGGCGACCATGCGCTCTTCGCCGACGGTGATGCTGGCGCGCGACCCGTCGCGGGTGACGATGCGCGGAGCGGAGAGCACATCGGCGTCGTCGGACTGTTCAAGCGCGTTAATCACCAGCGTCCAGCGCAGCGAACCGAGGTCCTTGACCAGCTCCAGCGTATCGGAGTTGTTGAGCGCGGAATCAAAAGCAACGGTTTTGTTGCCGAGAAAGGCGTCGATGGCGGGTGTGGCGGTGATGCCGCCGGCGGTACGCAGGGCCTGAATCAGCAGGTCGGAGTCGGCTGACAGACTCAGGTTTTCGAAGATATTGGCGTTGCCGCCGTATTTGCTGTCAAAGTTCCAGTTGAACCCGAGCTCGTTGAGGGTGCTCTGGTTGACTTCCACAAATTTGGTTTCGATTTCCACCTGCTGACCGAGCATCTCGCGCACGGCGCTGTGCTGTTCGGCCAGCACGTCCTCAATGGCCAGAATATCGGCCAGCGTGTGGCGCACGAAGAGGCGGTTGAAGTCCGGGCGATAATACACCGACGTGTGTTTGGGAAAATCGATGCCGGTGAAGAACCCGCGCACATCCACCACGTCGCCGGGCGCGGCTTCGGTGCCGGCCAGCAGTTCGTCGCCGACCGCATCGGTCACCTGATAGGAGCGGAACAGGATGTCGTTGGAACTGTCCCAGGCATCGGCGACGTCGATCATGCCCGCCTTTTCGGCGTTCTCGACCGGGTCGCTTTTGAAGGCGGCCGCCACGCCTTTGGCGGCGGTGACCGCTTCATCGGTTACGTATTTGACGCCGTCGCCGATCACGTTGACCGTATCGCGCGGAGCGGATTTGATTTCACGAACCGCACTCTCGAGAACGACGTCGCTGTCGACGGCGTGATCCTGAGCCACGGTAACGGTTTCTGCCTGACTGCCCAGAACGAGCAGAAAGACGGTGAGAGCTGCCATGAGCTTACGCATGCCTGTACTCCTTGGTTAATGCACCAACCTGTAATTAAAGAGAGACCCTGAAGATCTCCCTTAGCGAAAAGACAGGGCATGATTCAAAAAAGACGTAAATTTGTCAAAGCAAAATCATTAAATTCCATCCAAAACACGAACCCAAAA
>CAZITJ010000102.1:0-7721 GCA_964542135.1 uncultured Verrucomicrobiota bacterium
AAATCCGCCGGCAGCTGCATCCGTGTGCCTGCAGAGCGCACGAACCCGCGAAGGCGGCCTGATCGCTATACGGATTGACGGTGCCGCCTGCACACGATACAGTCCCCGCTCATTTGCAGGGAGTCAGAGGTGAGTCAACTCGAGAACAAAACCGCAGGGGTTCCAACCCTGAAGCGCCTGCCTCTTTATCTTCGTCTTCTCCGAAAGATGCAGGAAAACGGCGAGGAATACGCCTCCGGCGCTGTCGTCGCCCGCGAACTGGGAATTGATCCCATTGTTGTGCGTAAAGATCTGGCGATCACGGGCGCGGTCGGCCGGCCGCGTCTCGGTTTTAAAATGGATGAAATTATTGTATCCATCGAAGAATTTCTCGGCTGGTCCAATACGTCCGACGCATTTCTCGTCGGGGTCGGCAACCTCGGAACCGCCCTGCTCGGCTATCAGGGGTTTGAGCAGCACGGACTTCGCATTGTCGCTGCGTTTGACGCCGATCCCAAACTGATCGGTAAAAAAATCCACCGCAAAACGGTTCTGGACATCAAAAAGCTTCCGTCGCTGGCCAAACGTATGCATGTGCAGATCGGAATCATCACCGCCACTGCATCGGTGGCCCAGGAGATCGCCGACACGATGATCGCCGGCGGCATTCGCGGCATCTGGAATTTCACGCCGGCCAAACTCAGCGTCCCGGGGCATGTCTTCATTCAGCGCGAGGATCTCGCGTCGAGCCTGGCGGTTCTTTCGCATCGTCTGCTTCTCGGTCACCGGGCCGAAACAGGGAATGCGTAACGGTCTCTTCAACCGCCGCTGACACGACGGCCTCCCATGCCGCCCCTCCCGACGAATTGTATCATCCGATCCGCCGGAGGGGGCGCGGCGACCCCCCGGCAGGCCCTGATTCTTTTGATGCGCACGGGGATCGGTGCCTGCGAACCTCTTCGGATTCCAGCGGACGCACGCCGGCCGGACCGGCCCGAAAAAAAACCGAATTTTTCGCTTGAGTACGATGTGTTTATATCGATACATTTAAATCGTTTCAAAAACATCGATAACCCCAGAAACGGAGAACAGGCCATGACCGACCGGGATACAAAACAGCTTGAGCACATCATACAGGCCGTTAAAACGGCACAGCAGCGGTATGCAGCGTTTTCGCAGCAGGCGGTGGACCGGATTTTTCACAATGCAGCCATTGCGGCAAATGCGGCCCGTATTGAACTGGCAAGGGATGCCGTCGCGGAAACCGGCATGGGGGTGGTGGAAGACAAAGTGACAAAAAACCACTTTGCGTCCGAATACATCTACAACAAACATAAAGACACCCGGACCTGCGGGGTTCTGGAACACGACGAGAGCTTCGGGATCACCAAGATCGCCGAGCCGATCGGGATCATTGC
The DNA here is from genome assembly GCA_964542135.1 of uncultured Verrucomicrobiota bacterium. Lineage (GTDB taxonomy): Bacteria > Verrucomicrobiota > Kiritimatiellia > Kiritimatiellales > Tichowtungiaceae > Tichowtungia. The sequence goes on from CAZITJ010000102.1 coordinate 1,398, forward strand.
CGGGGTCGTTCCAACCACCAATCCGACATCCACCGCGATTTTTAAAGCTCTGATTGCGCTGAAAACCCGCAATGGGATCATTTTTTCTCCGCATCCGCGCGCCAAAGCCTGCACGGCCAAAGCCGCGCAAATTGTCTGCAGGGCCGCTGAAGAAGCGGGGGCGCCGAAAGGCCTGATCGCCTGCATCGAACAGCCGTCGGTTGCGCTGAGCAACGCACTGATGAGCCACGATGACATCGCCCTGATTCTGGCAACCGGCGGGCCGGGCATGGTGAAAGCCGCCTACAGCAGCGGAAAACCCGCGCTGGGTGTCGGCGCCGGGAACACCCCGGCCATTATCGACGAAACCGCCTGCATCAAAACAGCCGTCAACAGCATTCTGCTTTCGAAAACCTTCGATCACGGTGTGATCTGCGCATCGGAGCAGAGTGTCGTGGTGGTCGATGCGGTCTACAAAGAGGTGAAGGAAGAGTTTAAAAAACGCGGCGCGACCCTTCTGACGGCCGCGCAGAAGAAAAAAGTGGGCGCGACCCTTCTGACGGACGGCCGTCTCAATGCGAAAATCGTCGGTCAGCCCGCCGCAAAAATCGCAGAGATGGCAGGCATTCAGGTGGACCCTGCCACCAAGGTACTGATCGGTGAAGCAAACAGGATTGGACCGGAAGAAGCGTTCAGTTTTGAAAAGCTCAGCCCCGTTCTCGGGTTATACAAAGCGGCCGACTTTGAAGAAGCGCTCACAAAAGCGGATGCCCTGGTTGCCGCCGGCGGAATCGGACACTCCTCGGTGCTCTATACCGATCCGCTGAACGCGGACCGAATTCAGGCCTTCGGTGCCATGATGAAAACCGGACGCATCCTGGTGAACACCCCCAGCTCGCAGGGCGCCATCGGCGATCTGTACAACTTTAAACTCGAACCCTCGCTGACACTCGGCTGCGGAAGCTGGGGCGGAAACTCTGTCAGCGAAAACGTGGGAGTCAAACATCTGATGAACGTCAAGACCGTCGCGGAGCGCCGCGAAAATATGCTGTGGTTCAACGTGCCGAAAAATATTTACTTCAAATACGGCTGCCTGCCGATCGCCCTGAAAGATATCAGCGACTGCAGACGCGCCCTGATCGTCACCGACAAACCGCTGCTCGATCTCGGCCTCGTGACCAAAGTGACCGACGCGCTCGCCGCCGTCAACGTGGACTTTCAGATCTTTGCAGACGTGAAACCGGATCCGGACCTGAGCACCGTGAAAGCCGGTCTGAAAATGATGAACGGCTACGCGCCGGACGTGATCATCGCCTTCGGCGGCGGATCGCCCATGGACGCCGCAAAAATCATGTGGCTGATGTACGAGAGCCCGGAAACAAAATTCGAGGATCTGGCCATGCGTTTCATGGACATCAGGAAACGCATCTGCACCTTCCCGGAACTGGGCAGGAAGGCCAAAATGGTCTGCATTCCGACCACCAGCGGAACCGGATCGGAGGTGACCCCCTTCGCGGTGGTCACCGACGACAAAACCGGGGCGAAATATCCGATTGCCGATTACGCACTGACACCGGACATGGCGGTGTGCGACCCGGAACTGGTTATGGACATGCCGAAATCGCTGACCGCCTTCGGCGGAATCGATGCGGTCACCCATGCGCTCGAAGCCATTGTCAGCGTCATCAGCACGGAATTCACCAACCCGCAGGCCCTTGAAGCGCTTCGTCTGCTCTTCAAGTATCTGCCGGAGTCCTACGAAACCGGCGACCGCAAGGCGCGCGAAAAGGTTCACTACGCCGCCACCCTGGCCGGCATGAGTTTCGCCAACGCCTTTCTCGGGATCTGCCACAGCCTGGCGCACAAGCTGGGTGCAAAATATCAACTGCCGCATGGAATGGCCAATGCGCTGATGATCAATGAAGTGATCCGTTTCAACGCGACGGACAACCCGATCAAGCAGGCCGCCTTCTCGCAGTACAGCTGGCCGTCCGCCAAAGAACGGTATGCCCGGGTTGTCGAAACCCTTGGCCTCGGCGGACGCAGCGACGAGGAAAAGGTCGAGCGGCTGATCCAGGCAATCGACCGATTGAAAACGCAGCTCAACATTCCGAAAAGCATCCGGGCGGCCGGCGTCGACGAAAAAACGTTCTATGCCGACCTCGACAAGCTGGCCGAGGATGCCTTCGACGATCAGTGCACGGGCGCCAATCCGCGCTATCCGCTGATCAGCGAGCTCAAAGAACTCTATATCGCCGCCTATCAGGAATAGACCGGCAGCAACCCCCCGGTTTTCGGAGGCCGGGCGCCGCCCCCCTGTGGCCCCGGTCTTCGGAAACCGACTTCAGGCCTCCGCTCGCAGCAGCAGAGCCGGCTCGGCCTCCGAAGAAAGCGCCCAGCCGCGGGCGATGCGATAGCCCGGCAGCCAGACGATCTCGCCGCCGCACTCCACCACCGGCCAGGTTGCGCGCTGCCTTTTCGGAATTTTCAGATCGGTAAAAATATCCTGCAGCTTTTTTGAGCCCTCCATGCCGAACGGATTCATGCGGTCGCCGGGCTGCGGGGTACGCACCGTCAGTTCACGCCCGGCAACTTTGGCGGCGGAAACGGACGCCGCCCACTTTCCGCGCAGGATCCCGGCGCCCTTTTCGATGCGAACGGCAGGAACGGCTGTAGCGGCCGTCCGCGGCTCGCCGGGAACCGTGCGCCCTATGGTCCCGTATTCATTCACCAGCCGAACGCCTTCCAGATCGAGATACCTGGTTCCATCGGTGCGTTTGGAAAATTCAATCAGGCGTTCAACGGCATCGAAGCTGGGGCTCACGCCCAGTTTAATCAGCTGATCGCGGGCTTCCCGGCGTTTCTCCGCCCTCTCCCCGGGACCCCTCAGGTCTTCATCGCGCAGAATCGCCATTGTACGCAGAATGTTCTCCGCGGCGCGGTCGTTGATTTTTCCAAGGATTGGAAGAATCTGATGGCGCACCCGATTGCGCGGGATCGTTTCGTCGGTGTTGCTGGCGTCCTCGCGCCACATCAGCCCTTCTGTTTCCAACCATTGGATAATCTCGGCCTTACGAATTCCAAGCATTGGACGGCAAATCTGCACCTTTTCCACTGTCTGGAAAAACCGCATTCCGCCCAGTCCTGTCAACCCGGTTCCGCGCGCCGCGCGCAGGAAGAAGGTCTCGATCTGGTCATCGGCGTGGTGGGCGAGACAGAGGACAGAGGTCCGAGCACAGAGATCAGAACTCAGCGATTGGAAAAAGGCGTGCCGCGCTTCGCGGGCGGCCATTTCAAGAGAGATCCCTTTTTCTTTGGCCCGCGCGGGCACATCGGTTTTGGCGGTGATGCACTCCATATCGAGTTTTTCGCAAAGGGTTTTAACGAACGCTTCGTCGGCATCGGCCTCCGCGCCGCGAATCGAGTGGTTGAGGTGCGCGGCGCACACGTCGTATCCCAGCCTTTGCAGGATATGCAGCAGCGCGACGGAGTCCCCTCCGCCGGACACGCCGGCAATTATCTTCGTGCTGCCGGCAAGCCGCCCTTCGCGCTCCAGAACCGCATGGACTTTCTGGATGAGGTTCATGACCCGACAAATTACGTGAAGTGCCGGCCGGATCGCCACAAGAAACGCAACTTTATTATAGAAAAAGACTGCGATTTCGATCTCAACCGCTATGCTTGGCTCCGCGAGGCAGGCTCGTCTGCTTAAAAAAACGACAACAGAAAGGACACCCCATGGAAGCCAGAAGTTTCATATCCAATGTGTTTGATTTTTCGTTCGACACGTTTGTGACGACGCGCATTATCAAAATCCTGTTTGTTCTGGCCATTATCGGTTCAGGCATTCAGGCGCTTGTGCTTCTTCTCTCGAGTTTCGCGGGCGGCGTCGCCAGCGGTCTGCTGGGGCTGATCCTGTGTCCGATTCTTTTTCTGGTGATGGTGGTGCTGTCGCGCGTCTGGCTGGAACTCATTATTGTCGTGTTCCGCATTGCCGAAAACACCAGCCGGATGGCCAACGCATCGTCGACGCCCGCCCCGGCGCAGCCGACTCCTTCGGAGCAGCCGGCCGACGAATAATAGGCAGGACTAAAACATGCCGGCGAGCAGGCCGGACCCCATCGTCTGCAGGTCATCCATTTTTTTGGTGGCGTCGAGCAGATCGGACAGCGAAAGAAGTTCCTCGACGAGCATGAGCCGGGCGATGTGCTGATGCTCGGCGGGAACATTGATCTGCAGGGAACGCCCTTCTTCCACCAGAACAAAGACGATGTCGTCTTTGCGCACCTGATAGGTCGGAACCCCGTGGTGCAGACGATGGACAAAAAATTCCTCGTCGCGCAGCGCCCGGATGAAGCGGTTGAGCAGAAATTCGGTGATGTCCGCCGAAGGGAAATCGAGCCGGAGGGTCTGAATGTTTTCAAATCCCGCCGCCATTTCTTTGCGCAGGCCGCGCCGCCCGTTAAAGGATTGAACCAGCAGCGGCGGAGCGAGCACTGTGGTGACAACCGTCATCATAATGGCCACACCGAAGATGCCCTGATCGATGATGCCCGCGGCCAGCCCGATGCCTGCAACGATCAGCGCGACTTCGCCGCGCGGAAGCATTCCCAGCCCGATGCGCAGCGCGCCGCGCACATTAAAGCGCATGGCCCAGGCGGGCAGCCCGCAGCCGGCCACTTTGGCCACCACCGCCACCAGCGAATAAACCGATCCAAAGACAAGTACCGGTTTCATGGCGGAAAAATCGACCATCATTCCCATGACACAGAAGAAAATCGGCACCAGAATGTTGTAGATGCCCTCCAGATTTTCTTCGATTTCATGCGCGAGATCGGTGCGCGAAAGCGCCAGCCCCATAATGTAGGCCCCGATGATCATCGCCAACCCGGCCATTTCGGCCAGCCCCGCCAGCAGCATCGCCAGACCGAAACAGATCGCCACAATGATTTCTTTTGATTTAAAGCGTTTGATCAGCGCCGTGATCCGCCGGGCAAAAATCAGACCCAGCGCGGTGACCACCACAAAAAAGCCGATCGCCTTGAGCGCAATCACGCAGATCGGACCCCAGGCGATGCCTTCTCCCATATGCACCTTGGCCATTCCCATCACGACGGCCAGGGTGATGATGCCGAACACATCATCGAAAACCGCGCCGGCCAGAATGGTGACCCCTTCGGGCGAAGACATTTTCTGTTTTTCTGCCAGAATGCGAGCCGTGATGCCCACCGACGTGGCCACGGAAATCACGCCGAGAAAAAGCGCCGCCGGATCCATGAACGAATCAATTCCGTTCCCGGGCCACCAGACGGCCAGCAGATCGCCGAGCAGAAAGGCGCTGAGCAGACCGCCCAGCCCGACGACGGACCCGACCACCGAGTAGCGCAGGAAGGCGGTGATGTCTGTTTCCAGGCCGGCCAGAAACAGAAGAATGATGGAGGCAAGCGTGGCAATTCCGTAGAGTTCGGCCGACGCGGCAAATCCGGCATGCTCAACAAAAAGAGGCCCGAAGTCGGGAAGGTTGATCACGCCGCCCAGCGCATAAGGACCGATCAGCATCCCCGCGCCCAGTTCGCCGAGAACCGGCGGCATGTTCAGCCAGCGCCGCACTGCATAGCCGCCGATCTTGGCGACGATGATGATCACCGCGAGCTGGATAACCAGAAGCATCATCATATGCGTGATGCTGTGTCCTTCCACAGCGGTCGTTCCCGCCCGGCGAACGGCTTCTGCAACAGCGTTGGTGGCGGCAGTCATGCGGATCGTTACACCTTTGTCAGCACGGACAGCATCTCATCGGCCGTTTCGGCGGCCAGCAGTTTTTCGCGCAGATCCGCATCGGTAAGAATTTTACTGATTTCAGCCAGAAACTGAATGTGCGGCCCCGTGCGGTTGACGGGCGAAACGGTCATGATAAACAGGCGGGCGGGATGGCCGTCCATCGATTCAAAATCGATGTCATGCCGGCTGCGGGCCACGGCCACGACCAGCCCGGCGACGGTGTCGGTTTTACCATGCGGAATGGCGATCCCGTTTTGCATGCCGGTGGACATTTTATCTTCGCGCTCGAGCACCGCCTGCAGGGCCGCCTTGCGATCGGGAAGCTGTCCGGCATCCGCCAGAAAGCCGATCATCTCCTCGATAACGCCGCGCTTGGTATCCGCCGCCAGCTCCGGCAGCATCGCATCGCGTGTGAGAATCTTTTTGAGATTCATCGTCTGTCCCCGCTCAAAAGAAAGCGCGTATTGTCTATGTCCTGTCTGACGGGTCAATGGAAAAACAGAACAAAAGCGCGGCGGGACAAACGCAAACCCCTGTCTATACAGCGTGTTTTATCGGTTTTCA
>CAZITJ010000103.1:0-7640 GCA_964542135.1 uncultured Verrucomicrobiota bacterium
CGATGACGCAGGCCGGCGAGGGCTCTCCGGTGCTGACCTGGAACAGTGCGGACGGACGCGTCTATTCGGTGTACTGGAGCAGTAATCTGCTCAGCGATGCCTTTACGCTGCTGGATTCGAATCTTGTGGCCACGCCGCCGGCCAACGCGTGGACCGGTGTGCTGCACCGGACCGGCTACTATCGGATTGAAGTGGAAGAAAGCGAATAACTTTACAGGGGATAAAAAAGGGGTTGTAACGTGAACAAATCCGGGTTCAAGCCGGCAGCGCATGGAATTGCGCTGCCGGCTTTTGCAGTCATTCTTTTTCTGAGTGCCACGGCGAGTGGAAGCGAACCGGCTCCGGCGGAGTCAATCCGGTCGGTTATTCTGGTTCTGAATGAACGCTCCGGTGAAGCCAAAAGCGTACAGTCCGAGTCCGATGGTTTTGCGGGGCTGGGGCCCATGAAGAAACTGATTCCGGAACGGCCGCTGTCATCAAAAAAAGCGCCGCTTGCGACGACAGCGGAGGCATCGCAATCTGACGCAGCGCGTAACCTGAACAATATGTATGTGGCGGAGCTTCAGGACGGAGCGGATCTGGGCACGGTGCTCCAGGCGCTGAATCGTTCCGCCGAAGTCCTTTATGCGGAGCCGGACTTTCCGGTGGAGATTTTTGCGCCGCCGGGCGACGAGCATTTTTCAGCGGAACAGTGGAGTCTGCATAACACCGGCCAGCTGTATACGACGTCCTCGGGAACGCTGGAAAGCGGGGTGCCGGATGCCGACATGGACTGGCTGGATGCACGGGAGCGCGGAGCGCTGCCGACCAATGAGATCCTGATTGCGGTGATTGATACCGGTGTGGATTACCGGCATGCAGATCTTACCAATCGTTTGTGGTTCAATTCCGGCGAGGCCGGCGCTCTGGCGACCAACGGCGTGGATGATGACGCCAACGGCTATATTGATGACTGGCGCGGCATTGATCTGGTGAACACGGATTCGGATCCCATGGACGATCATCTGCATGGAACCCATGTGGCCGGAACCATTGCGGCTGAAACGGACAATGGATACGGAATCGCGGGGATCTGTCCGACGGCGAAAATTATGCCGATCAAGATTTTTGATCAGCAGGGGCGCGGCAGCACCTCTGATGGGATTCCGGCGATCCGCTATGCGGCGGATCACGGAGCCCGGGTCATCAATAACAGCTGGGGCGGCGGCGGTTATTCGCAGGCGCTGCAGGATGCCATCACCTATGCCAATGAACAGGGTGCGTCGGTGATTTGCGCCGCCGGCAACAACGGATCGTATCTGGCCATGTACCCGGCGTCCTACCGGGGCGCCGTTTCGGTGGGAGCCACGGATGCGCGGGATGCCCGGGCCCCCTTCAGCAACTACGGGCCGTGGGTGGATGTGATGGCACCCGGCCATCATATTCTGTCTCTGCTGACCGGCGAAGTCCCCAATCCGCCCTACGGAAAATTTGATGACGACTTTCTGATCATCAGCGGAACCAGTATGGCCGCCCCGGCGGCCGCCGGGGCGATGGGGCTGCTGATGAGTGCACAGCCGGGCTACGATCCATGGGTATACGAACAGGTTCTGGAGGACACCTGCGATACAGAGATCTACAGCCTCAGCAACAATGCGGATATGGCATCGGGCTGGATGGGAGCGGGTCGGATCAATGTGGACCGGATGCTGGCTTATGATGAAACCAATGCCTTCCTCCGGTCCTATGTCAATCTGCACCTCGGGTTCGGCCGTTCGTTTCTGGCGCCGGGTGAATCCACCAATCTGATCGTGGAGGTGGGGACCTGGACGCATTCGCTTGACCAGCTGGAGGTAGAGGTAACGGCGCTTGATCCGGAGTCCACCCTGAATACGGCAAACTACAGTGTGGGGGCGCTCGGCCCCGGCGCGGTGACCCGAATTCCGGTCGAGACCTTTGTTGTGGGTTGCACGACTAATGCGGAATGGGATTCTGTCAAACGCTTCCGGGTGGCTTTATACAACGACGGAAACCTGCTGGAGGCCCGCACCAATCATTTTCGTGTGTACAATGGACAGATTCGCGAGTTTACAACGTCCGACCTGGACGAGGACGGCGTCACCGAGGTTGTGGGAGTGTACGGATCCGTCCTGTCTGTCTTCGACTGGCAGGGCAACCTGAAATGGTTCACCGACCTCGGTCAAAACTGGTCGATTCGCGGTACGCCGGCTGTGGGGGATATTGACGGGGATGAATTGCCGGAAATCGCAATCACAGCGGAGCGAATGAATTGGGTGTTCGTTGCTGAAACCAAACTCTTTGTCTACGAGCATGACGGCTCCATCAACACCAACATCTGGCCGCTGGATCTGAAAGGGGCGGATTATCATCTGAGCGGGTCCGCATGGAACAGTGTGAATCCGCCGGGTCTGATGGACGGGGACGGGGACGGGGATCTGGACATCGTCTGTTCCGCCACCCACAGCGGTCGGGGTCGCTACGGAATGATCGATGAGTTCGGTCAGGAGCTCGGGTATGCGCGGTCGGTGTCCAACCGCACGGCCAGTCTGTCCGCTCTGGGGGATGTGGATCGGGACGGGAGCAATGATCTGGTTACGGTGGAGTTCGGAACGGTGGACGATGTCGATAAAGTCTGGGTGACGGTGCGTGATCAGCAGGCCGGGTTTCGCTATGAAACAGAGCTGAGCGGCGGCACCAATATTCTTTACGGCGGGATTCTGTATGCACCGGTGCTTGCGGATGTTGATTTTGACGGCGACAAAGAGGTGGTGCTGGCGGCGGCCTATGATGAGACCGGCTATCTCACCGTGATAAAACAGAACGGTCGCGTTCTGGATGGATTTCCGGTGTTGGTCAACAATACGACATCCTATGATGTTCCGGAAGTGGCCGATATCGACGGCGACGGCAATCTGGAGCTGTTTATCTACCGCAGCGACTTTCAGCAGATTCTCGGCTTCGACCATCAGGGGCAGCTGCTTGCAAACTATCCGCTGACCGATACCAATCTGCCGCCGCAGGGTTCTTATTCGGGCGGCTTCCGGCCGGTGATCGGCGATGTGGACGGCGATAACGAACCCGAAATGGTTTATGGCGGAGCCTATCAGGTGGATAGCGGGAATCCGGATCGGCCTTATTCTTTTCGTGTGTTTGCCCGCGAGATGATGTCCGGATTGATGGTTCCGGGCTTTCCGATCAGCCTGGAGGGCAAAGACGGCGGTTCGACGCCGCAGTATCGGCTGGCACTGGAGGCCTCTGCGGGCGATGAGTTCGGCACGAACCAGTATATAATTGCATCCATCGGCTCCGAGCTGTTTGTGGTCGGAACCGGTCAGCCCTTTGATCCGAATCAACAGCACTGGCCGCAGATGAATTACGACAGCCGCAACAGCTATAACTACCGGGTTCTTCCCGGTCGGCTCGCCGGCGGGTTCAGCTCACCTGTTCGCGAAGGAGTCAATGCCTATACCGCCCGTTTCCGGGGGTTCCATTATGCGGCTGACGACGCCCCGGTGACCTACCGCTGGGATTTTGACGGCGACGGCCTGATCGATGCCTCGGGCGTGGATTTGTCCGACCCGACCTTCGAGTACACCGCGCCCGGGCGCTTCGATGTGACCCTGACGCTGACCAATGCGGTCGGCGAATCCTATACCGCCCGGCAGGAGGATTTTATTACCGTCTACTCCAACCTGACGGCGGATTTCACCCATCAGCCCACCGGTTCGCTGACCGCCCCGGTCCGCATCGATTTCACCGACCTGTCGCAGAACGGTGCGCAGTCCTGGCACTGGGATTTCGGTGACGGATATACCGCAAGTGAACAGCATCCTCAGCATCTGTACACCACCGCCGGAACGTTCACCGTTTCGCTCACGGTCAGCAATAATTTTGGACCGGGCGGAACCTCCGGCACGCAGGTGGTCAAAACAGATCTGATTCAGATCGACAGCGCGCACAGCAACGCCACCGTTCACTACCTGGCACCGCAGGGTCGCAGCCGCTATCCCTATCTGAGCTGGGCAGATGCCGCAACCAATCTGCTGGATGCGATCGAGGCCCTTGAGCCCGGCCATACCCTGCTGGTGACCAACGGACTTTACCGCCCGGGGCGGCGTGTGCGCATCTATACGTCGAACGTTGAAATCCGCAGCGTCAACGGGCCCGAGGTCACGCTGCTCGACGGGCAGCGCCTGCATGCCGGCATCGGCATTCATGGAACGAACTGTCTGATCGAAGGCTTTACCATTCAGAACTGCGCCGGACAGCCGCCCGCGCTGGATCTGTCCGGGCTGAAGCTCGGCGATCCGGCGACCGGGACTGTGGCGCGTCATATGATTATCCGCAACAACGAACGCTTTTTGTTCGGCGGTGTGGTCTATGTGTCGGGAGCAACATTCGCCGACTCGCTGGTGGTCTCCAACAAGTCCTTTTCCGGTGCGGGTGCATTTGCGGTCGACGGGCTGATCAGCAACTGCGTTTTCCGGCACAACCGCTCCGCCACCGAGTCGATTGTGGGAATCAGCGGGGACGGAATTCTGTACGGATCGCTGGTGGCGGACAATGACTGCGCCGGCTCGGCCGTCAAACTCAATACCGGCGGGCATATCTACAACACCACCATCGCCGACAACACCATTGGTGACTGGGACGGCGGCGGACTCACCTTTGACGGGTATTTGATCGACAACGTAAGCGAATGCTTCAATGTGATCAGCTACGGCAACAGCAGCGGTCGCAATGTAGCGTTTGAACATCCCAGTAACAATTCGTCCAGTCCGAAGCCGGATAAGCGGGCGTTGATTCGAAACTGCTGCTGGACGCCATCGGTGATCGACGATCTGGATCCCGGGCAGGTGGAAAACGAAGTCACCGCTGACCCGCTGTTTATCAACAGCTCGCTCGGCGATTACCGGCTGCAGGCCGGCTCTCCCTGCCGGGATGCCGGGCGGGATACCGTTGGGTTCACGAATCTTCTGAATGATATTCGCGTTGATTTTGGATCTTCGTCTTACACTACAACCGGAAACTGGAACCATGTTACAACCCCCGGAGCCGGACTTAAGGTTGCCGACCTGATCAACAGCGAAGGCGGGAATTCCGGAATTTCTCTGGAGCTGCTGAACGCGTTTGACGGCAGTGCCGCTGCCGGGCTGACCAACGATACCGACTGGCCGTACCCGCCCTCTGCAGAGCGCGATGCCATGACACTGAACGACTACAGCGGACAGGATATGCTTCGCCTCAGCGGCCTGAAGACCAACACGCAGTATGACTTCGGTTTTTATGCCTCGCATGCGACCTCCATCGCCAGCTCGCGTTTTCAGGTCGGGCCCTACCAGACCGATGTGCTGGCGGCAGGAGCCAGTTCACCCGAGTATCGTTACAAGGAGCTGTCCGGCCTTGAGTTCGATTCCACTCAGGCGGTGATCCATATGGTTCAGTGGGGCGGCGTGTATGCTCCGCTCAGCGTCTTTCATTTGAAAGAATGGGATCCCGAGAGTCTGTACAACCCGAAGTCCGACCAGTGGGATTTGGCCGGCAACCCGCGGTTGACCGGATCGGCTGTGGACATCGGCGCCTACGAGTGGACGTCGAACAGCACACCGCGGGTATCGGTAACCGCCGATCAGACAACGGGGCCGGCACCGCTGACCGTCCAGTTCACGGGGACAGCGACCGATGACGGATCCATTACGAACTACCACTGGTCGTTCGGGGGCGGATCAGTTTCCAGCGGGGCGTCGCTGACGTCACCTGACCACACCTTTGACGCGGGTCGTCATGCCGTCCAGCTCACAGTCTTTGATGATACGGGACAGTCCTCCGTCGCGCACATTGGCATTTTAGCTGAAGCTCCGCGCCCGGCGCCGCCGGAAGACTTTGCGGCGGTCAACCTGCACCCGTCCGCCAACTCGCTGAGCTGGATCGATGCGGCGACCAATGAAACCGGTTATGTTCTTGAGCGCCAGGTGGTGACCAATCGTGTGGAACTCATCATTGACAATGCCGACGCTGCAGTCGACTTTACGCACGCATCCTCCTATCCGTGGGTTTCCGAGGCCGATGCGGATGCCTACGGCGGCGGTTATGAAGTCCGCAAAGGGTATGATCCCGCCAACGGGGTTGCACCCGCCGGCGCCCGGTATACCCCGGAACTTCCGGAAGAGGGCTGGTATGAGATCTTTGAATGGCACCCGTCAGATTCCCGTCTGTCCACCGCTGTACGCACGGAAATCTATCACCGGTACGGTGAAACCGTCCGCTACGTGGATCAGAACAGCCGGGCCGGGCAGTGGAACTCCATTGGAAGCTACTTCCTTGAACGCGGCAGTTATGTACGCATTTATCCGTACGGCAACCGCGACTGGGTAGCTGCGGACGCGTTTCTCTTTCGCCGCGTTGAGTCCTATCAGCCTCTTGCTGCTTTGCCGGCAGGCAGCGAGGCCTATGTTCATAGCGGCTTAACCGATGACCGCTCCTATCGCTACCGCCTGGCCGCCACCAATCTAAACGGCCGGTCCGACTGGGTGGACGCAGAGGTCACGATTCCCTCGACCAATGTTCTGCCCGAGGCCTCCATCGACTGGATTGCACCGACCTCCGGGGTTCCCGATCTGGCTGTTGAGGTCGCAGGGTCCGGAATGGATGCAGACGGCATCATTACCAATTATCACTGGGATTTCGGCGACGGATACGCGGGGTCCATTCAATCCGGTGCCTCCGCCACCAACGCCCGCTATGTGTATCGGAATGTCGGGCGCTATGATGTCACCCTCACCGTGAGCGATCATCTCGGAGGCACTGCGAGCACCTCCGTACCGGTCAACATTTATCTGGCCGTTCCCAACACACCGGAGGATCTGACTGCGGTTGCGGAAGGAGTCAGCTCCGTCCGGCTGATCTGGGATGACCGCGCCTACAATGAGGACCGGCTGCGGCTGCAGCGGGCCGCAGGCGGCGGGGCGTTCTCCGACCGGTCCGTTCTGCCCGAGAGTACAGAGACTTTTCTGGATCAGGCGCTCGATACGGATACCCTTTATGAGTACCGTGTGCGCGCTGAGAACACGGAGGGCACCTCAGACTGGTCGAATGTGGCGGCCGCATTCTTTGAGAACGGGGACATTGACGGCGACGGTCTGCCCAACGGCTGGGAGAACCTTTATTACAGCGGGCCGACCTCGATTGATCCGGACAGTCCATCCGCGAACCCCGCGCGGACCGTCCGCGACATGTATATTGCCGGGCTCGATCCGACCGATCCGCAGGCTGAATTCAGGCTGATTCATACCGGCAACCGGCTCCTGTGGCCGGGGGCCTCGGGCCGGGTTTACACCATCTACTGGAGTTCCAATCTGCTGGACGGATTCCAGCTTCTGGAAACCAACCTGAACGGCAGCGCCTATACCGATGAAACGCACAATGCAGACGGATCCGCATTTTATAAAATCGACGTACAGGTAAAATAGACCCTGCCGGGAAAGCATACGTAAAAAGGAATACGACCGATGATATATCCGCATATACTATACTGGAAATGGGGCGATGACATTTTCAAGCCCGGGGAGCCCGAGCACAGCGTTGCGGATATCGCGGCGCGGTCCGGCTTTGACGCGATCAGTATTTCGCTGGCCCATATC
>CAZITJ010000104.1:0-7525 GCA_964542135.1 uncultured Verrucomicrobiota bacterium
TGGGCGCGGAAATCGGCATCAGCACCGACAAGCTGCACGCCCGCGGCCCCATGGGTCTTGAAGAACTCACGACGTACAAGTTCGTTATCGAAGGCACCGGCCAGATTAGACCCTGAAGTTTTTGACAGGATAACAGGATCAACACGGATTTCTTACCGTAGACGCGATGAAGACGTCGCGTCTGCATTTTTTCCAGGAGCAGGGAAAACACCAAAACCCTCGACAGATTCTTTGGGTTTCTTTACGCTCAGAAGCTCAACTTTGGGAGGAGATGATGAGCGCAGAACTATTAGAAATGTTGGGTAAAATAATTTTAAATCTGGTTCTCGGGCTTTTTGTGACGGTCCTACCCTTTTGGTTTCTCTGTAAACGAACGGGGCATCATCCTGCCCTCTCTTTTTTGTCCATAGTTCCGCTGGCAAATATAATTTTTTTGTTTTATTTGGCCTTCTCCAAATGGCCCGTACAACAAGAAGATGATCTTCCCGCGGAAACACCGTCCGTCACGGAACGGCCAAAGAGAAAGCCAGTGTTGGTCTTTATTGGCGCGGTCCTTTTGGCGGTAGCCCCGCTGACTATCATCGGCGGAACCGCCTACACGTTTACTCTTCCAAAAATCTATGCCAGCCACACATTAGTTCAGACCGTCTTTTCGGACGAGGCATATAAAACGTATGACAAGGCCACCCTGGAAAGCCTAACGCAGACCTACTCGGAAAAGATCACCGGCAAACCCATCCTGTACGAAACAGCCAGTCGGCTAAACCTTCTGGACACGTGGGGACATAAAGGCGAACGTATTTCGAAAGAAGCCGCCTGCAAAATTCTGGAATCCTCCGTGACCGTTTATCGCTATCGTGACAGCATTGATCTCATTACGATCAGCGTGAAACGACAAGATCCGAGAGAAGCCGCCCGCATCGCCAACACACTGGCCCGTCTCTATCAGATTACCGCTGAAAATGATACGACTCAGGCTCAACGCTACTCGATTTCAATTATCGAACCTGCCACTCCCGCCCTGCGCCCCGTCTCGCCCAACTTAATCTTAAATGTACTGATTTCGCTGGGTGCGGCCGGAGTTTTCGTTCTGCTCGGAACGCCGTTTGTCATATTTGGACTGAAACGTGGATCGCCGCCCCTGCTTCAGGCATCAGTTAAGGCCGATTGTTCAGGAAATAAACAGATTGGCGTTTGAGCGGCTGAGATGATCGACATACATGGCGACACCGCCCTCTTCGATGCCGTCGATGAGCTCCTCTTTTTTAATCCCCATGAGATCCATGGTCATGGTGCAGGCCACCATCCGTACGCCGCTGTCGCGGGCCTGAGCAATCAGATCGTCGAGCTTCATCACATTTTTCTGTTTCATAATGCCTTTGATCATGCCCAGACCCATACCGCCCATATTCATCTGCGACAGCTTCAGTTGATTCGGGCCCTTCGGCATCATCCAGCCGAACATTTTTTCAATGAGGTTTTTCTTGACGGTCACCGGGCCGGATTTACGCAGAACGTTCAGCCCCCAGAACGTGAAAAACAGAGTCACTTCATAGCCTGCCGAGACGGCGCCGTTGGCGATGATGAAGGCGGCCATGGCTTTGTCGAAGTCGTTGCTGAAGACAACATTGGTCATGGCTTTTTCCCCGGACACCGGAACGCTGCCGCCTGCGGCGGACGCACGTTTCACAACGGTGGCGCGGTAGGCGCCGCCGTCGCCGGGCTCGAGCGAGGCGAGTTCGTGGCCGGTGGTATTGCACCAGGCGGGTACATCGGCAACAAACCCGGGGTCGGTGGCGCTGATGCAGACCGCTTCGCCGACTTCGATTTCATCCAACGCGGTTTTGAGCTGAAGGATGGGGCCGGGGCACTGCTGTCCGCAGGCGTTAATGGTTTTGACCAGCTTCATGACAGTCTCCTTTTGTACATCTTCGTAGTCGGAATCGCTTTCGGGCCGGTGATCTTCGGGCATTTCGGCGGCGGGCATTTCGATGGCGCGCTGATAGGTGATGTAGCCGCCGGTGAGATTGCGGCACTTGAACCCGTTCTGCTGCAGGACGCGGCAGGCGAGATAACCGCGCATGCCGACGCGGCAGAAGACGAGGTGTTCCTTTTCTTTAGACAGTTCATCGAGCCGCTCGCGCAGTTCGTCAACGGGAATTGTCTTCGCGCCGGGAATGGTGCCGGCGGCAACTTCGTCGGGCGATCGAACATCGAGCAGTCTGCATCCGGAAGCAGGTTTGATGACGTCGTCGACCTGACAGAGCCGCACATCGCCGCGCAACGCATTGGCCGCAACGAACCCGGCGAAGTTGACGGGATCTTTGGCAGAGCCGTAAGGCGGCGCGTAGGAGAGTTCGAGTTCTTCGAGGTCATAGACGGAGAGCCCGGCCCGAACGGCGACGGCGAAGACGTCAATGCGCTTATCGACGCCGTCGGCACCGACGGCCTGCGCGCCGAGGACTTTTCCGGTTTCGGGATCGAAGAGCATTTTGATGCTGAGCGCGGCTGCGCCGGGATAGTAGGAGGCGTGACTGGCGGGATGGACGTAGACTTTTTCATACGCAACACCCGCGCGCCGGGCGGCTTTTTCACTGAGACCGGTCATGCCGACGGCAAGGTTGAAGACCTTGCAGATGGCGGTGCCCTGCGTGTCTTTGTACGTTGAGCTGCGGCCGAAGATGTTGTCGGCGGCGATGCGTCCCTGCCGGTTGGCGGGACCGGCGAGCGGGATGAGCGCGGGATCGCGGGTGACGAAGTCGGTGACTTCGACGGCGTCGCCGACGGCGTAAATGCCTGCCACCGAGGTTTCCATGTGTGCATCGACTTTGATGCCGCCGCGCGGTCCAAGCTCGATGCCCGCCGCGGTCGCGAGCGCGGTTTCGGGCTTCACGCCGATGGCCAGAACAGCCAGACCGGTATCGATGGTTTCCCCGGAGCTGAGCGTCAGTCGAACTCCGTCGGCCGTTTCTTTGAACGCGGTCACCGAGGTGCCGAGGCGAAGATCCACCCCGTGGATTTCGAGTTCCTGGTGAAGAATGGACACCATCTCCGGATCAGCCGGACCCATCACCTGCGGTGCCAGTTCAACAAGAGTGGTGCGGATGCCGCGATGCCGCAGCGCTTCGGCCATTTCGAGGCCGATGTAGCCGCCGCCGATGACAGCGGCGTGCTCTTTGTTTTTTAGTTCCGCGATGATGTGATCCATATCCTCCATGTTGCGCAGAGAGAGAACTTTTTCGCTTTCAATGCCGGGAATCGGCGGGCGCACCGGTTCGGCACCGGGGCTGAGTACAAGAGCGTCGTAGGACTCGGTATAGCTTTCGCCGGTTTCGAGGTTCTTGATTTCGACTTCTTTTGACTCGGGATCAATGGCCGTGACTTCGTTGCGGGTGCGCACATCAATCCGAAACCGTTTGCGAAGCAATTCCGGCGTGGTGACGAGCAGTTTGTCGCGGTCGGAAATTTCCCCGCCGATGTGATAAGGCAGTCCGCAGTTGGCAAACGAGATGTAGGGGCCGCGCTCCAGCAGAACGATCTCCGCCTCTTCACTCAGACGACGGGCGCGCGCTGCCGCGCTGGCGCCGCCGGCGACCCCGCCGATAATAACCAGTTTTTGTTTTTCCATTCGTTACTCCCCGTTTGGATCGATTTTTAGAAAGGCACGCAGATGGTTCTGCATGCAGTCAAACAGCTTGAGGAAATCCGGATTGCGAAGCGTGAAGTATTTCAGCGTGCCCTCGCGCCGGACCGAAACCAGCCCCTGCTGCGCAAGAATTTTTAGCTGCTGCGACATCTGCGACTGGCTGCATTCAAGCGCCTCATACAGTTCCGTGCAGGTCTTTTCTCCATCGGCCAGCCGTTCGATTACACCCAGCCGCACCGGGTGCGCAAGGGCTTTTAGAACCACGGCGGAAATCTCCCGCTCATGACGCGGCATGGTACGAATTCTCCTCATTAAATATTACGTTATTATAATATTATAAACAATGTCAACCCCGATCATGATCCTTTGTTGAAAATCGAACTTCAGGACACGGCACAGAGAAAACACTTAATCTACGATTATTTTTATCATATTTTTGTTGCGCACCGCAGCGGATTGTGATTGGATCACGTCGTTTTACGGAAAATATTCACTGATTATAAGGAGATACACATGAACAGACGCACACAACTCGTTATCGCCGCCGCGCTGCTGGCGGCGTTCGCTGTCCGGGCAACCGACGGCATCAACCTGATCGGCGTGGGCCCGGTTCAGCAGGGAACCGCCGGCGCCGGGGTTGCATCCGCCAAAGACTCCACCTGGCTGATCCTCAATCCAGCCGGCCTCACAGACGTGGGACGTCAGACCGACGCATCGTTCCAGTACTTTAAACCGGTGCGCACCCTGCGCTCCACATTTAATCCGGGCGCCGGGACACAGGAGGATTCGTCAGGGTTTTTCATTCCCGCCCTGAGCACATCGCTGGGATGCTGCGATGGCGACAACGGCTATATCGGCCTCGGCCTCTACGGCACCAGCGGCATGGGTGTGGATTACAACCAGCCGCGCGTGGCCGGAATGCGCGACCGCATGACCGAACTGTCGATCGCCAAACTGACGCTCACCTATGCACGGTCTCTGGACAACGGCCTGAGTATCGGAGTCGGACCCGTGTTCGTTCTGTCGCGTCTAAAAACCGACATGTTCAACGGAGCATCATCCGAATCCGGCGAATGGGACACCGTCGGCGGCGCCGGCGCGGTGATCGGGCTGACCCAGCGCGTCGGCGACCGTCTGACGCTGGGTGCCAGTTATATCAGCGAGCAGTTTATGAGTGAATTTGACGAATACGACTCGCTCTTCAACGATTCGCTCAATCTGCCTCAGCAGATCACCGCCGGACTGGCCGTTCAGGTGCTGACCAACCTCGAAGCCGTGCTGGATTATCAGTGGGTCGGCTGGGGTGAACTGGACACGTTCGGCGATCAGTTCGGCTGGGAAAATCAGCACATTGTCAAGGCGGGGTTGACCTGGGACGCCACGCAGGCGCTGACGCTTCGCAGCGGATTTTCACACGGCAACTCCCCCATCGGCAGCGAAGACGTTTTTGCCAATGCGCTCTTCCCCGCCATTATGGAAACACATGCTGCCGCGGGACTCTCCTATGCTCTCAGCGAACAGATGGATCTGCATTTGACGTATATTCATGCATTTGAAGAAACCCTCACCGACAGCAACTCCCCGGCTGCAGGGGGCGGCACTCAAATCAGCATGTATCAGAACAGTGTGACCCTCGGATTGAGCTGGACGTTCTGATCCGCCGGAAACCAACCGTTGCTGACCGGCCCGCTCCCGCGCTCGGGGGCGGGCTTTTTCAATCTGCTTTTCTAAATTTATTACATTATGCGCATATGCGCATAATGTAATAGTTGATCACAGGCCGGATTCTGCCGCGCTTTTCATGTTCAGGTCCGGAACGGGCGGCCCCGTCCTTCCGTGGCGCGAAGGGATTTGAGATCGTCCGCGACCTGCCGATAACATGACGGGATGAATCGCCGATGCGGAACGGACCGGTTTTCAGGATAAACTCCTAAGATAAACCCCGGCAGGTTGACACGGGCGCGCCCGGCTTCCCGCGCCGGAAGACCGGGACGCGCAGCCGGCTCATTGCTTCGCGAGACAGTCCTGCATGTCCTCTTCCACGGTCGTTGCCGGTGCGATGCTGAATTTATCAACGAGCACATTGAGCACCGTCGGCGTTACAAAGGCCGGCAGACTCGGGCCCAGTTTAATGTCCTGAATGCCGAGATGCAGCAGGGTCAGCAGAATAACGACCGCTTTCTGCTCATACCACGACAGGATCATGGAGAGCGGCAGCTCATTGACGTCGCAATCAAAGGCCTCGGCCAGAGCCACCGCAATCTGAATGGCGCTGTAAGCGTCGTTGCACTGCCCGATGTCGAGCAGGCGCGGAATGCCGCCGATGTCGCCGAAGTCGAGTTTGTTGAAGCGGAATTTGCCGCAGGCCAGCGTGAGAATGGCACAGTCTTTCGGTACGGCTTCAGCAAACTCGGTGTAATAATTGCGTCCGCTCTTGGCTCCGTCGCATCCGCCGATCAGGAAAAAGTGCTTCAACGCGCCGCTTTTGACCGCTTCGACCACCTGCGGAGCAACACCGAGCACGGCATTGTGCCCGAATCCAACGAGAATGGTTTTTTCCGGCTCGGTTTCGGCAAAGCCGTCAGCTTCCAGAGCCGCGCTGATGACCGGCGAGAAATCTTTATCCTCCCCGATGTGTTCGACGCCGGGCCACTGGACGAGTCCGGTGGTGAAGATACGCGCTTTATAGTTGTCCTTCGGCTTCTGAATGCAGTTGGTCGTCATGAGAATCGCACCGGGAAAGGCTTCGAACTCGGTGCGCTGATCCTGCCAGGCGCCGCCGTAGTTGCCGACAAGGTGTTTGTATTTTTTCAGCTCCGGATAACCGTGGCACGGAAGCATTTCGCCGTGGGTATACACATTGATGCCCTTCCCTTCGGTCTGCTCCAGCAGCATGGCGAGATCTTTCAGGTCATGACCGGAAACCAGAATGGCTTTCCCTTTGACAGGGGTCACGCGCACCGGCGTCGGCTCGGGGTGGCCGTAGGTGCCGGTGTTGGCCTCATCGAGCAGGCCCATCACCGTCAGGTTGACTTCACCGACCTTCATCGCAAGGCTAAACAGTGCATCGACGGCGGGTTCGCCTTCTTTGAGGTACGCCAGCGCTTCGTGGAAGAAAGCGAAGACGCTGTCATCCTCTTTACCAAGGATGTAGGCGTGATCGGCATAGGCGGCCATTCCCTTCAGGCCGTAGAGAACCAGTTCCTGCAGGCCGGTGATGTCGTCGCCCAGTTCCGCTTTACGGTTTTCGATCCCGACGGCCTCGCCCTGCCGGATCAGCCCGTCCAGATCGGCGGCCGGCTCAAAC
Organism: uncultured Verrucomicrobiota bacterium; assembly: GCA_964542135.1. Lineage (GTDB taxonomy): Bacteria > Verrucomicrobiota > Kiritimatiellia > Kiritimatiellales > Tichowtungiaceae > Tichowtungia. Next base: position 6,954 of record CAZITJ010000104.1, read on the forward strand.
CCGGCCAGCGGTGCGCCGCGGCAAATGACAGCGGCAATATCTTCGGCGTCAAAATTGACATTGGTGACGGTGGTGAAGAGTCCTTCCATCACAAACAGGTCGGCCTCACGGGTGCGGCCGTCGTTCTGCGCTTTGACGGAAATCTGCTTACACACATCGACCAGCAGATCCTGCAATGCGGCGGCATCGGGATCTTTGCCGCATACGCCGAATGCGGTGCAGCCGGTGCTTTTCGCGGTCTGTTCACATTGATAACAAAACATACTCATTTTGATTCCTTTCGGTTAAGGGTTGCTCATTCAATGGCGAGTATTATGCTTATTTTTGAACAGCGCGCCTTGATCTGCGTCAAGTTTGCTGGAAAAAGAGGAATAATGGAATGATGGAATCGCACACGCTCCCTCTGCGAGGGAAGCGTGTCCTACAATGAAGACAAAATATTGCAGGACAGGCTTCTTCATTTCCCTTGTAGGACAGGCTTCCCCGGTATTCCGGGGAGCCTGTGCGGATCAAAAGACACACGCTCCCTCTGCGAGGGAAGCGTGTCCTACAATGAAGACCGAATGTTGTAG
>CAZITJ010000105.1:0-7419 GCA_964542135.1 uncultured Verrucomicrobiota bacterium
GTTCCGGGCTGCCAAATGGGGAATGGAACGATCGCCTCACCGACCGCGCTCGTAAAAAAGTTTCCAATGGTTGGAAAACTCGCTGAACGCCGGTCAATTCCCTACTGCGATCCACACCTCTGCGACCCATCAAAAGTGATTCTTCGCCGTCGGCAGGAGGCGGTTGAAGCTATGCAGTAAATTCTTTGAGGCTGATCGCGATTTTAGGAAACTGCCGGTAAATCTGCTTATCAGCGGTTACCAGTTTCACACCGAGGTTCTCGGCCAAGGCCACATATTCGCAATCATAGGCCGAACAGGTCGAACGCTGCACAACACCCATAACCTGTGCGGACTGAATAAAATATGTTTTCACCTGTGATTCCGCACCAGCCAAATAACGATATGCTGTTTCCTGCGTAATCAGGTCACGGCGAAGATACCGGGTCAGCACATTTCGAAACTCAGATCGCCAAAGGTAGGGAGCCACCCATTCCGAATCTTTTCTGCAAACCGCCTCAGCCACGTCAACCTGTTCGCCCGGAAGCCAGAAATATGCAATCAGATTAACATCTGCAACAATCACGCGCGCCCCTCCTGCCGCGCCTCGTCGAGTTCGCGTTGAGTCAGGTACACGCCGCTTGCTTCTTCCCGAACAGCACGAGCCTCCGCAATCAACTCCTGCGCAGAACGGGAAACCCGCCCCTGCAATACAGAAAGAATCTCTTTGTTTAAACTCCGGCCATGTGTTCTGGCCTGAGATTTCAAAGCGGCATGAAGGTCTTCTGGAACGTTTTTTAATGTGATCGTGCTCATAAAGGAACCATAACGCATCCGTTTTGGATGTCAAGAATGCGTTTTTCCAAACATAGGAAACCTTAAATGGAATTTTTCCAACGATTGCCAGCCGCCCACGAAGCTTCAGGGCGAGTGACGCGGGAAACACGACGAGAACGTCGCTACATTCTATTCAGCTGCTTTTTCTTCCGCCTTTGCCGAGGCTTCGGCGGACACGTCCTGCTTTTTGGGCAGGTTGATTTTGAGGTGCAGTTCGCGCAGCTGGGTGAAGTCGACTTCGCCGGGCGCGTTCATGAGCAGATCTTCGGCCTTCTGGTTCATCGGGAAGGCGATGACTTCGCGGATATTGGGCTCGTCGGCCAACAGCATGACGATGCGGTCTACCCCGGGAGCAATGCCGGCGTGCGGCGGCGCGCCGTACTGGAAGGCACGGTAGAGAGCCGGGAATTTGGATTCGACAACCTCTTTGCCGTACCCGGCAATTTCGAAGGCTTTGATCATCAGTTCCGGAATGTGGTTACGAACGGCACCGGAGGAGAGCTCGGTGCCGTTGCAGACGATGTCGTACTGATAGGCCAGAATGTCGAGCGGATCTTTGTTGAGCAGATCGTCCATGCCGCCCTGCGGCATGGAGAACGGGTTGTGGGAGAATTCCACCTTGCCGTCATCGTCGAGTTCGTACATCGGGAAGTCGACGATCCAGCAGAAGCGGAAAACGTCTTTTTCGAGCAGGTCAAGACGATGGCCGAGTTCGTTGCGAACGTGACCGCCGATTTCCCAGGCCGTTTTGAGCTTGTCGGCAATAAAGAACAGGGTATCGCCGTCCTCAACGCCGCCGAGTTCTTTGAGTGCGGCGACTTCGTCGTCAGACAGAAATTTGGCGATGGGGCTTTTGACCTCGCCGTCGAGCCAGCTGATATAGCCGAGGCCTTTGGCGCCGACGGACTGGGCAAATTCGATCATGTCATCGAAGAATTTACGCGGCTGTCCGGCGCAGCCTTTGACGGCGATGGTTTTGACGACCCCGCCCTTTTCGACGACCCCGGCGAAGGCTTTAAAGCCGCAGCCTTTGAAGATCTCAGAGGCGTCCTGAATACGAAGCGGGTTGCGCAGGTCGGGTTTGTCTGATCCGTATTTTTCCATCGCTTCAAGATACGGAATTCGCACAAAGGGCGCTTCATCCACCTGCTTGTCGCTGAATTCTTTGAAGATTGCGGAGAGGACGCGTTCGTTGACATCGAATACATCGTCCTGCGAGGCGAAGGCCATTTCCATATCAAGCTGATAGAACTCGCCGGGCGAGCGGTCGGCGCGGGCGTCTTCGTCGCGGAAGCAGGGGGCGATCTGGAAGTAGCGGTCGAAGCCGGCGGTCATGAGCAGCTGCTTGAACTGCTGGGGGGCCTGCGGCAGAGCGTAGAACTTGCCGGGGTGCACGCGGCTGGGCACGAGGTAGTCGCGCGCGCCTTCGGGCGATGAGCTGGTGAGGATGGGCGTCTGCATTTCCATGAAGCCCTCGGCGGTCATCAGTTCGCGAATGCGGGCGATGATTTGCGAGCGCAGAACAAGGTTGTCGTGCAGCGTTTTGCGGCGCAGGTCGAGGAAGCGGTACTGAAGACGAAGCGCTTCGTTGCACTCCTCTTCCTTGCTGACCTGAAAGGGAATCACTTTCGATTCGCCGAGCACCTGCATTTCTTCGGCGACCAGTTCGATTTCGCCGGTCGCAAGTTTCGGGTTCACCGCCGCCTCGTCGCGGGCAACAATCTCGCCGGTGAAACAAAGCGTGGTTTCGACGCGCCAATGCTCGATATCCTTGTAGAAATCCTTATCGGGGCTGATGACGACCTGGGTAATGCCGTAGTGGTCGCGCAGATCAATAAACAGGACGCCGCCGTGGTCGCGAATGGTGTTGACCCAGCCGGAAACCCGGACGGTCTGTCCAACGTGTTCTTTGCGGAGTTCCCCGCAGGTATGTGTTCTGTATGGGTGCATGGTTTTGATATTGGTTATGAGTTATTGGTTATTGGTTTTGTATTCGCCGGGTTCTTCCGCCGCCATCATTGGCGCTTTGTGCTCAAGTCCGAGCAGCGCATCAATGGATAAATCCTCATCACAATCCGGCCAGTGAATGCCATAGCCGGAGGGTGAAACTTCAAAATGGTTTTGAATCGCTTCTGATGCGTTGGCCAAACGGGGCGACACATCCCCAAGCCTTCTGGAAATGGCCTGACCATCAACGACCAGAACAAGCTGCCCGGATTCAATTTTTACGGATTCAACTGTATGATTTTTGTTCACCGTCTCCTCCATGAAACTCATTCCATCATCAATATAAAGGATGGTTGGCATTAGACTGAGCCCTTTTTCAACGCCTCCATGAGTTCCGGCAGTTCGAGTTCCTGCTGGGTCCCGTCGGTCATGTTTTTGAGCAGGTAGACTCCTTTTTCGAGTTCGGTGTCGCCGCGGATAATGACCTGTTCGGCTCCGGCTTTGTTGGCGCGCTTCATCTGCGCCTTGACCTTGCGGTCGGCCAGCTCCAGTTCGCAGGCCACGCCGCGCTGACGGAGCATTTGCGCCAGCAGCATGTTTTCTTTGAGTGCGGCTTCGCCGAGCGAAACGATAAAGATCGCCGGCCCGGGTGTAAACTGTTCGGCGGTGACGCCGTTGGCTTCGAGCGCGGCGATCATGCGCTCTACCCCCATGGCGAAGCCGACGCCTTCAACGGTTTTATTGCCGACCTGAATGCGATAGCGCCCGCCGCCGGACAGCGCGTTCTGCGCACCGAGACCGCCGTGCACGACTTCCCATACGGTGTGAACGTAGTAGTCGAGCCCGCGCACAAGCGTCGGGTCGATCGCCACGTCGATCTCCAGACTGCGGAGCGTTTCAACGACCGTGTCGAGGTAGGCGCGGGATTCAGCGCTTAAAAACTCAATAACCGGGGGAACATCGGCAATCACTTTCTGCACCGCGTCGTCTTTGGAATCGAGCAGACGCAGCACGTTGGTCTCAAACCGTTCCTGCGCGTCGGCAGGCAGTTCGCTCCAGCGCGGGCGGATGGCTGCGCGCAGGCCGTCGAGCACGGCGGCGCGCTCTTCGGGCAGGCCGATGGTGTTGAGACGGATTTTCGCCCCTTCGAGTCCCCACGCAGACAGCAGGTGCAACTGAAGGGCAATCACTTCGGCGTCGGCGCGCGGGTTGGGGGCACCGATGGCTTCAACGCCGATCTGGTGAAACTGACGCTTGCGACCCGCCTGCGGACGCTCGCAGCGGAACATGGGGCCCATATAATAAATGCGTGCACCGGCGGTTTCGTCGCCGCCGGCGGCAATGTAGCGAACGGCGCCGGCGGTGCCTTCGGGGCGCAGGGAAAGTTTGCGACCGCCGCGGTCTTCCAGGCTGTACATTTCTTTGGTGACCACATCGGTGGTGTCACCGAGTGAACGGGTAAAGAGCTGGGTTTTTTCCAGAACCGGCGTGCGCACCTCTGCAAAACGATAGCGCGCGAAAACCTCGCGCGCCCGTTCTTCGATCATTTGCCAGATAGACACATCCGGCGGGGCGATATCGGACATCCCCTGGATGGGCTGAAACGAGCTGGAAGACATATCAACCTTACGATGAATGATTTACGATGGATGATTTACGACCGGCGATTGATTCACGGAAGGCTTCTGCATTTAAATCGGCAATCGTCGATCAGCAAACGGCAAGGTCTATTCAATGCCGGTGATTTTCTGTTTCATGATTTTGCCGGGCTTGAATTTGACAACCCGGCGTTCAGGGATCGTGACCACATCTTCCGGCTTGTTGGGATTTCGGCCGATACGGGCTTTGCGGGTGTTGATTTCAAAAACGCCGAAATTGCGAAATTCGACCGTCTCCCCTTTTTCAAGCGCCTCGACAATGTAGTCGAGCGATTTCTGCAAAACAGCGGCTACGTCCTGCTGAATCAGGCCGGTTTCGTCTGCAATGCGAACGACTAAATCCCGTTTTGTCATCTCATCCCCCGTTTCCTTCCAATCATATTGACTGCGAACAGTTTACAGCCTGAAAAAGAAAAACCATCTTAGAGAACTGTTTCGGCGGGTCAAGTTCTATTCCGTTTCGTTTTTTCAGCGCGAAGCGATCGCATGCATAATGAGGGCCGCCACGGTGCCGATAAAGGTGAGCACCGTCAGCGTTTTGTTAAACAGATAAAAGGTGTCCTGCGGATCAACGGTTACCACGGGGGTTCCCGCCAGCAGATCACCAACCGCAACGGCGTCTCCTTTCCGCACCTGCGGAACCAGCCCGGCGGGCAGTTCAACACGCTCCAGATTTTCAGCCGGCGCGGCGGGATCGGACGACAGCACGACCTGATCGTGACTCACACTCACAACCACACCGGTCGAGGACGCATTCAGAACCTCCACCCTGCTCGCCGGTTCGGCATCAATCCGCAGAATTTCGCCCCGCAAGACCTCCTCACCGTGCGACCCGCTCCAGGTGATATCCGTGTTTTTGAGTGTACAGGCTTCCAGCCGCTGCCGGGCTTCCGTCAGCTCGTTCAGTTTTTCCTGAACGTCCGGCGCCTCCTGCCGGCGGGCGGTCTCAAAAGCGGCACGCGCCTCATCCAGCGCGTCCTGATACCCCTTTTCATAAAGCCGTGCCAGAACGGTTTCGCCTTTAATCTCCTGACCCGGCTCCACCGGAATCTCCCGGATCACACCGGGCACGCGAAACGCCACTGAAATCTCCTGCGGATGCTTTTCGAGAACTTTTTGGGTGGGAAACCAGGCATCCCGAATCGCCCAGATACAGAGAAAGCCGAGAAACACCGCTGCAATCAGGAAATCCTTCGTGCCCTTGATTTTAAATTTACCTTTGGCCATTGCGCCCCCCTTTTCTGTGCTTAATAGCTTTTCGCAAAAACCACCCGTCCGCGACTCGGATTCCCGCTGAGAATGCACCGGCCTGCGCCGTCCGCTTCAAGGTCGAAGGGGATACAGCGGATCGTGACGGATAATTGATCATTGATTTTCTGTTCCGTCTCTTCTGTACCGTCCCAGTGCGCGAGGGCAAAACCGCCCCTGTCTTCCTGAAAGAAGGCCACAAACTCATCCCAGCTGTCAATCTCTCGCGTATGTTCGCTGCGGAAGGCGCAGGCACGATCAAACAGCCCCTGCTGGATCTCCTCCAGAACGGCGGGCACCGATGCGGCGAACTCTTCGCGCGGCTGCCCGTATTTTTCCTTCGGCCCTTTATCGCGGCGGGCAGCGAACACTCCGCCCTTTTCGATATCGCGCGGGCCGATTTCCACGCGAAGCGGAATGCCCTTTTTAATCCACTGCCAGCCTTTTTCGCCGGCATTGATATCACGGGCATCCACCGTTACGTCTACCGGGCGTCCGGCGTAACTCTGCGCACGAATCATGTCGGCGGTTTCGCGGCAGTATTTCAGAACCGCGTCGCGGTCGACATCCTTGCGGATGATCGGAAGAATGACGACATGGCTCGGCGCAAGGCGCGGCGGCATGATCATGCCGTCATCGTCGCCGTGGGTCATAATCATCCCGCCGATCAGCCGGGTGGATACACCCCATGAGGTGGTCCACGCGAACTCCTCGCAGCCTTCGCGCGACTGAAATTTAATTCCGGAGGCTTTCGCAAAATTCTGCCCCAGAAAATGACTCGTTCCGGCCTGCAGCGCCTTGCCGTCCTGCATCAGCGCCTCAATACAAAGAGTGCTCACCGCGCCGGGAAACCGTTCACCCGCGGTCTTTTCGCCCGTGAGCACCGGCATGGCCATATACTCTTCGGCGAACTGTTTATAGACCTCCAGCATCCTGCGTGTTTCCTCCCGCGCTTCCTCTTCGGTTTCATGGACGGTATGTCCTTCCTGCCAAAGAAATTCGGCGGTGCGCAGAAACAGGCGGGTGCGCATTTCCCAGCGAACGACATTGGCCCACTGGTTGATCAGAATCGGCAGATCGCGGTAGCTCTGCACCCACTTGGCATACGTTGCGCCGATAATGGTTTCGGAGGTCGGACGCACCACCAGCGGCTCTTCGAGTTCGCCCGCCGGAACCAGTCCGCCGTCCGGCCCCTCTTCGAGCCGGTGATGCGTCACGACAGCGCATTCCTTGGCAAACCCTTCGACATGCTCCGCCTCTTTCTCCAGATAGCTTTTCGGAATAAACAGCGGAAAATAGGCATTCACGTGACCGGTGGCTTTAAACAGTCCGTCGAGGCCGCTTTTCATGTTCTCCCAGAGCGCATAGCCCCACGGCTTGATCACCATACAGCCGCGCACATCACTGTTCTCGGCCAGCTCGGCGGCCCGCACCACCTGCTGATACCACTCGGGATAGTTTTCCGCCCTCGTCGGGGTAATTGCTGTCTTTGCCTGCTTCGCCATGATTGCGTCCTGTTATAAGCTGTCCGTGATTGGTCATCGGCCCGCGATCCATCCGAACATCCGATCGCCCGGTTTAGATATCTGCCGCATCTGTGAATTGAAAATTGTGCGCCACTTTACCGGGGGATGGTCCGCTTTTCCAGACCTTGGAACAGATTTTTACAACGCCGCCCGCATCGCCGGACAGCCCCCCCGCACACAGTCGGGTCCGTCCGGACCCAGATGGACGCCCGCCGATAAAAATC